>NZ_CP022998.1:3187500-3530000 GCF_002277895.1 Rhizobium sp. 11515TR | reverse complement strand
TTGCCGGCCTGATCCGCAATCAGGTTGCCGACGTCAACATGGTTTCGGCGCCGATCATGATCAAGGAAAAGGGCATCGTGCTGGCCGAGGTCAAGCGCGACAAGACTGGCGTCTATGACGGCTACATCAAGCTGACCGTGACGACAGATAGCATGACGCGTTCCGTCGCCGGCACTGTCTTCTCGGATGGCAAGCCGCGCTTCATCCAGATCAAGGGCATCAACCTCGATGCCGATGTCGGCAACCACATGGTCTATATCGCCAATACCGACGTTCCCGGCATGATCGGCTTCATCGGCACGACGCTCGGCTCTGCCGGCGTCAATATCGCCAACTTCCAGCTCGGACGCGACAAGCAGGGCGGCGATGCCATCGCGCTTCTCTATGTCGACGGTCCGATTAGTGATGAGGTGCTCGGCAAGCTGACGGCACATCAGGCGATCCGTCAGGCGAAGCCGCTGGTGTTCAACGTCGACTGAGCCTGCCCGCCCTGAAGAAGGGCGGCAGCCACAGAGTTTGCTCCTCCCAAGAGCCAATCCGAAAGCCCGGCGCGACATGAGTTGCGCCGGGCTTTTTTCATGGTTGTGAGGGTTGTGGATAAGCCCGGCGTGCAGGCTATCGGGGGCGAGGAAACGCGCATATCTCTATGTCATGGAGGCTTTGCGGAAGAACATCCTTGGGGAAGGAATGGGTACGCCGATCGAATGGCTGGCGAAGCCGGTCTCGGTGGCGATCGTTCTGTTTGCGCGGGCCATCACCGCCGTTCGGGCGATCTGGCCCGAGAGTGGCATGCAAACCCGCCGCTGCGTCTATTTCGCCAATCATTCCAGCCATGGTGACTTCATCCTGATCTGGACCGTCCTGCCGCCGCGATTGCGCCGACGCGTGCGCCCGGTGGCAGGCGCGGATTATTGGCTGAAATCCCCGCTGAACAGCTTCATCGGTCGGGATGTCTTCAATGCGGTGCTGATCGAGCGGGATCGCGAGGCACGCAAGGAAGATCCGGTCACCCAGATGACGCAGGCGCTCGATGCAGGCTCTTCACTGATCCTGTTTCCAGAGGGCACGCGCAATCTCACCGATCAGCCGCTGCAGCCCTTCAAGAGCGGGCTTTTCCATCTTGCTCAGGCCCGGCCGGATATCGATCTCATTCCCGTCTGGATCGATAACCTCAATCGCGTCATGCCCAAGGGTGAGTTCGTGCCCATTCCGCTGATCTGCACGGTCACCTTCGGTGAGGCGCTGCATATCGGCGAGACCGAGGAAAAGGCGGAGTTCCTGGCAAGAGCCGAAGCGGCCTTGCTAGCGTTGGCGCCCAAGCGGGCGGGAGACTAAGCATGGGTGCGGCAAGTGCCGATCTGATCCATCTCGTTCTTGGCATTTTCGGCGTCCTGATCGTCGCCTCGGTCATCGGCTACGTGCTGGAACAGCGTCTGTCGCCCGACGGATCGAATGCCGCGATCGAAAACCTGAATGCGCGCATCAAGGCCTGGTGGGTGATGGTGGTGCTGATCGGCATCGCCTTCATTGCCGGCCATGCCGGTGTCATCCTGCTGTTTGCCTTCTGCTCCTTTGCGGCTCTGCGCGAATTCGTGACGTTGATCAACACGAAGCGGGCGGATCATTGGGCGCTTGCCGCTGCCTTCTTCGGCGCCCTGCCGGTGCAATATTACCTGCTCTGGGCCGAGCAATACGGCATCTATTCGATCTTCATTCCCGTCTACGCCTTCCTTTTGATGCCGATCATCGCGGTGCTGCGCGGCGATACCGAGCGGTTTCTGGTGCGCATCGCCGAAGTGCAATGGGCGCTGATGATCTGCGTCTTCTGCGCCTCGCATGTGCCGGCGCTGCTGACGCTGCATATTCCCGGCTACGAGGGCCGCAACGTGCTGCTGATCGCCTTCCTGGTGATCGTCGTGCAGCTCAGCGACGTCCTGCAATATGTCTGGGGCAAGTTGTTCGGGAAAACGAAGATCGCGCCACGGCTGTCTCCATCGAAGACGGTGGAAGGCTTCGTGGGCGGTGTCATCAGCGCCTCCTTGATCGGCGCGGCGCTCTGGTGGGTGACGCCGTTCACGCCGCTGCAGGCCGGGCTGCTCGCCTTCATCATCACCATCATGGGCTTCTTCGGTGGCCTCGTGATGTCGGCGATCAAACGGGATCGCGGCGTCAAGGATTGGGGGCATCTGATCGAAGGGCATGGTGGGCTGATCGACCGGTTGGACTCGGTCGTCTTCTCCGCGCCGATCTTCTTCCATCTCGTGCGCTACTGGTGGTCGCTGTCATGAGCGGGAAGCTGAAAGCGCTTGCCGGCAGCAGCATCGTGCACGTGCTTTTCGCCTTTCTCGCCATGGGCGGCTGGGCGGTCTTTGCCAATCGCATGCACCCGATGCCGCGGCCACTGATTGCGGGCTTCGTGCAGGGCGTGCTTTCGGGCTGCCTGACATTGTTCCTGAAATCCGTGGTCGAGGCTTTGTCGCGGCGATTCAGTGGCCTTCTGTGCCTTTGGGCGCCGCCGATGATCGCCTGCCTGGGCTCGGCGACCATCCTGGTTCTCATCCATGCGCTGAGCGGCACACCGGAGATCCTGAAGACCATTGCCGTGCCACTGCTGGTCTCCTCCAGCTATGCGGCGATCTATAATTACTCGATCTCGGGCGGAAGGTTGCGAAGTCATGAAAGGTGAGGAGCGATGACAGGCGAGGGCATGGGCGACAGACGACCGCTGGCGAGCCGAAATACGCGGTGGGCTCAGATGCTGGCGCGGCGCATGACCGCGCTTTCGGTAACGCCGAACCAGATCTCGCAGGCGAGCATGGCCATGGCGGCGCTAGCAGGGGCTTCGTTCTGGCTCTCCGCCGCCGCCGATAGTCTCGGTATGCGAGTGGTCCTGCTGATCCTTGCCGCCTTGTTCTGCCAGCTGCGCCTGCTCTGCAACCTGCTTGATGGCATGGTAGCGGTTGAGGGTGGGAAGGGTGAAGCCGATGGGCCGTTCTGGAACGAGTTCCCGGATCGGATCGCCGATATCCTCATCTTTGCCGGCATCGGCTATGGCATTGCAATGCCAGGCCTCGGCTGGGCGTCGGCTGCCTTTGCCGTGTTGACCGCCTATGTTCGCGAACTCGGACGCGCCACGGGCAATCCGAGCGATTTCGGCGGCCCGATGGCCAAGCAGCATCGCATGGCGATCGCCACGGCTGCGGCTTTGCTCTCGATCATCGAGGCGCTATGGAGCGGCAGCAGCTGGGTTTTGACCATTGCGCTCTGGATCGTCGCCATCGGATCGGTGGTGACAGTTCTGCGGCGCAGCCGCAATTTGATCCGGCATTTGAAAGCAAAGGGATGATTCGCGATTTCGCCCACCCCTTGCATGGGTTGGCAATCCTTTCTATATCCGTCCACAATTGAGGCTGGCTGCAAAGAGCGGCTTAAAGGCTCCGTGTGATGAAAATTCGCCGCTTTTGCATGGCATCCGGCGGCAGGAAGCATGATCCCGAAAAGTGTACAGCGGTTTTTGGATCAGATCATGCGAAATGAAATCGTGAGAGCGTGACGACATTTCGAAGAAAGGTCATCCCGCTACGGACAGCATCGAAGATCGTTCAAGACTGGCGGCAACGACCGTGAATACACTGGATTTTGACAAGAGGCCGGAAGATACCCGCGTCGTCGTCGCCATGTCGGGCGGTGTCGACAGCTCCGTCGTTGCCGGCATTTTGAAGCGGCAGGGCTATGATGTGCTCGGCATCACGCTGCAGCTCTATGACCATGGCGCCGCGGTGCATCGCGCCGGCTCCTGTTGCGCCGGCCAGGATATCGACGATGCGCGCCGCGTCTGCGAAACGCTCGGCATCCCGCATTATGTGCTCGACTATGAAAAGCGCTTCCGCGAGACGGTGATCAATCCCTTCGCCGAAAGCTATGTGGCCGGCGAAACACCGATCCCCTGCGTTGCCTGCAACCAGACCGTCAAGTTCGCCGATCTGCTTGCGACGGCCAAGGAACTCGGCGCCGATGCGCTGGCAACCGGCCATTACATCCGCTCGCGCCCCAATCCATCGCCGGAGCATCCGCATCGCCGCGCTCTCTATCGCCCGGCCGATGCCGATCGCGATCAAAGCTATTTCCTCTTTGCCACGACGCAGGAGCAGATCGATTATCTGCGCTTTCCGCTCGGCGGCATGCCAAAGGCCGAAACCCGCGCGCTTGCCGAGGAAATGGGCCTTGTCGTCGCCAAGAAGGCCGATAGCCAGGACATCTGTTTCGTGCCGCAGGGCAAATATTCCGATGTCATCGCCAAGCTGAAGCCGAATGCGGCACTTGCCGGCGAGATCGTCCACCTCGACGGCCGCGTGCTCGGGCAGCACGAGGGCATCCTGCATTATACGATCGGCCAGCGCCGCGGCATCGGTGTGGCCACAGGCGAGCCGCTCTACGTCGTCTATCTCGACGCCCGCTCGCGGCGCGTCATCGTCGGCCCCAAGGAAGCGCTGGAAACGCATCGCGTCTATCTGCGCGATGTCAACTGGCTGGGCGACGAACCGCTGGAGCAGGCCGCTTCCAGCGAGGGCTTTGCCTGTTTCGCCAAGGTCCGCTCGACCCGCGCACCGTCGCCGGCTGTGCTGCATGCCGGTGCCAGTGGCATCTATGTCGATCTTACCGTCGGCGAAGCCGGCGTGGCTCCCGGCCAGGCTTGCGCGCTCTATTCAGCACCCGGCGACGACGCGCGCGTCTACGGCGGCGGCTTCATCGAACGCTCGGAGCGTGAGCCGATGGCGGAAGCTTCCTTGAAGGCGCTGCTGGCAAGCCCGGTCGCTGCTTGAACGATAGATAAGATCGGTTTGGAGAAACCACTGATTTTTCCAAATCATCCGCTTGACACCAAGCCGAACCGCACCTTATAAGCCGCTCAACCGACGAGCCAGCGCTTTTCGAGCAGGCGGTTCGTTTGACCTTTGTGTTCGCTGCTAAACAGCAAACACGGCGTGGCGGAGTAGCTCAGTAGGTCAGAGCAGAGGAATCATAATCCTTGTGTCGGGGGTTCAAATCCCTCCTCCGCTACCATACGTCCCCCCAACAATTCTGTACGGTTGCCTAAAAGAGTGCTCGTTTGCTAGGGGGCGCGGAAGCTAAACCCATTCGGCATTTGAAAGCGCCAAATTCACGAGCCAGCTGCTCCAATCCCTTTGGGGCCGTCGAGCCGGGCCATGTCGTCGTCCAAGGTTCGCACCGCCGCTGCCAAGGTCGCCAATGCCGACATCATGAGGGCATGGTCCTGGCCTTCCTGGGATTGCGACTGGGACAGAGCAAGAGCTCGATCATGCAGCTGTTGGCCGATTGTATCGAGCCTATCAATGGTGTCCTGGTTCATAGCCGTCTCCTTCACAAGCCAATTCGGCAGAGGTGCCATATGCCTGGGAATGCATTGTGCGGCTTATTTGTTCCGGGCGAACCTGATCGGCAGGGAGGCAACTGCGATCCGGGATATTGCCGACAATTCCATATCAGGTTGGTCCGTAGCTCTTGCGGTACCCATGTTTTGCGAGGCGGCCATGGCACTAGCCGGCGAGGGGCGCCCTCATATAAACTCGACGCCCATGCTGTTGATTTTTCGCCAGCGCACTGCGCAGGCCAACAGCCTCTCGTCCGAAAGCTGCAGGTTGAAGGCGTTGGGCGCGGCCAGAGGGTTTTCGATCTGGATCATGGCGCCGGTATCGGACAGGTTTCGGACGAGGCAATCAAAGACCGAGTGGCCGTCGTTAAATATGATTTTCGCGCCGAGAAGCGTTCGCTTTCGGATGGCTACCCGGCCTTCGGGTGAGAATGCCGTCATCGCGCTGGCTCCTTGACTTATATTTTCACTAATATGGCATGTTCTAATATCGAAGATATTAACGGGAAGCGGCGAATTGAACGCTTTCCGTCTGTCAGAGGCAGTGAAGGGAGTGGCGGGTATCGGCAAGATGTCGGCTGGGCGGAGGCGGGCCCAGTCCGGAGCATCGGTACCGCCATATCTTCGAAAGACTATCTCTCCGGCTTGATCGCAAGCGGAATATCTCAACAGAGACGGATGAAGGTGGCCACCGGCGAACAAGTCGCCGACAATTGCGTTGTATTTTCAAATGGCCATGAAAATCCACGCGACATATCTTGCAAGACGAAATCTGCTCTGGCACCGTGCTGCCATAGGGGATCGGGGTTTTTAATGAGATTGTTTTTGGCAACGGCCACCATGCTGGTGATCGCCAATTCCGCGATGGCTGCAGACGATGCCGTGAGCAATGCGTTCCGGGTCTGCAAGATGATCGACAATACCGGCTTGTTTACCGCGCCGTGCCAGGTTTCCAGCCGGCGGTACGCCGTCATGGCGACCATAGATCTGCCGAGTGCCGATGCCAGAAAGGCCTGCGCGCAGATCACGGGCGTGGCTTCGTCGAAGGGGCTCCATTTTCCCGGAGGAGAATGGACCGTGCAGATCAAGTCACCGACCAGCGGCGATAAATCCATCGCATTTTGCAGATTGCCGAAATAAACAATCCTAAGAAAACTGCGTAGCGGCTTTCCGTCCGGAACTGCAAAAAAGGGATGGAGCGTTCTCGCGATTCAAGGAGAACCGGAGGGTTCTAACGCCGTTAGGCCGAGGCGTTCAGTTCCTCTTCGGCATAGGCAAGCTGCAGTTCCATCTGGACCGCATGCATGAAGAGGCCAGCTTGCCGCGAGATTTCGTCGTCTTCCACTCCCTGTTCGCGCAAGGCGTTGGCAAAGATTGCCATTTCCGAACGCCAGAAGCGGTTTGCCGCCTCGCCTTGTAGCTGCTGAAGGGCTGTGGCACACCGCCTGACATCACTGGTACGCCTGTCGGCAGGGAATGGTAGAAGCGACATATTCTCTCCGTCATCGGCAGGAGCGAATCGCCTGCCTCTGTTGGCAAGATCGCCGGCACTCGTTCATAAAAAGTGAATAATGTCAGAGAGGTCCCACCTGTGGCGGGAAGGGAGGGGAATTTCATTGCATTACGGATATGCCTGCTTCTCGGGCAGCCTTGATCAAAGCCTCTCTCACGGCTTCGGCAGGGACGGCGCCAAGCATCGCTTCGAGGCAGATCCGTACCGCTGCGACATAGTCTTCGCCATTTGCCACCGGCCAATGTTCCAGCAGCAGCTCTGCAACCTGATGTACCGAATTGACGCGGCGGGTTCCGCCGTTCTCTCCCATGACAAGCGTGACAGCTGGAAATGGTCGTAAAATGTTTCGTTTCAAAACGCATTACCTCCGAAACGTTCATGCTTCGGTAACCCAGCAAGAAGCGTTCCGATTCCAAGGATTTTAGTATCGCTATCTAGTCGAGTACGCTGGCTTCAACGCAGGCCTCGATGAACACTTTTCTGGCGTATTCGCACAGAAACGGGTCGGTCTCGGCTTCGAGGCAGAGGCTTCTGGCCGAATCGTATTTTTCGCCTCTGATGGTTGGCCAGCGGAAAAGGAGGTGATTGTGGGCTTCCTTCGGGCTTCGGATTGCTTCCGGCATGCCATGGCCGATGCGCAGATATACAGGCTCAAGCCACCGGCTTGCGCCGGCACTAAATATCATTTTCATTTCGATGATGCTCCGACATTGCGAGTGAAACTCCCGCCACGGCAAAAAGTTTCGCAATTTCCGGAAATCGGTCCGCACCATTTTTGTAAGAGCGGTGCGGTGCCAAACAGTGTGGCAGCCTACCGGACTATGCGCAATCAAGCCTTGTGAAAACAGTGCGCAGCAGGTCTCGAAACAGGCAGCAATCTTACTGAATCACCGGCATCTCAAGGGGGACGCCAGCCTCCGATGCTGCAGCGACAAAGCTGTTGCGAGCTTCCAGCGGTTGTCCCTGGCCTCGTTCGACATCGGCACAGACCTGTAGAGCCATCATGAAAGCTTTACCCTCTGCGACAGGCCATGCGTTCAGCAGCATGTCCAGAGCCTCCTTCGTGTTCGCGACCGTATAGACTTTTCCGGTGCGCTTGCAGATGACCATGATGGGATAATTCCAGTCTTTATTGTTCATGGCAGGAGGCTCCGATCCGACGCCGCCGAAATTAACGCTACGGTGTGCGAAATCTCAAGTTAATTTCAAGACGATATCTGGAGCAGTTCGGAACTGTTTCAATCGTCGGGAAATCAATTCGAATGCCGGCGTGATCAACTTTCGAGTCATAACTTTCTACGTCGTGTTTTTCACAGCAAATCATTGCATGGAGATTGCTTGCACTGGGCGATAAGATCGTAAGAGACTTGTCGTTACAGCGTGGCCGACGGGAGCGGGTGATGGGAAGCTTTGCCGAGATCAGAAAGCGGGCCGAGAAGCGCAAGGAAGGCGCCGACGGGTTAAAGGCGCTGATGCCCAAGGCGCCGAACCATGAGGTGCTGCGTGCTCTGCCCGATGATCGGATCTTGTCGGAGATGACGCGCTACATCTTTTATGCTGGTTTCGTGCGTAACGTCATCGATTCGAAATGGGCTGGTTTCGAAACGGCATTCTCCGGCTTTGACCCCGCCTTTCTCAATCTGGCGCCGGATGATTACTGGCATGATCTGACTTCGGACGCACGGGTCATCCGCAACGGCGCCAAGATCATGTCGGTGCGGGACAATGCGCAGTTCATCCGCCAGCTTGCCGACACGTATGGCAGCGCCGGCCGCTTCTTCGCCGACTGGCCGCTGGAGGATCAGATCGGCCTGCTTGCGGTTCTGGACAAGCAGGCAAACCGGCTCGGCGGCATGACCGGCCAATATCTCCTGCGGGCGATCGGCCGCGACAGCTTCGTCATGAGCCATGACGTTCTCGTCTGTCTGCGGCTTTCCGGCGTGCCGATTTCTGAAAGCAAACCGACGAAGAAAGACCTGCGTCTGATCCAGGATCAGTTCAATGCCTGGCATGCCGAGACGGGTCTGCCGCTCACCCATCTCTCGCGCATCTGCGCTTTCTCCATCGGAATGCCAGGGGAAGAGGACGAGGCCTGATTGATCTGATCCGTGGAATGCTATTGGATCGCCCCGCCAGACAGGGAGGAATAGAATGACCGCCGATAGCAGACCCTTGGCCATCAGCGCGCCGGAGCCGCGCTCGCTCGAGCTTATCTTCACCAGGGACGCTCTGTCGCTCCTTCATTCGAAATATCGCCTCGTCGAGGCGGACCCGGACAATATCGCCGGACTGGGCGACGAGGTGCTCGTCGAGGCGCGCTACATCATCGGCCAGCCGCCGCTATCGAGGGAAACGCTGGATCGCATGCCACAACTGCGCTGTATCCTGAATGTCGAGAGCAATCTCATCAACAACATGCCCTATGAAGTGCTTTTCGAGCGCGGCATCCACGTCGTGACCACTGGCCTCGTTTTTGCCGAGCCGGTCGCCGAGATCGGCCTTGGGTTTGCTCTGAGCCTGGCGCGCGGGATCGTCGATGCCGATGTCGATTTCCGCGAGGGCAGGGAACTCTGGGGTGGCGATGGCAATGCGAAGGCACGGCTCGTTGGCGGCAGCGATATTGGCATTGTCGGCTTCGGTGATCTCGGCAAGGCGCTGAACCGCGTGCTGTCCGGCTTCCGCGCCAATATCAGGGTCTTCGATCCCTGGATGCCGCCGTCGATCCTCCGGGAACACGGCGTTCAGCCCGCTGGGCTCGATGAGGTGTTATCCAACAGCGATTTCGTCTTCGTGGTCGCATCGGTCACTAGCGAGAACAGGGGTTTTCTCGGGGCAGAGGCTTTTGCGAAAATGCGCGAGGGAGCGGCCTTCATTCTGCTCAGCCGGGCCGATGTCGTCGATTTCGATGCACTGATGGCGGCTGTCGCTTCGGGCCGTATCGTGGCGGCAAGCGATGTCTACCCCGAGGAGCCGCTCAGCCTTGATCATCCAGTACGCAAGCTCAAGGGTTTTCTCCGCTCGGCCCACCGCGCCGGTGCGCTCGACGGCGCCTTCAAGAAGATGGGCGACATGGTGCTGGAGGATATGGATCTAATGGATCGCGGCCTGCCGCCGATGCGCTGCAAGCGTGCCGAGCGGGAGACCGTATCGCGCATGCGCTCGAAGCCGGTGACGCGCAACTGATCTTTTGATCTTTCGTCTTCACTCCCGGAGCAATGTCTTTCTGCACCGGGAATGGATTTGTATCGATGGAGCTAGCGGCGATCGAGCCGATTGGCGAGGCGATCGCCCAGCCATTGCATGCCCCAGACCAGAATGATCAGGATGATGACGACGGCGATCATGACGCTCGTCTCATAGCGTTGATAGCCATAGCGGATGGCAAGGTCGCCGAGGCCGCCGCCGCCGATCGTGCCGGCCATGGCCGAAGCGCCGATCAGTGTGACCATGGTCACGGTGAAGCCGGCGACAATGCCGGGCATCGCTTCCGGTATCAGCACTTCGCGGACGATAGTCCAGCGATTACCGCCCATGGCGCGCACGGCGTCGATCAGGCCGCGATCGACATCGCGCAGCGAGACCTCGGCAACGCGAGCATAATAGGGGATCGCTGCGATGGTCAGCGGCACGATCGCGGCTGTCGTGCCGAGCGCCGTGCCGACGATCAGACGCGTCAGCGGGATCAGGGCGATAAGTAAAATGATGAAAGGCACGGCGCGGAAGCCGTCGACCAGGATGCCCAGGACGCGGTTGATCGCGCCCTGTTCGGCGATGCCGCCGCGGCTGGTAGCGACGAGAGCAAGGCCGAGCGGCAGGCCGATGATGAGGGAAAGAAAGCCGGCGGCGCCCGTCATCCAAATGGTTTGCCAGAAGGAGCGCCAAAGCAGACTGAGGATTACATCAGTTGTCATAGCCTAGAACCTCCACCCGTGCGGAGCGGGCTTTCAAGAAATCACTGACTTGGGTCGGCAAGGTCGTGTCGCGCGTCGGCACCGCGACGAAGAAGCGGGCGACGGGCTGGTTCTGGATATGGTCAATGCCGCCATGGACCAGCCGGAAGGAGCGGGGAAGAGCGGCCGAAAGTTCGGCAAAAAGCGCGCCCTGTGCGGCTGGGCCAGCAAGATCGACGCTGAGGATGGCTTCGGCACCCGATGTCGCGGAAAGGCCGGCGGCGATATGGTCTGGAAGCTGTGGACGCGCACCGCTGAGCAGGCTGGCGGTAATGTCCTGCTGGGGATTGGCGAAAACCGTCCATACCGAGCCCTCTTCGACGATCCGGCCGGCATCGATGACCGCGACGCGATCGGCAATCGAGCGGATCACTTCCATCTCATGGGTGATGAGCAGGATTGTTAGGCCGAGCTTGCGGTTGATGTCCTTCAACAATGCCAGAATGGATCGGGTGGTTTCCGGATCGAGCGCCGATGTCGCTTCGTCCGACAGGAGAATTGCGGGCCGGGCGGCAAGGGCGCGGGCAATGCCGACGCGTTGTTTCTGGCCGCCGGACAGGGCGGACGGGTAGGCCTTGGCCTTGTCGGCAAGGCCGACGAGTTCGAGCAGTTCGCGGGCACGCTGTAATCGTTCCGCCTTGGCGACGCCTTCGATCTTCAGCGGTAGTGCGATGTTTTCCTCTACCGTTCTTGAGGACAGCAGATTGAAGTGCTGGAAGACCATGCCGATGCGACGACGCAGTGGCTGCAATTCCTTCTCCGAAAGGCGGGCGATGTCGCGGCCCTCGATGTGAATTTCGCCGCTATCGGTGCGCTCCAGCCCGTTCAGGCAGCGGATCAGCGTCGATTTGCCGGCGCCGCTGCGGCCGATGATGCCGACGATTTCGCCGCGGCGTGCGGTCAGCGATATGCCATCCAGCGCCGGCGTCGCGCCGAACCGGCGGCGGACATCAACCAGGCGAACGATCTCGTCGCCTGTCGCTTCAGGCGGCGCCTGTCCGTCGATCGATGTGGCTGGGGTGAAAGAATTCATAGTGCTTCTCTTTGTATAAAAGCGGCCTCCGAGTTCGTAGAGGCCATTGTACCCCCCTCTGTCACTTCGTGACATCTCCCCCACAAGGGGGGAGATCGTTGGGAGTTTGTTGCGCGCTTAGCAGAACAATCGGCAATGTGTCAGCAGATGCGATGCGTGTTTTCTGGCAATGGCTTGCCAAATATTGCCAATCTCCCCCTTGTGGGTGAGATGTCACGAAAGTGACAGAGGGGGTATGTACCCTCAGCGAACTCCATAACCAACTATAAACTTCATCGCATCCTGCCGGGGAAAACATCAAAGGCGGCTGGGCAAGATGCCCCGGCCGCCCGCCGTTCAGCGCTGTCCCCCGCGCCGTTCTGAGATCAATAGGCGCTCTGGCCGGTGCCTTTGTAGACTTTGTCGAACTCGGCCTTGACGGTGTCGTTCTGATAGGAGGCGACCAGCGTCTTGACCCAGGCTTCATTCTCGCTGCCCTGCTTGACGGCGATGAAGTTGCGGTACGGATTGTTTTCGGTCTGCTCCTGCGCGATGCGGTCTTTCGCCGAGAGCCCTGCTTTCAGTGCCCAGTCGGTGTTGACAACGGCTGCATCGAGATCGTCGATCGAACGGCCGACGATGCCGGCATCCAGTTCCTTGATGTCGACGTTCTTCGGGTTTTCAGCGATATCGGCAACCGTGGCGAGGATGCCGGTGCCTTCCTTGAGCTTGATGATACCCTCATGCTGCAGAACGAGCAGTGCGCGGCCTTCGTTGGACGGATCGTTCGGCACCCCGATGGCAGCGCCCTTCGGAAGGTCGGCTACGGTCTTGTACTTCTTCGTGTAGAGGCCGATCGGCCAGATGCCCGTGTAGCCGGCAATTGCGATGTGATAGCCGTGCTGCTTGATCTGGTTGTCGAGGTAGGGCTTGTGCTGGAAGGCATTGGCGTCGATTTCGCCGCGCTCGAGTGCTTCGTTCGGCTGGGTATAATCGTTGAAGACGACCGGCTCGACCTTCAGGCCCTTCTTGGCGGCCTCGGCGACCACGACGCGCCAGACATCCTCGTCCTCGCCGCTCATGATGCCGACCTTGATCGTCTTGTCTGCAGCCAAAGACGGCATGGCGTTTGCCGTCAGGCCGAGGACGGCGACAGCGGAAGCGAGGATGGCGGCAAGGCCGGCGCGGCGGGAAAGGCGCAGCGCAGCGAAACCTCTAGAAAGCTTTTCAGTCATGGGAAATCCCTGTTCCAGATGATCGAGATCGTTCTCTCGTTGACAGCAGGATCATTTCAGACGCGCGGTCTATCCGCGAAGCAGGATCATGCGTTGTGCACTGCGGTTCTGAAAAACTCTTTTCAGTGCAACGCAAAAGAGCAAACTTATTTTCTATAATTACTATAGATTACTTATGCGGCAAAATAGGCATTTGCTCAAAAATTAATCGCCTCAGCGATGGATGGGGTCCTTCCAGAGGACCTCTTCCGGCTTTTCGACCGGTTCGATATCCAGATTGACGACGACTGGCTCCTGCCCGGAGCGGACAAGGACGCATTCCAGCGTTTCGTCGCGGCTGGCATTGATCTCCTGATGCGGCACATAGGGCGGCACGAAGATGAAATCGCCAGGCCCGGCTTCGGCGACGAATTCCAGGTTCTCGCCCCAGCGCATCCGCGCCCGGCCTTTGACGACGTAAATGATGCTTTCGAGATCACCGTGATGGTGAGCGCCGGTCTTGGCATTGGCGTGGATCGTCACGGTTCCTGCCCAGATCTTTTCGGCGCCTGCGCGGGCTTGATTGATTGCAGTTGCCCGGTTCATGCCCGGTGTCTGTGCCGTATTCGGGTCGAGGGCATTGCCCGGAATGATCTTGACGCCATGTTCACGCCAATCGACCTGTTGCTGGCTATGATCTTGCCCGTGTTGATGCTCGTGTTCATGATCGCCGCACATGGTCGCGTCCTTTCGGCCCTGAATGGAGATTCGCATGCCTTCCACAGATGCGCTGTCATTTCACTCTACGTGAAGTCATTCAAAAATAAAGAGAATTGCAGAAAGTTATCATTGAGGCTTTTCAAGTCGAGATTAATCTATAGACTTGATCAAGTTACATGACCGGTGGGAACATTTCGTGTGCGTCCCGCGTTGCGCCGGTCACAAGATGGTTTGCCGCGCCGCTCCCCCATTTAAGGCGCGCCAAACTGAAGAAGCAGCGCTTGGGTCTCGGAGGAGAGACCATCAACTTTCATATATGCGCCGGACTTCCAATTGAAAGGAGACAGACATGTCGAATGCCTTGCCGCCCCTTCATGAGGGTCATGCCCCCATTACCCTGCAGCAGCTCTTCCGCGAAGCGCTCTATGCCTTCGAGGAATGGGACAGCGAAGTAACCGAACCGATCGTGACGTTCGAGGGACGTATCCATCCCATCAGTGTCGTTTTCGAGGCCATGCGCGAATGCACTGATATCGTGCCCAACAATATCGTCTCGGCCGTGACCGAGCGGCTGACCAAGCCTTGGGAGGGCGAGGGTCCGCTCGACACGATGACCTTTTCGACCGCCGCCCGCGTGATGGGCGTTCTGGTTCGTAAAAGATTGCTGGTCGTGAACAACGGCGTCAATGTTGCTGCCATTGCGGCAGATACCCAGGCGGCGGAAACGTCGGATCGCTAACAGCGAAGATTGTTTATCGAAGGCCCGCCGGCATATGCCCGCGGGCCTTTTGCGTGTCATCGGCCGCCGACCTCGAATTCCGGATCGACGGGGATTTGCATCGCTGTCACGAGGTGATTGGTCTGTCCGGCTAGTCCGATAACCGCCAGCAGTTCCCCGTGCTGGGCGTCAGTCATGCCTTTTGCTCTGGCGGCTGCGGTATGCGAATGGACGCAATAGGTGCAGCCGTTGGCCGTGGAGACGGCTATGTAGATCATCTCGCGCACGAGCGGGTCGAGTGCGCCGTCCGCCACCATGACCGCTTTCAGGCCCTCCCAGGTGCGTTTAAGCAATGCAGGATCATTGGCAAGGCCGCGCCAGAAATTATTGACGAAATCGGATTTTCTCACCGCGCGAATGTCGTCGAACACAGCCTTGACCGCCGGGATTGCCTCGGCTTCCGCATCATCGAGTAACTTGACCGTCGCCATTCCTTATCTCCCTTTCATTTCGTCAGCTCTCATTGTGTGGAACCATAATCTATTTCCTGACGACATGGGCGCGGAGAGCTCCCATTATCCTCCCTCTTTTCGTTTGCAAAAATCATCCATATGTGAAAATACTATTCACATAAGAAGATTGAGGCTGACGCAGAACCGGTGACGAGGATAGTCCTCAAGGCGGAGAGGCGCCGTGGGCCGGGGTGATGTCGGGGAGCGGGAATATCAATGACACTGAAGAGGGACTTGCCGCTGGCCGGACTTGTCGTCGTCGACATGAGCCAGTTTCTGTCGGGTCCCTATTGCTCGCTGCGACTGATGGATCTCGGTGCCAGGGTGATCAAGATCGAGCGTCCCGGTGGCGGCGATCTTTCGCGTGGGCTTTATCTCAGCGACGATGAAAGCGGTGATTCGACGATCTTCCATGCGATCAACCGCTCAAAGGAAAGTCTGGCGGTCGATCTGAAGAACCAGCGCGATATGAGCGCGCTGCGCAAGCTGATCTCCAAGGCCGACGTGCTTATTCAGAACTTTCGCCCCGGCGTGATCGAGCGGCTGGGGCTGGATTACGAGGCCGCAAACAAGCTCAATCCACGCCTCGTCTATTGCTCGATCAGCGGCTACGGCGAAGAGGGACCATGGGTCGCACGGCCGGGGCAGGATCTTCTGGCGCAATCGCGCTCCGGCGTCATGTGGCTGAACGGTGACGAGGGACAGGGGCCGGTGCCTTTTGGTCTCGCGATCGGCGATATGCTCGCGGGTGCGGCTGCCGCCCAGGGCATTCTGGCGGCGCTGGTGCGGCGCGGCGTGACGGGCGCGGGCGGGCTGGTGGAGACCAGCCTGCTGGAAGCTCTGGTCGATCTGCAGGTCGAGGTGCTGAGCGTGCATATGAACAACGGCGGCAAGCTGCCTGAGCGCTCCCATGTTCGCAGCGCCCATGCCTATCTTTCAGCGCCTTATGGCGTCTACCCCGCCGCCGACGGCTATCTCGCGATCGCCATGACGCCGATTTCCAAACTTGCCGATCTGCTCGGGATGGACGAGCTTGAGCCCTATCGCGATGACGAGAAAAGCTGGTTCACGGCACGCGATGAAATCAAGGCGCTGATCGCGGCGCGCATCGCCAGCCGCAACGTTGACGACTGGCTGGCGATCCTGGAACCTGCCGACATCTGGTGCGCAAAAGTGCTGAACTGGCCGGAGCTGCTAGGTAGCGAAGGTTTTCGTTTTCTCGACATGCTGCAGACGGTCGGGCGCGAAGATGGCGTCAGCCTGCGTACCACCCGCTCGCCTATCCGCATCGATGGGCAGCGACCGAAATTCGAGCGTGCGGCCCCGCACGTTGGCGAGCATAATGCGGCACTCTGGGAGGAGTTCGACCTTGGCTGAAGGGGTCGAGAGGCCGCGATGGATTTAGAAGGAGTTTTCCAATGACGCGCATCACCAATCTTCGCGTTTTCGATTTGCGCTTCCCGACATCGCAGAGCCTCGATGGTTCGGACGCGATGAATCCGGATCCGGACTATTCGGCAGCCTATGTCATCCTCGACACCGACAAGCCGGGCCTTGCCGGCCACGGCCTGACCTTCACCATCGGCCGCGGCAATGACATCTGCTGCATGGCGATCGAGGCAATGCGGCATCTGGTTGTCGGCACGGAACTTGCGGCGGTTCTGGAAAACCCGGGCAAATACTGGCGGCATCTGACCAGCGACAGCCAGCTGCGCTGGATCGGCCCGGAGAAGGGCGCGATGCATCTGGCAACCGGCGCCGTCGTCAATGCCGTCTGGGATCTGCTCGCCAAGGAAGCCGGCAAGCCGATCTGGCGGCTGGTAGCCGAAATGGACGCGGAGCAGATCGCCGATATCGTCGATTATCGTTACCTGGCCGATGTGCTGACCCGCGACGAGGCCGTTGTCATCCTGAAGAAGGCGGAAGCCGGCAAGGCCGACCGTATCGCCACGCTCGAGCGCGAGGGCTATGCCTGCTATACGACATCTGCCGGCTGGCTCGGCTATGACGATGCCAAGCTGCGCCGCCTGTGCCAGGAGGCGATCGATGCCGGCTTCAACCATGTGAAGATGAAGGTCGGCCGCGATCTCGAAGACGATATCCGTCGCCTGACCATCGCCCGCGAAGTGATCGGGCCCGACCGTTATCTCATGATCGACGCCAACCAGGTCTGGGAAGTCAATCAGGCGATCGACTGGGTGAAGAAGCTCGCCTTCGCCAAGCCCTTCTTCATCGAAGAACCCACAAGCCCGGATGATGTTGCGGGACACCGCAAGATCCGCCAGGCCATCGGCCCGGTGAAGGTCGCGACCGGCGAGATGTGCCAGAACCGCATCATGTTCAAGCAGTTCATCGCCGAGGGCGCGATTGATATCGTGCAGATCGATTCCTGCCGTATGGGTGGCTTGAACGAAGTGCTGGCAGTGCTGCTGATCGCCGCCAAGTATGGATTGCCGGTCTGGCCGCATGCTGGCGGTGTCGGGCTTTGCGAATATGTCCAGCACCTGTCGATGATCGACTATATCGCCGTCTCAGGCACCAAGGATGGCCGGGTGATCGAATATGTCGATCACCTGCACGAGCATTTCATCGACCCCTGCATCATCCGTGACGCTGCCTATATGCCGCCGAGCCTGCCGGGCTTCTCGATCGAGATGAAGCCGGAATCGATTGCGGAATATACGTTCAGGGGTTGAGTGCAGCCATAGTTTCCTTCTCCCCGAGGGGAGAAGGGGATATGTCGATCCTACACGTCCCGCTTCAGCCACTCTTGAATGACCGAAACGTCGGCATCGTCAAACTCGTGACCTGCAGGCACCGTCGTCAGCTCGACCTTTGCTGCGCCATCGCGCAAGCGTTCGGCGAGAGGTTGGGCGTATGGCCCGTATAAATCCTTCTCGCCCGCGACCAGCAGCACATCGGCATCCGACATATCAGCCGCTGGCGGGTTTTCGAGAACGGCCATGGAGCGCAGCAGCACGGCGCGGCGGATGAGGTGCGGGTGTAGCGACAGCATGGCGTTCAGCAAATTGGCGCCGTTCGAATAGCCGATATAGACGATGCGATCCGGATCGAGGCCATAGGCGTGGATCGCGCCGTCGATAAAGGCGGCGAAGGCTTCGGCCTCGCTCACGATATCGGCCTGATCGAAGGACATCGGTCCATTGCGACGGAACCAGCGCGGTGCACCTTCCTCGAGTGCGCGGCCGCGCACGCTGAGCAAGGTCGCATCGGGGTCGATCTTATGGCCGAGCGGCAGCATCGTCGTCTCGTTGGCGCCGGAGCCGTGCAGCAGAACGAAGACATTGCTGTTCGGCTCGCCTGGCGTGAAGAAGCGATGGATGAAGGGCAGGTCGCGATAGACGACGCGCGGGTCGCCGGGCATAGAGAACTGCGGCAGGATCACGTTCAGCTCGGCTAAAAGCTTCGGACTATCGCCGGGAGCGAAGAGGTGCGTGCCAAGCGTCGCTTCATCCTCGTCGATCAACATGCCAGGCGCATCCGTCGCGAGTTCGAACAGGATCTGGCCGGGTTCGCGGACATAGAGCGAGCGGAAATATTTGCGGTCATGCATCGTCGTCGGCCCGGAATCGATCGCCTGCAGGGCGGCGTGGACCGATTGCAATTCCGCATCGTCAGCAGCGCGAAAGGCGATGTGATCGACCGTACCTGTTCCCGGGGCACTCGCCCAGAAGCCACGGGCATCGCGGATGTCGAGGATATCGCCAGGCTCCGAGACGAGCCGGCTGATCGCTCCGTTGGTGGCGAGCGGACGGTAGTCGAAATGGTCGACCAGCATGACTTGCGTCTCCTCTGGCGTTTCGCTGAACAGCGTTGCGCCGCGGATGCGGGCAATCGCGTGCTCCTGCGGAATGGTGTCGCTCGTCCAAGGAGCTGCGGCCTGCAGCGTGTTCGTTCCCACCAGTTTGACGATGACGCCATCCGGGTCCTTCAGCCTCAGGACCGGCTCGCCGAATTCCTCCGATGGGCCTTCCGGTTTGAGGCCGGCACTCAGGGCGCGCGTCAACCAATAACCGATGCATGCCGGATCGATGGCGAGCGAGATTTCGCCGACCTGGCCGACGCCGGCGCGGCCGGGAGAACCATCCTCCCAAACCAGAAAGGTGATCAGCGAGCCGGGCGAACCCACGGCGTCGCCATAGAGGAGGTGAAGCTGCGCGGCGTCCTCGAAGCCGCCGGTGCGCTTGACGAGGCGCATGCCGAGGAAGCCGACGTAGAAATCGACATTCGCCTGGACCTTGCGGGTGATCAGCGTGATGTGATGGATGCCGGCGACCATGGGATGCTCCAGACTGTTATTTCGTTCTGGTACTATTTAGGTCGCTGCCACTGTTCAATGCAATGCACCGTCCGTGGAGACACTGTTCACCAAAGACACTATTGCCGGAGTTGGCGGGAGGCAAGCATCAATGCTCGCCGAGGCTGTCTTCCGGCGATCTGCGGCGGTGGCCGCTGATTTCCGAACCGGCGGTCCGCGAGAAGCTGGCGTTCCAGATGACGGCGAGAAGCGCAATGGCTGTGACGACGATGAAGGCGACGGAGAAGTCGATCATCTCGGCCTTCGTCTCCCCACGCAGCTGCATCGAGCCATGCAGCGCAAGGGCGGCGACGCAGATGCCGAGAGATAGCATCAGCTGCTGGAACGTCGAGTAGAAACTCGTCGCAATGCTCATGCGGTCGCGCTCGATCTCGTCATAGGCAATCGTGTTGTAGGCCGTGAACTGGAACGACATGAAGAAGCCGCAGAAGAACAGGATCACGAAGATGACGGGCAGCGGCCAATCCGGCTTGAAGATGGCACACATGCCATAGCCGAGCGTGCCGATCAGGCCGAAGATGATGAGGGCGGTGCGGAAGCCGAGCGTGCGCAGGATGCGGACCTGCAGCGGCTTCATGGCCATGGAGCCGAGCGCGGTCGCAATAGCGATCTGGCCTGCGGCCGCGGCCGAAAGACCGAAGCCGAGCTGCAGCATCAGCGGGATCAGGAAGGGATGGGCGCCCTGGCTGATACGCGTCAGCGAACCGGCGATGACCGAGGTGCGGAAAGTCGGCACCTTCATCAAGGAGAAATCCATGATCGGTGAGGGGTGCTTGCGGGCGTGGTGCAGATAGGCGATGCCGAACAGAAGGCCGATGGAGATCAGGAAGACCGCCATATAGCCTTCGCCCTCGCGGCTCGACATTTCAAAGCCGAAGAGCAGAGAGCCGAGCGAAATGCCCGAGAGGATGAAGCCTGAGAGATCGAAACGACCGGTGCGCGGGCCTTTCACCTCTTCGATGAACATCGTCACCAGGATGAAGCCGATGATGCCGATCGGCACGTTGATGTAGAAGATCCAGCGCCAGTCGAGATAGGTGACGAACATGCCGCCGATCGGCGGGCCAAGAATGGGGCCGACCAGCGCCGGGATCAGCAGCCAGGACATGGCGTTGACCATATCCTTGCGGGCGACGCTGCGCATCAGCACGAGGCGACCGACGGGCAGCATCATAGCGCCGCCGAGGCCTTGAAGGAGGCGCGCGATCACGAGGAAGAACAGGTTCGGCGCCTGCGCGCAGAGAAGCGAGCCGACAACGAAGACCGCGATGGCGGACCGAAAGACGGTGCGCGACCCGAAGCGGTCTGCGATGGCGCCGCTGGCAGGAATGAAGATCGCGAGGCTGAGGAGGTAGGATGTCAGCGAGATACTCATGGCCGGCGCGCTGACGCCGAAGTCTCTTGCCATAGTCGGAAGGGCTGTTGCGAGCACGGTCGCGTCGAGCTGTTCCATGAACATCGCGCTTGCTACGATAAGCGCTACTACACGAAAATTCGGTGCGGCCCGCCGGGTCGGGGCGGCCTGGAATATCTGATCCGACATTGTCGGGGATCGCTCTCGATGGTGCGGTGGGGTCGTAAGACAGAACCGCAAGTCTGGTCATGGCGCGAAGGCCTATTTGAACGGCGGTTTGTATACTCCTGCTTGCACGCGATTGCTATATCAGAAATCGCAAATCCCATTCATGGGATGAAAAAAAATGACGCACATGGAGGGGCAAACGACATCAAATGAACGTGAGGTGAATGAATAGGCGCGATATCGCGTCGAAATGCTCACGCTTGGTTTTTTCGCGTAAGATAATGTGCTCGTTTGGTCGGATGCCATAGGCAGAAAGACCGGTGCCAATTGGTGGTGGCACCGGTCCGTGTCGTCGTTTTCAGCGGGCACCGAGGCGATCAGTAGCCTTCGGCAAGCCCCGAGCCGGCACGGCTATCCACGGCGCCGTTGTAGCGGGCGCCACCGCCCTTGGCGATGTCGCTGAGGCTCTTGCCGCCGACGAGGATGCCAGCGGCCTGGCCCCAGATCGGCCAGCTATTGTCGACCTGAACCGTGTAGCCCATGCCGGTCAGAAGCTTGATCGTATCGGGCGAAAGCGCACGCGGCTCCATGTAGACCTTGTCCGGTAGCCATTGGTGATGGATGCGCGGAGCATCGATCGCCTCCTGAATGTTCATGCCGAAATCGATGACGTTGATGATTGCTTCCAGCGTGATGGTGATGATGCGCGAGCCGCCGGGGCTGCCGATCACCATGAAGGGCTTGCCGTCCTTGGTAACGATCGTCGGGCTCATGGAGGAGAGCGGCGTCTTCTTCGGCTGGATGGCGTTGGCCTCGCCCTGCACTAGGCCATAAAGGTTGGGCACCCCCGGCTTGGAGGTGAAATCATCCATCTCGTTGTTCAAGAGGATGCCCGTGCCGGGCGCAACGACGCCGGCACCGAAGGAGCCGTTCAGCGTATAGGTGACGGCGACGGCATTGCCGTCATTGTCGACGATCGAATAATGGGTCGTCTCGTGGCTTTCGCCGAGGCCCTTCGGCATCAGATCCTTGGAAACGCCGGCCTTATAGGGAGAGATGCCGTCGCGGATCTTCTGGGCATAGGCCTTGTCCAGCAGCTTGCTGACGGGATTGTCGACGAAGTCAGGGTCGCCGAGCGCGGAGTTGCGATCGACATAGGCGTAGCGCATGGCTTCGACCATGTAATGGACCGTATCGGCCGAAGCGTAGCCGGTATAGGAGAGCGGGTAGCCTTCCAATACATTGAGGATTTCGCAGATGATGACGCCGCCGGAGGAGGGCGGCGGCGAGGAGATGATCTCATATCCGCGATAATTGCACTTCACGGGCTCGAGCTCGCGGACCTTGTATTGTTCGAAATCCTGGTTTGCGAGAATGCCGCCCTTGTCCTGGCTTGCCTTGACGATGGCGTTGGCGACTGGCCCCTTGTAGAAGCCATCCGGCCCCTGATCGGAAATGCCTGATAGGGCATTGGCGAGATCCGGCTGCACCAGCTTGTCGCCCGTCGCGAAGGGTTTGCCATCGGATTTGGTGAAGATCGCGGCAGTGGCCGGATCGCGCGAGAGCCACTTCTTGCCCTCGTTCAGCTCGGCGGCATCGGCCTGGTTCAGCGTGAAGCCTTCCTTGGCATAGCGAATGGCCGGCGCGATCAGATCCTGGCGGGACTTGGTGCCGTATTTCTCGCGGGCCGTCTCGAAGCCCATGACCGAGCCGGGAACGCCGACAGCGAGATAGCCGTCCGTGCTGGCGCCTTTGACGATATTGCCCTTGTCGTCGAGATACATGCCTTTGGTCGCCGCCAGGGGTGCGCGCTCGCGGAAATCGAGGAAAGTGGTCTTGCCGTCGCGCATACGGATGGTCATGAAGCCGCCGCCGCCGATATTGCCGGCGGTCGGGTAGACCACGGCCAGTGCATAGCCGACCGCAACGGCGGCATCGACGGCATTGCCACCATTCTTGAGCACCTCGACGCCGACATCGGTGGCGAGATGTTGAGCGGTGACCACCATGCCATGCTCCGCCTCGACCGGTGGCGGCGCGGCAGCTCTGGCAGTGACGGAAAAGAGAGCAAATGTGACCAGGGTTACCGACGAAATCGCCCGCTGGCGGAAGTGGCGCATGATGAGTATGCCTCCCATTATTATCTTGATGGAAAATCGCCAACGAATGACATGGCGTCGCGCACGAAAATGGCGATATCCGCTGTCACAATTTTTTAAAGCGTGATGCCGAAAAGTGTATGCGGTTTTCGGACGACATCACGCTCTATTTTTTTGATTGTAGAGCGGATTCAGATTTTAGGTCGACCCGACCTAAAATCATCCGGCTCTAATGGAGCGATCCCGCCGTGGCCGGAAGCCGGCGCACTATGTCTTCCATGCACTACTACGGATAATTTTAGTCCTCCTTTCGCGCGGAAAATCGCTTCGCACTTGCAATATTTCTTTTATTAGTTGAGCCTACTTTAGATTGTTGCTTGTCGAGGCGAGTATTGCGTGGAGGGTAATCATGGCCGTGACGAAGCTCGAGCAATGGAAGAGCGAGCGCAGGAGTAAGACCAGGCCATTCATCGTTGGCGAGAGGACACACGTCGTCGAAATCGAATGTGACCATTGCAGCCGGCATTTCTTCCGATGGACGTCGACCGCAGCCGCCTATTGGCGCTGTGACGATTGCACTGCAATTGTTTAAGCACCCGTTTCCGGTGGTTACGCGATCAGGATGGCGCGGAAGTCATTGACGTTCGTACCGGTCGGGCCGGGGACGAAGAGATCGCCGATGGCATTGAAAGCTGTCCACGCGTCATTGTTTGCCAGCATCTCGGCCGGCACTAGTCCAGCCTGGCGCAGACGCGCCACCGTACCGGCATCGGCAAAGGCGCCGGCGTTGTTCTCGCTACCGTCGATGCCATCAGTGTCCGCAGCCATGGCGTGAATGCCGGAGTGGCCGTCGATATCGATGGCGAGCGACAGCAGGAATTCCGAGTTCCGTCCGCCCTTGCCCTTGCCTTTCAGCGTTACAGTCGTTTCGCCGCCTGACAGCAGCACGATCGGTTTGGCGAAAGGCCTGTTGCGGTGAAGCACTTCGCGGGCGATGGCGGCGTGGACATGCGCAGCTTCGCGAGCCTCGCCCTCGATGGCGTCGGAGAGGATGGCGGCTTCGATGCCGGCGGCACGTGCCACATCGGCGGCAGCCTCCAACGAGACGCCAGCGGATGCGATGAGATGCACTTCATTGCCGGCAAAGCGCGGATCGTCCGGGCGCGGCGCGTCCGCATCCGCCTTCTCGATATGGGCGAGAACGGCCGGTGGCAGTTCGATCTGGTAGAGGCGGATGAGATCGAGCGCTTCGGCGCGCGTGCCGAGGCCGGGCACGGTCGGGCCAGAGGCCACCAGCGCAGGGTCGTCGCCGGGAATGTCCGAGACGACGAGCGAGACAACCTTGGCGGGATGGGCTGCTGCCGCGAGTCGGCCACCCTTGATGGTCGACAGATGCTTACGAATGACATTCATCGCCGAGATCGGCGCGCCGGAGGCGAGCAGTGCCTTGTTGACCGCGATTTCGTCCGCAAGGCTCAGGCCGTCCGCTGGCGAGGGAAGCAGCGCCGAGCCGCCGCCTGATATCAGGGCAATCACCAGATCGTCCTCCGTCAGGCCCTCGACAAGTTTCAGAAGCCGAAGGGAAGCGACGAGGCCTGCTTCGTCCGGCACGGGATGGGCGGCTTCGATGATCTCAATCCGGCGGCAGGGGGCGGAAAAGCCGTATCGCGTCACGACAAGGCCTTCCAGCGGGCCATTCCAGCATTGCTCCAGCGCGGCCGCCATCTGGGCAGATCCTTTGCCGGCGCCGATAACGATCGTGCGGCCATTCGGTTTGGCCGGCAGATGCGTGCGAATGCCTGTCAACGGATCGGCCGCACGAACCGCGGCATCGAACAGCGAGGTCAGGAAGGCGCGGGGATCGGTAACGGTCATATCGAACTGCCTGTCTGCTAGAGCGTTTGTACGCAATTCCGGACGGAAAACCGCTACGCACTTTTCCTGAAATTGCTCTAAGAGCCTGTAACCATTTGGTGGCTTAACTGGCTGGAAGACGCAAGGGCCAGGAACTGCAATTGTGTCCCGCGCGATGAATCCCTATGTAGAGGGAAAGAGTTTCCCGCTTTTATTTCAAGGATTTTCGACATGGCCGAACTGAAAGTGAAGACGAGGCAGACGGGCGCGACCGCTACGGTCGGCCGCACCGGTTTTCCGCATGTGACGTCGGTCACGGGCGGCGAAATCGATATCGTCACTTCGCCGTCGCAGCCGGGTTTCAATCCGCTGGATCTGCTTTACTCGTCGCTCTCGGCCTGCCTTGTCTTGAGCGCCCGCATGGCGGCAAGCAGCCTCGGCGTACTCGACAAGCTCACCGAAGTCACCGCCGTCGTCACGGGTGAGAAGGCGACCGAAGGCCTCTCTCGCGTGGAGAAGTTTAATATTGCCTTCACCATCAAGGGCGATTTCAGCGATGAAATCCGCAACGCGATCGCGCATGCCGCCGAAGATGAGATCTGCACGGTAAGCAACACGATCCGCGGCAATCCGCAGTTCGAGACGACGATTTCGGGGTGAGTTTTGGTTATTCCGCCCCTTGCGAGCGGGAAGGCTCGGTGTCTGCCGTTGCTCCTCATTCCGCCGGAAACTCAAATCCTTCAAGATAAGGCCCAAGCTCCGGATCGATATCTACCTTCACGGCATTGTTGTAGATCGCCGTGGCGATCATGATCCCTGCGAAGGCGACGAGGTTGGCGAGCGTCGGCTCGTCATAGCGGGCCTTCAATCGATCCCAAATCCCCTCCGGAATGGCATTGGAATCCCTGACGATCGCCTTGCCGAATTCGATCAGCAGCGCCTCGTCTTCACTCGGTACGATCGTTTCCGGCGTCAGGCCGGCATTGATCAGCGCGCGCCGGAAGAAGCCGACCGGGATGATCGACCGGCATTCGATCGCAATGGCATGGCAAAGCAGCCAGACGGCACGATCGTCCAGCGCCGGGCGCAGTTCCTCGCGCAAAGGAAACCATTCCGCATAGATGCGATGCGCCACCGGCGAGTGCAGCAATGTCCGCTTCATATTCGTCATGCGGCCGCGCAGCTGCATCTCGCGGTCATGCTCGGCGCGCACGGCCTCGGAAGCGGTCTCGTAGTCGATCGGCGTGATATGACTCATGTTATTCTCTTGTGATGGGCTCTCTTACTGCGCGGCTTCGGCAGCAGCTTTGAAGAAGCGGTTTTCCGGGCGCGGCAGGCCGAGGTGTTCGCGCAATGTCGTACCTTCGTAATCGCGGCGGAAGATGCCGCGGCGTTGCAGCTCTGGAACGACGCGGGTGGTCACGTCAAGCAGGCCTTGCGGCAGGAAGGGGAAGACGACGTTGAAACCGTCAGAGCCTTCCTCATGCAGCCATTGCTCCATCTCGTCGGCAATGCTCTCAGGCGTGCCGACGAAGGCGAGGCCGGCATAGCCGCCGAGGCGCTGGGCAAGCTGGCGCACGGTCAGCTTTTCGGCTTCGGCAAGGGCGATGACGCGCTCGCGGCCGCTCTTGCTCGCGTTGGTCTCCGGAATCTCCGGCAGCGGGCCGTCTGGATCGAATTTGGAGGCATCATGCCCAAGTGCGATCGACAGGGATGCGATGGCGCTATCGTAATGGACGAGACTATCGAGCTTTGCCCGCTTGGCCTTTGCCTCCTCGACCGTATCGCCGACGACGATGAAGGCGGCGGGCAGGATCTTCAGATGATCCGGATTGCGGCCGATCGCCTTCATCCGTCCCTTGATATCGGCAAAGATCGATTTGCCGTCGGCGAGGTTACGGGGAGCTGCAAAGACGGCTTCGGCCGTTTCGGCGGCAAGCTGGCGGCCGGCATCCGATTGTCCGGCCTGCACGATGACGGGCCAGCCCTGCGGCGGGCGGGCGATGTTGAGCGGGCCGCGAACGCTCAATTCCTCGCCCTTGTGCCCGAGGACATGCATTCGCTCGGGATCGAAGAAGATGCCGCTTTCCGGATTGCGGATGAAGGCGTCGTCGGCGAAGCTGTCCCAGAGGCCGGTCACGACATCGTAGAATTCGCGAGCGCGATGGTAGCGCTCGCCATGTTCCATGTGTTCTTCGAGGCCGAAATTAAGGGCGGCATCGGGATTGGAGGTGGTGACGATGTTCCAGCCGGCGCGGCCACCGCTGATATGGTCGAGCGAGGCGAAGCGGCGGGCGATATGATAGGGCAGGTCGAAGGTGGTGGAGGCGGTTGCGACGAGGCCAATCCTGTCGGTAACGGCGGCGAGCGCAGAAAGCAGTGTGAAGGGCTCGAAGGAGGTGACGGTCTGGCTGCGCTTCAGGGCCTCGATCGGCATGTTGAGGACCGCGAGGTGATCGGCCATGAAGAAGGCGTCGAATTTCGCCTTTTCCAGCTCCTGCGCAAAGCTTTTGATGTGCTGGAAATTGAAGTTGGCGTCCGGATAGGCGCCGGGATAACGCCAGGCCCCCGTATGCAGGCTGACGGGACGCATGAAGGCGCCCAGCTTCAATTGCTTCTGTTCGGTCATCGGCTCTCTCTCGAAAATCGTTGGACTCTCATGACGTCGTAACGGCACCGCCCGAAGAATAATGCATTACGACGTAGGCGCGCTCCGTGCCTATTCAAAGAGCCGATTTCATTTATTTGATCGCTTTCGCGGAATATTCATCCGGCCTCGACTTCAGTGCTGTTCTGTCCGGCAAAAACCTTGACGAACCAGTCTATGAAGACGCGAACCCGTGGCGAAAGCTGGCGGCTGCGCGGATAGAGCATCGAGACGGGCGTTCGCGTCGGCGGATAGTCCGGAAGGACATGCAGTAGCTCGTGCGATCGTAGGGCTTCCTCGGCGTGATAGCGCGGAACCTGGATCAGGCCGAGGCCAAGTTTGGCGGCGGCGAAGTAACTCTCGGCCGCATTGACGGAGATGGTGGCCGGCAGGGTGATTTCGCGCACGGCGCCGTCGATCTGGAATTCCAACGGCAGCAATCCGCCCGTTGCGGAGGAGCGGAAGCCGACCATGCGGTGGCCGTCGAGCTTCTCCGGATGGGCGGGCATGCCGAAGCGCTCGACATAGGCGGGTGCCGCAAGTGTTACCTCTTCCAGCATCGCGATGCGGCGGCCGATCATGTCGCTATCTTGCAGCGAGCCGACCCGTAGCACGCAATCGATCCCCTCGCGGATGAGATCGACGAACCGGTCGCCCTCGGTGATCTGCAATTCGATGTCGGGATAGGCTTCGAGAAAGGAGGGTAGGTTCGGCAGGACGAAGTGCCGCGCAAGCGTTCCATGCACGTCGACGCGGAGGACCCCCTTCGGCTTCGCCCCGGCAAAGGCGCCTTCTGCATCCTCGATATCTGAGAGGATGCGCAGGCAGCGCTGGTAATAGGCTTCGCCGTCGAGCGTCGGGCTGACATGCCGCGTCGTGCGCTGTAGCAGGCGCACGCCAAGACGCGCCTCGACCTGTTTGATCGCATCCGTCACCGTCGAACGGGGTAGGCCGGTATCTTCGGCGGCCAGCGTGAAGCTGCGTCGTTCCACGACCCGGCAAAATACCCGCATGGCATCGAATCTGTCCATATTATTTGTTCGCTAAATTCGGATAGTGATGCCGATTATTGGCTGATTATCCGCTCCCTGAAAAGGGGCATCTTCTCCTCATCGAAATGCGCTATGGCGCAAGGCAATGAAGGATGAAAGAAATGAGCAATATTTCCAATAAGGTAGCAATGATCACCGGCGCATCGCGCGGCATCGGCGCTGCCATTGCAGAGCGTTTGGCCGAGGATGGCTTCACCGTCGTCATCAACTATTCCGGCAGCGAAGCCGCCGCCGAAGGGCTCGCCCGCAAGATCGAGGAAAAGGGCGGCAAGGCGCTGACCGCGAAGGCCGATGTCTCCGATGTCGAAGCCGTGCGCCGCATGTTCGACGCAGCCGAAGCTGCCTTCGGTGGTGTCGATGTCCTCGTCAACAATGCCGGCATCATGCAGCTCGCGAAGATCGTCGATGCAGACGACGCGCATTTCGACCGCCACCTCGCCATCAACCTGAAGGGCACGTTCAATACGCTGCGAGAAGCCGGCAGGCGCCTGCGTGACGGCGGCCGCATCGTCAACTTCTCGACCAGCATCGTCGGCCTCAAGCTCGAAACCTACGGCGTCTATGCCGCAACCAAGGCCGGCGTCGAGCTTCTGACCGGCATCATGGCGAAGGAACTGCGTGGGCGCTCGATAACAGTCAATGCGGTCGCGCCAGGCCCGACGGCCACCGATCTTTTCCTCAACGGCAAGAGCGACGAGCTCATCGATCGCATGGCCAAGATGAACCCGTTGGAGCGCCTGGGCACACCGCAAGACATCGCCGCCGCCGTTTCCTTCCTCGTCGGCCCGGATGGCGGCTGGATCAACGGCCAGACGCTGCGCGCCAATGGCGGCATGATCTGAGCCAACTTGGCGGCAGGCAATGCCTGCCTCCCTCCAATTCATCGGCAACAACAGCCAATCCTCTGAAGGAACAAGATCATGAGCAAGCAAGTCATCGTAATCACTGGCGCATCGAGCGGTTTCGGCGCTCTGACGGCACGCGCGCTCGCCAAGGCAGGACATACGGTTTATGCGGGTATCCGCGAAACCAAGGGACGCAATGCGGCGCAGGTCGAGGCAGCGGCGGCTTTCGCCACGGAGAACGGCGTCGATCTCAGGACCGTCGAACTCGATGTTGCCTCGGATGCTTCCGTCGAAGCCGGCATTGCCGCAGTCATCTCCGAGCAGGGCCGCATCGATACCATCATCCACAATGCCGGCCACATGTCCTTCGGTCCCGCCGAAGCCTTTACGCCCGAGCAGTTCGCCGAACTCTACGATATCAACGTGCTCAGCACCCAGCGGGTCAACCGCGCCGTGCTGCCTTACTTGCGCAAGCAGGGCACCGGCCTGGTTGTCTGGGTTTCCTCGTCCAGCACGCGTGGCGGCACGCCGCCGTACCTCTCGCCTTATTTCGCAGCCAAAGCGGCCATGGATTCGCTTGCGGTGTCCTATGCGTCCGAGCTGACCCGCTGGGGCATCGAAACCGCCATCATCGTGCCCGGTGCCTTCACAAAGGGCACGAATCATTTTGCCCATTCCGGCTCGCCGGCCGATAAGGCGCGCGCCGCCGAATATGATGACGGTCCCTATGCCGGCGTTCCCGACCAAGCGCTGAGGGGGCTTGCCTCATTGGAGCCGGCGGACGCCGATGCCGCTTCGGTGGCGACCGCAATCGTGGATATTGTCGACATGCCGTTTGGTTCGCGGCCGTTCCGTACCCATATAGATCCTTCAGAGGATGGTGCTGAGATCGTCAACGGTGTTGCCGATCGGGTTCGGGCAGAGCTTTTCCGGCGCATCGGTTTGGAAGACCTGCTGAAGCCGCATGCAAAGGCCTGAGGCCGCAATCATCCTTAGAACGTGTCAAATCGCCGCTTCTGTGCCACAGAAGCGGCGATCTGTTGCGTGCATCAGGGCTATTTTGCGTTGTACAGCATTCCAAGCCTTGGAGTTTCGTACTAAAGCGATTCCTTCAGAGGGTCGGGAGATATCCATGGACGCGAAGGACATTGGCGAAATTGCCAGCTGGCTCATGCAGGCCGGTCTCAAGGGAATGACGGAAGTCGATATCCTCTCGGGTTTCTGCGAGCAGTGCCGTCAGCATGGTCTCAACATCGATCGGGCCATGGCGCTGATGGATACGCTGCATCCGGTCTATGAAGGCCGCGCCTTCCGCTGGGACGGTAATCAGATCATCGAGCGCGAGTTCGAATATGGCCCGACGCAACAGGGGATCGCCTCGGAAAACTGGCAGCGCTCCGCCTTCTATCACATGCTGACAACAGGCGGAGACGAAGTGCGCCGCCGTATCGGCTTCGGCGAGCCAGCCGATTTCTACGGGCTGGATACGTTGCTCGCCGATGGTCACACCGATTACATCGCCATGATCCACCGTTTCGAAGAAGGCGGCACGATCGGCGAGATGGATTGCTTCTATTCCAACTTTGCCACCGCCGCCGAAATGGGATTCCCGGAAGAGGATTTGCGCGTGCTGCGCAAGCTGACGCCGGCACTTGCTCTCGCCATCAAATGCACCGGCATGAGCCGCATCGCCCGCACCATTGCCGAGGTCTATCTCGGCGAGGATGCTGCCCGGCACGTTCTCGAAGGCAAGATCACGCGAGGTAAGACGGAGCGGATTTCGGCGGCGCTCTGGTTTTCCGATCTCGCCAACTACACGCGCATTTCGGATACGGCCGAGCCGGATGAAATCATCCCAATGCTGAATGCCTATGCCGATGCAGTGATCTCCTCGATCCACGAGGCGGGCGGCAACGTGCTGAAGCTGATCGGCGACGGCACGCTGGCGATCTTCAAGGCTCGCAATTCCGCGGATGCCTGCGCTGCCGCCCTGATGGCGGAATCGCTGTTGCGCCAGCGGCTGCGTGACCTCAACTCGCAGCGGCAGATTGAAGGCCGGCCCGTCACCGACGTCTATCTCGGCCTGCATATCGGCGACGTCTTCTACGGCAATATCGGCAGCATGGACCGGCTGGATTTCACAGTCATCGGGCCGGCTGTCAACGAAGTCAGCCGCATCGCCTCGATGTGCCGGTCGGCCGACCGCAACATCCTGATGTCATCGAATTTCGTCGAGGCACTGTCAGGCCAGCAAAGCAACGATCTCGTTTCCGTCGGCCGTTACGCGTTGCGCGGCGTCAAGCGACCACAGGAATTGTTCACGCTGCTCTCTTCGGCGGCATGACCCCGTTGTCAGTGACTGCTTTCAGCGGCGGCCGGCCGCAAACATCGGGCCGCCCTTGCTGGCCGGAAAGCCGTAGCCATTGATCATGACGAGATCGATATCGCTGGCGCGCGCAGCGATGCCTTCTGCAAGCAACGCCTCGCCTTCGTCAACCATGGCTTTCAGTAAGCGGCTGACGATCTCTTCCGCGGTGAAGCTCTTCGGGACGATGCCTTTTTCGGCGCGTGCGGCTTCGATCATGGCCGTTACCTCGGGATCAACAGTCCGTTTGCCGTTGGGATAGGCATACCAGCCGCGGCCGGTCTTCTGGCCGAAACGGCCGGCTTCGCAGAGCCGGTCGGCGATGACGACGTAGCGTTCCGCCGGATCGCGTGTCGCGGCTTGCCGCTTGCGGCGCGCCCAGGCGATTTCCAAACCTGCCATATCGAACACAGCAAAAGGCCCCATCGGAAAGCCGTAGGCCTCCAGTGCTGCGTCGATCTCCTGCGGCGAGGCGCCATCTTCGACCATGTATTCCGCTTCGCGGCGATAGGCGGAAAAGATGCGGTTACCGATAAAGCCTTCAGTGACGCCCGATACGACAGGCAGCTTGCCGAGCCGCTTTGCCAGGGTAAGGGCTGTCGCCAGCACATCCGGCGCCGTGTTCTTGCACTTCACCACTTCCAGGAGCCGCATGATATTGGCAGGCGAGAAGAAGTGCAGGCCGACGACGCGCTCTGGCAGCTTGGTGGCCGCAGCAATGGCATCGGGGTCGAGATAGCTCGTATTGGTCGCAAGGATCGCATCGGCGCGAACGATCGCATCGAGGCGCTGGAAGAGGTCGGTCTTGACGGTGAGATCATCGAAAACGGCTTCGATGACGAGATCGGCCTGTGTCAGCTGCTGCATATCGGCGGTAATGGTCAGCCGGCTGAGGCGATCTTCGCGGCCAGCTGCATCGAGGCGACCGGATTGCATCGCCTTGTCGAGGAGGCCAGCGATCCGTTCGCGGCCCTTGTCTGCAGCATCGATGGTCTGCTCGACGCCGATCACGCGGAAGCCGCCGTTGAGGGCGGAAACGGCAATGCCTGATCCCATCAGACCAGTGCCGACAATACCGATGGTTTCGATACTGCGTGGAGCGACGGCCTCCAACCCCTCGACCTTGCCGGCGGCGCGTTCCGCGAAGAAGACATGACGCAACGCTGCGGCTTCTTCGCTGTCGCGAAGGGCAATAAAGGTGCGGCGTTCCTCGGCAAGCCCTTCCGATAAAGGGGCGGTCGCCGCCAGGCGCACGAGGCGGATGGCTTCGACCGGTGCGCGCTGGCCGCGCGCCTTGCGCAATGCGTCCGATGCCGCCTTGTCGATCGCATCTGTAGCTTCCGGAGGAACGGTCCGCGATCCCGTGCGGCGCAACGATGTGGCGTTGGCCGTCTGGGCGTCGGCGATAGCTTCGGCGATCAGTTCACCTTTGGCCACGCCGTCCACGATACCGAGCTTGAGCGCTTCCGCGGCAGAGACGATGCGTGCATTGGCGGTCATGTCGATAGCGGCGGCGATGCCTGTGAGCCGCGGCAGGCGCTGCGTGCCGCCGGCGCCGGGTACGATGCCGAGCTTGACTTCGGGAAGGCCGAGTTTGGCGGTCGGCGCGGCGAGGCGACGATGGCAGGCGAGTGCCGCTTCCAGACCGCCGCCGAGGGCCACGCCATTGATCGCGGCGACAACGGGCTTGGCGAAGGCTTCGATGCGGGAGATGACATCAGGTAGATGCGGCTCGACCGGCGGCTTGCCGAATTCCTTGATATCGGCGCCGCCGATGAAGCTGTTGCCCGCACCCGTGAGCACGACGCCGGCGACTGCACCATCTTTCTCGGCATGCTCGAGCGCGGCCATCAGACCGCTCCTCACATCGGCGGAAAGCGCATTGACGGGGGCGTTGTCTATGGTGACGACGAGAATTCCGTCGGCCAATGCAGCCGAAATAGTGTCCGAAAAGCGCAGTGCCGACATGATTACTATCTGCCCATCCAAATGTTATTCCGCAAGGGTATCGCATATGAACTGAAATCGCAGCTGCCTCCCTTCTCCCCAGCGGGGAGAAGGTGCCGCCAGGCGGATGAGGGGGGGAGCCCGCCAAGACTACGAAAATCCATGAATTCAAATCGATAACCCCCTCATCCGACCCTTCGGGCCACCTTCTCCCCAAGGGGAGAAGGAATTTCCGGTGCCGATCCGCCCATAGGCGATAGCCCTGTATTATTCCGGGATGACTGCCGTCGCCTGGATCTCGATCTTGGCACGATCTTCGACGAGGGCGACGACCTGCACGGCGGCCATGGCCGGGAAGTGCCGGCCGATGATCTCGCGATAGGCCTGACCGATCCCCTTCAGATTGCCGAGATATTCCTGCTTGTCGGTGAAATACCAGGTCATCGAGGTGATGTGCTTCGGCTCAGCACCACCTTCGGCAAGGATGGCGACGACATTCTTCAGTGTCTGGCGCACCTGCTCGACGAAATCGTCGCTTTCGAATTCGCAGGCGGCATTCCAGCCGACTTGGCCGCCGACGAACACCATGCGGCCCGTCGCCGCCATACCATTGGCATAGCCGATCGGCTTGGCCCAGCCTTCAGGTTGCAGAATGGTGTGCATCGGTCGTCTCCAGATGAGAGGTCAGTGCGGCGCGGAGATCATCCGGCCATTCAAGGGATTTATGCGTATCGAGCGAGGTGGCGACGACGCGGTGTTTGGCCGTCCACAGCATATGGCCATTCGCCGAGACCTGATGTTGCAGATCGAGCGAGGAGCGGCCGATACCATGGACAGAAAGCAGGAATTCGAGATTGTCGCCTTGCAGGCCCGGCTTGATGAAGGTCAGATCGAGCCGCACGGTGGGGACACCGATGCGGCGGTCGTCGATCAGCTTTCGCCAGGAGAAGCCGATCGAAGCGAAATAGTCTTCCAGCACCCCGACGAGGATGTTCAGATAGGATGGGAAATAGGCGATCCCGGAGGGATCGCAATCTCCGAAGCGCAGGGGTCTGGTGGTCTTGAATGCCAAAGCGCGCCTCAGTTCGAAAAGGCGGCGATGCCGGTGATGGCGCGGCCGAGGATGAGGGCGTGGATGTCGTGCGTGCCCTCATAGGTGTTGACCACTTCGAGGTTGACGAGATGGCGGGCGATGCCGAACTCATCGGAAATGCCGTTACCACCCAGCATGTCGCGGGCGGCGCGGGCGATATCCAGCGCCTTGCCGCAGCTGTTGCGCTTGAGGATGGAGGTGAGTTCGACAGGCGGATGGCCTTCTTCCTTCATGCGGCCGAGGCGCAGGCAACCCTGCAGGCCAAGCGTGATCTCGGTCACCATGTCGGCGAGCTTCTTCTGGATCAGCTGGTTAGCGGCAAGCGGACGGCCGAATTGTTTGCGGTCGAGCACATATTGGCGTGCCTTGGCGTAACAATCCTCCGCCGCGCCGAGCGCACCCCAGGCAATGCCGAAGCGCGCCGAGTTGAGGCAGGTGAAGGGACCCTTGAGGCCTGATACGTTCGGCATCAGGTTTTCTTCGGGCACAAAGACGTTATCCATCACGACTTCGCCCGTTATGGAGGCGCGCAGGCCCACCTTGCCGTGAATGGCGGGGCGGACAGGCCCTTCCAGCCCTTTTCAAGGATGAAGCCGCGGATGAGACCATCCTCGGTCTTGGCCCATACGACGAAGACATCGGCGATCGGCGCGTTCGAAATCCAGGTCTTGGCGCCGGTCAGGCTGTAGCCGCCATCAATCTTTTTAGCGCGAGTCACCATCGAGCCGGGATCGGAGCCATGGTTCGGTTCGGTGAGGCCGAAGCAGCCGATCCATTCGCCAGTCGCAAGCTTCGGCAGGTATTTCTGCTTCTGCGCTTCCGAGCCGAAGGTCTCGATCGGCACCATGACGAGCGAGGACTGCACGCTCATCATCGAGCGGTAGCCGCTGTCGACGCGCTCGACTTCACGGGCGATCAGGCCGTAGGCGACATAGCCGAGGCCGGCGCCGCCATATTCCGGGGATATCGTCGGGCCGAGCAGGCCGAGTTCACCCATTTCACGGAAGATGGCCGGATCGGTCTTTTCGTGGCGGAAGGCTTCGAGGACACGGGGCGCGAGCTTTTCCTGCGCGTAGGAATGCGCGGTATCCAGCACCATTCTTTCGTCGTCGCTCAACTGCTCCGTCAGCCGGAACGGGTCGGCCCAGTCGAAAATCTCGCGGCTCATGCTGGTATCTCCCATTAATTGGTCTTCAAAAGTTCGCGCGCGACGATGAGTTTTTGAACTTCCGTCGCACCTTCATAGATGCGAAGCGCGCGGATCTCCCGATAGAGTTTTTCCGTTATCTCGCCCGATTTAACGCCACGGCCGCCAAAGAGTTGGACGGCGCGGTCGATGACGCTTTGCGCGGTTTCCGTCGCCGTCATCTTGGCCATGGCGGCTTCGCGCGTCGTCGGCAAGCGCTGCACGTCACGACGCCAGGCCGCCCGGTAGGTGAGCAATGCCGCCGCGTCGATGCCGGTCGCCATATCGCCGAGGGAGGCCTGCGTCAACTGAAGGTCGGCAAGGGCGCCGCCGAACATCGGACGTGAGCGCGCGTGGGCAAGCGCTTCATCGAGCGCGCGGCGGGCAAAGCCGAGGCCGGCAGCGGCGACCGAGGCGCGGAAGATATCGAGCGTGCGCATGGCAATCTTGAAGCCTTCGCCGGCTGCGCCGAGACGGCGCGAAGCGGGAATGCGGCAATTGTCGAAGCGGATCGTTGCCAGCGGATGCGGCGCGATCACCTCGATGCGTTCGGCAATCGAGAAGCCGGGATCATCAGCAATGACGACGAAGGCCGAGATGCCGCGGGTACCCGGCGCTTCGCCGGTGCGCGCGAAGACGGTGTAGACATCGGCAATGCCGCCATTGGAAATCCAGGTCTTCTCGCCATCGAGCACATAGTGATCGCCATCGAGACGGGCAGCGCAGCTCATGGCGGCGACATCGGAGCCGGCATCCTTTTCCGATAGCGCGAAGGCGGCGAGCCAGCCACCCGAGCGCACCTTGGGCAGAACGGCTGAACGCAATTCGGGCGAACCGGAGAGGCCGATGGCTCCGGTGCCGAGCCCCTGCATGGCAAAGGCAAAATCGGCAAGGCCGTCATGCCAGGCGAGCGTTTCGCGGGCGAGGCAGACCATGCGGGAATCGATCAGCGGCTCGCTGTCGGACGCGCCTGTCGCAGCAGTCAAAAGCCCGGCTTCGCCCAGTGACTTGACCAGCTTTCGGCAAGCGCTATCGATATCGGCGTGATCGATAGACGTCATCGCGCCGGATTTCGCGAAGGCATCGACCTCGGCGGCAAAACGATGATGGCGCTCCTCGAAGAAGGGCCAATCCAGATGATCGCGCGTCGGGCCGGGGAGGCTGTTTGTCGCGGACATCCCCTCAATCCCCCTGGAATTCCGGCCGACGCTTGACGGCGAAAGCCTCGAAGGCGCGGCGGAAATCCTGCGTCGCCATGCAGATCGCCTGCGCCTGCGCCTCGGATTCGATCATTTCATCGATGCCCATCGCCCATTCCTGGTTCAGCATGGTCTTGGTTATGCCGTGCGCGAACCATGGGCCGTCGGCCAGCGAGCGGGCGAGCTTGACCGCTTCGCTTTCGAGGTCGGCGCCGTCGTGCAGGCCGTTATAGAAGCCCCAGGCTTGTCCTTCCGCTGCCGTCATCGAGCGGCCGGTGAAGAGGAGTTCGGCGGCGCGGCCCTGGCCGATGATGCGGGGCAGGATGCCGCAAGCGCCCATGTCCGCACCGGCAAGGCCGACGCGGGTGAACAGGAAGGCCGTCTTTGCTTCCGGCGTCGCGAGCCTCAGATCGGAGGCCATGGCCAGGATGGCGCCGGCGCCGGCGCAGATGCCGTCGACTGCCGAGACGATCGGCTGCGGGCACTTGCGCATCGCCTTGACGAGATCGCCGGTCATGCGCGTGAAGGCGAGAAGCTCGGGCATTGCCATGCGCGTCAGCGGCTCGATGATCTCGAAGACGTCGCCGCCGGAGGAGAAGTTGCCGCCGGCTCCGGTCAGCACGATGGCGCGGATATCTGACGCGTAAACGAGGTCGCGGAAGAGATCGCGCAGTTCGGCATAGCTGTCGAAGGTCAGCGGGTTCTTACGTTCTGGGCGGTTCAGGCGGATGGTGGCGACGCGGCCGTCTTCACTGACATCCCAGAGGAAGTGCTCAGGCTTGTAATCCTTGAAGGGCTTCAGATGCCCCTTCATCGTCATGTCCCGATCGCTCATTCCTCAAATCTCCCCACCGGCAACCGCGATTGCCTGTCCATTGATCGATACTGCGGCCGGCGAGGCCAGCCAGAGCACGGTATCGGCAACCTCTTCCGGCTTGACGAGACGTCCCTGCGGATTGTATTTCGTGAATTCGCCGAGTGCCTGTTCGGCCGTGCGCCCGGTCTTGGCGACGATCGTCTCGATCGAGCGCTGGATGATCGGCGTATCGGTAAAGCCGGGGCAGACGGCATTGACCGTGATGCCCGTTTTCACCAGTTCCAGCGCCAGCGAGCGGGTGAGGCCGACGACGCCGTGCTTGGCGGCGACGTAAGCCGAGACGTAAGCGTAGCCTTTCAGGCCGGCCGTCGAGGCAATATTGATGATGCGCGCGCCCGAGCCGTGAGCTTTGAGGTCAGGCAGAACTGCTTGCGTCACGACGAAAACACCCGTCAGATCGACTGAGAGGACCTGATTCCAAGCTTCAAGACTCGTCTTCTCGAAGGGGGCGCTCGGTGCTTCGCCGGCATTGTTGACGAGAATATCGACGGGGCCGAATTTTTCGCGTGCCTTGGCAAGGCCCTGGGCAACGGCGTCGGGGCTGGTGACATCGAAGCCATCGACCACGAATGCATGGGCGCCGATTTCGGCGGCAACCGCTTCCAGCGGCTCGCGGCGGCGACCAGCTAGGCTGACACGCGCGCCTTCGGCAGCAAGTGCCGTGGCGATCGCGGCACCGATGCCGCTGCCGGCCCCGGTGACGAGGGCGTGACGGCCGCTGAGTTTGCCCGAAGTCGTCATATCATCCTCACTTCGCCGGTGCTGCCGTGGCCGCGCGGGCGAGGTTGGTTTCATACTGCGTCTTGCCGGAAACATATTGCTTCGGCCAGGGAATGGAAGTCAGGCCGATCTTGGCGGCTTCATGCAGCGCCCACGCCGGGTCCGCCAGATGCGGGCGGGCGATGGCGCAGAGATCGGCACGGCCGGCGGCGATGATCGAATTGGCATGATCGGCTTCCGAGATCGCACCAACGGCAATCGTCGGGATGCCGATCTCGTTGCGGATCTTGTCGGAGAAGGGCGTCTGGAACAGGCGGCCGTAGACGGGCTTTTCCTGTTTCGAGACCTGGCCCGAGGAGCAGTCGATCAGGTCGGCGCCGGCCTCCTTGAACATCCGCGCGAAGATCGCCGCATCCTCCGGCGTGTTGCCGCCGTCGGTCCAATCATGGCAGGAGAGGCGAACCGAGATCGGCTTGTCCGCCGGCCAGATGGCGCGGATCGCGTGAAAAATCTCCAGCGGGTAGCGAGCGCGGTTTTCATGGCTGCCGCCATACTCGTCGTCGCGCAGATTGGTGAGAGGCGACAGGAAGCTCGATAACAGATAGCCGTGGGCGCAATGCAGTTCCAGCCAGTCGGCGCCGGTCTTGATGGCAAGTTCCGTCGAGCGGATGAAGTCGGCTTTGACGCGGTCCATATCGGCGCGATCCATAGCCTTCGGCACCTGGCTATTCCTAAGGTAGGGGACTGAGGATGCCGAGATCAGCGGCCAGTCGCCTTCGGGGAGCGGCTGGTCGATGCCTTCCCAGGCAAGCTTCGTCGCGCCCTTTCGCCCGGCATGGCCGAGCTGGATGCCGACCTTGGCGGCGCTGTTCATGTGAACGAAGTCGACGAGGCGCTTCCATTGCGCGACCTGTTCCTCGTTCCAAAGGCCAAGACAGCCGGGAGTGATGCGGGCATCTGGGGTGACGCAGGTCATTTCCGCGAAGATCAGCCCCGCGCCGCCAAGCGCGCGCGAGCCGAGATGGACGATATGGAAGTCGTTCATCACGCCATTCTCAGCCGAATACATGGCCATCGGCGAGACGACGATACGGTTGACGAGTTGAACGTCGCGCAGGCGATAAGGCGTGAACATCGGCGGCGGGCAGCGGTCGTTACCGACGGCAAGGCCGGATTTCTCGGCGAACCAGCGCTCATAGCCTTCGAGCCAGGTCTTGTCGCGCAGCCGCAGATTTTCGTGGCTAATGCGCTGCGAGCGGGTCAGCATCGAATACATGAATTGCGGCGGCTCGAGCGTATCAGCATAACGGCGGCCAACGACTTCGAACCATTCCATCGCATTGCGCGCGGCATTCTGGATGCGGGCGACGTCGACGCGGCGGATTTCCTCGTAGGTCTCGAGGACCACCGGTATCTTGTCCTTCTCGTGCCCATGGATCTGGAACTGGCGGGTGAGCTCGATGGCGTCATCGATAGCGAGCTTGGTGCCGGAGCCGATGGCGAAATGCGCGGTGTGGGCGGCGTCGCCCATCAGCACGACATGGGAATTACCGTTGAAATGGCTCCACTTGCCGCAGATCAGGCGGTTGAAGTTCAGCCAGGCGGAGCCTCGGATGTGGCGGGCATTGGTCATCAGCGAAGCGCCTTCAAGCACTTCCGAGAACAGGTTTTCGCAGAAGGCGATGGAGCCGTCCTGGTCCATCTTGTCGAGGCCATGGGCAAGATAGGCCTCTTCCGTCGTCTCGACGATGAAGGTCGAGGTCTTGTCGTCGAACTTATAGATATGCGCCTGGAACCAGCCGTGATCGGTGCGGCGGAAATCGAAGGTGAAGGCGTCGAACAGCTTGTCGGTACCGAGCCAGATATAGCGGTTCGGCCGGGTGATCATGTCAGGCTGGAAGACTTCCGGGTAATGATTGCGAATCTTGGAATTGAGGCCGTCCGAGCCGATGACCAGATCGGCATCCGGATAGTCGAGATCGGAATTGACTTCCGTTTCGAAGATCAGCTCGACTCCGAGCGCTTCGCAGCGGCGCTGCAGAATGTTCAGAAGCTTCTTTCGCCCGATGCCGACAAAGCCGTGGCCGGATGTGCGCTGGCGGGTGCCCTTGAACAGGACTTCGATATCGTCCCAATGGTTGAAGGCATCTTCGATTTCGGCGGCACTTTCCGGGTCCCATTCCCGCATCGAAACCATGGTTGCGTCGGAGAAGACGACACCCCAGCCGAAGGTATCATAGGGACGATTGCGCTCGACGACGCGGATGGAGTGCTCGGGATGGAGCTTCTTCATCAGAAGCGCGAAGTAAAGCCCTGCGGGGCCGCCGCCGATACAGACGATGCGCATCGCTTTTCCCTCCTAGTTCGGCTGCAGCCGACCTCAAAATCATTTAAGTTTAAAATATCTTGTCGCTGTCATTCGTCAAGACTTTTCCTGCTCCGATATACGTTCGGTAGGCACCCATAATAGCAGGAAAATCGAAAATAGCCCTTTCGAATCAATCGGAAATCAAAAATATTTTATACTTAAAATTTCTTGCTTGAACATCGCGGGCTTCGGTGCGATCTTTTTTGACAACGCTATATGCACCGCGGGGAAACGGCTGTTGTGGCGATTGATCGATAAGAATGTGGGAGCAAGGCAATGCTGGGACCGACCGGTCATACCGATACATTCACGCGAGACAATCTGCCGCCCTTCGATGAATGGCCCGAGCTGCGGATGGAGGGTTTCGACTATCCGGAATGGCTGAATGCCGGTTTCGAACTCAGCGACCGCATGGTCGAGAGGGGTTTCGCCGATCACGTTGCCTTGATCGGCAACGGCCGTCGCCGCACCTACAAGGAGCTGGCGGATTGGACCAACCGCATCGCGCACGCGCTCATTGAGAATTTCGGCGTGAAGCCGGGCAATCGCGTCCTCATCCGCTCCGGCAACAATCCTGCCATGATCGCCTGCTGGCTGGCGGTGACGAAGGTCGGCGCCGTTGCGGTCAATACCATGCCGATGTTGCGAGCAGGCGAGCTTTCTAAGGTCATCGACAAGGCGGAAATCTCCCTTGCGCTTTGCGATACGCGGCTGCTGGAGGAGCTTGTTGCAGCAGCCAAGGACAGCCGTTTCCTCAAGCAGGTGATCGGCTTCGACGGAACCGCCAATCACGATGCCGAGCTCGATCGCATCGCGCTGAACAAGTCCGTTCGCTTTGAGCCGGTGAAAACCGGTAGAGACGATGTCGCGCTGCTCGGTTTCACTTCCGGATCGACGGGTGTGCCGAAGGCGACGATGCATTTCCATCGCGATATCCTGATCATCGCCGACGCCTATGCCAAGGAAGTCCTGCAGGTGACCCCCGACGACGTCTTCATCGGCTCGCCGCCGATCGCCTTCACCTTCGGGCTCGGCGGTCTGGTCGTATTCCCCTTGCGTTTTGGCGCATCGACGGCACTGCTCGAAAATGCTTCGCCGAAGAACATGGTCGAGATCATCCAGGAATATGGAGCGACCATCAGCTTCACCGCGCCGACGGCCTATCGCGCCATGCTGGCGGCGATGGAAGAGGGGGCGGATCTGTCTTCACTTCGTATCGCCGTTTCGGCCGGCGAGACGCTGCCGGGACCGATTTTCGAGGAATGGACGCGCAAGACCGGCAAGCCGATCCTCGACGGTATCGGCTCGACCGAGATGCTGCATATCTTCATTTCCAATCGCCTGTCCGACGCCAAGCCGAACTGCACGGGCAAGCCGTTGACGGGCTATGAGGCCCGCGTGGTCGATGACGATATGAACGAGGTTCCGCGTGGGGTCATCGGCAAACTCGTTGTTCGCGGACCGATCGGCTGCCGCTATCTCGCCGACCACAGACAGGCCGACTACGTGCGAGACGGCTGGAACCTGACGGGCGACAGCTTCATTCAGGATGAGGACGGCTATTTCCATTTTGCCGCCCGTTCCGACGACATCATTCTTTCGGCCGGTTACAATATTGCCGGACCGGAAGTGGAGGCGGCCCTTCTTTCGCATAGCGATGTGCTGGAATGTGCCGTCGTCGGCAAGCCCGACGAGGAAAGAGGCCATATCGTGCAGGCGCATGTGGTGCTGGCACCCGGCATCGTTGCCTCGGATCTGCAGGTTCGCAAGCTGCAGGATCATGTGAAGGCGATCATCGCGCCTTACAAATATCCGCGTTCCATTATCTTCGTCGAAGCTCTGCCGAAGACGGAATCGGGCAAGATACAGCGCTTCCGCTTGCGCAACTGAACCTCCGAGTGCTTATCAGGCAGCGTTTTCCTGGCCCGTCTCGCGGCCGAGCCAATGCGGATCGATTTCCGGCAAGGGAATAGCATCGAGCAGCGTGCGCGTGTAGGCGGAAGCGGGTGCGGTGAAGACGCGCTCGCAATCGCCTTCCTCCTCGACGCGGCCGTTACGCAGGACATAGACGCGGTCGCAGACGGCGCGGATGACGGAGAGATCGTGGCTGATGAAGGCCATTGAGAGGCCGAGATCGCGCGAAAGCTCCTTCAGTAGATTGAGTACCTGTGCCTGGGTCGACACGTCGAGGCCGGAGACGATCTCGTCGGCGAGCACAAAATCCGGCTTTAGCAAGGCGGCTCGCGCGATGCCGATGCGCTGGCGCTGGCCACCGGAAAGCTCATGCGAATTGCGATCGAGACAGGCCTGCGGCAGCGTCACCCGCTCGAGAATTGCGGCAACCTGCCGCTCGGCTTCTTTCCGGTCCGAAGCCAGCCGATGCAGGAGTAATGGCTCAACGAAGATGCGGCGGATCGTGTGGCGCGGATTGAGCGAGGCCATGGGGTCCTGAAAGATCATCTGCATGCGGCGGCGCAGTGGCCGCATGTCGGTATCGGGCAGATGTGTAATGTCTCGGCCATCGAAATGGATGCTGCCCGCCGTCACATCAACTAACCGCAGCAGGGCGCGGCCCAGCGTCGTCTTGCCCGAGCCACTTTCGCCGACAATGCCGACGGTTTCGCCGCGGCGGATATCGATATTGACGCCGTGCAGCACCTTGATGCCAAGGCCCGGCGGGCCGAACAGATGCCGCTTGGCGCCATAGGTGACCTCGATGCCCCTGGCGGACAGGAGATTGTCGGAAACGCTCATCGGCCGCCCTCCGGAATGCCGATTTCGCGGCGCAATTGTTCGAAAACGGCTTGCGGCACCGGCGTCAGCCCGGCATCCGGTCGGTCGTAGCGCGGCCCGGCCGATATCAAGGATTTCGTGTAGATATGCTTGGGCTGTATCAGCACGTCGCTTGTACGCCCGTCCTCGATAACCTTGCCGGCGTAGAGCAGCGTGACGCTGCCGCAGATCTGGGCGACGACGCCGAGATCGTGCGTGACGAAGATGACGGCGGTGCCGTGCGCTTCCTGCAGACCGCGGATCAGCCGCAGGATCTGCTTCTGCACGGTGACGTCGAGCGCGGTAGTGGGCTCGTCGGCGACGACCAATTTCGGCTCCAGCGCGAAGGCGGCGGCGATCAATATGCGCTGGCGCATGCCGCCAGACAATTCATGCGGATAGGCGCGCAGTACACGCTCGGGATCGCGGATATGCACTTCTTCCAACAGCTTCAGCGCCCGCCGCCGAGCATTGTTTGATGACATGCCCCGTTTCAGCCGCAGGCCGTCTGTTAGTTGCGCCTCGATGCGGCGGCCGGGATTAAGTGCCGTTTGTGGGTCCTGCGGGATCAGCGAGATTTCGCTGCCCATGATGTCTCGCAATTCCCTGGCGGAGAGCGTGAGCAGGTCACGGTTTTCGAACAATATCGAGCCGTTCGTGATGCGGACGCTGCGCGGCAGGATGCCGAGTAAGGCCTTGGCGATGGTGGATTTTCCGGCGCCGCTTTCGCCGACGAGCCCGCGCACTTCGCCGCGCGTGAGCGTCAGGGAAACATCACGCAGGATCGGGGCGCCGCCGTCGCGGTCGGATATGGCGCTGAGGCCGTTAATGGAGAGGAGTGGAGATGTCATCGGCGCATCACCGGATCGAGGGCGCGGCGCAGGCCGTCACCGAGTTGATTGAAGGCAAGCACCGTCGCAAAGAGTGCGAGCAGCGGCACGACGAGCACCCACCAACCCTGATAGATCATCTGCCGCCCCTCGGCGATCATGCCACCCCAGGTCGGCGTGTCGGAGGAGACCGACAGGCCGACAAAGGACAGGATGGCTTCGACGATGACGGCGATGCCCATTTCCAGGCTGACGAGGGCGATCAACACCGGCGTCACATTCGGCAGGATTTCGCTGAAGAGGATTCTCGCTCGCGAAAAGCCGATGGTGTGGGCTGCGGTCACATAGTCCATCCGCGCCTGTGCCTGCGTTTCCGAGCGCACGACGCGACAGAAGCGCGTCCAGTCGATGATGACGACGGCCGCGATGACCGAGTGCACGCCGGACCCGAAGACGGCCACGAGCAGGATCGACAGTAGCACCGGCGGGAAGGCCATCCAGATATCGACGAGGCGGGAGATCACCTTGTCGATCCAGCTGCCATACCAGCCGGCGAGAAGGCCGAGCAACGTGCCGATCAAGGCCGCGAGCCCAGCCGCGACGAAGGCGACCGTCAGAGCGATGCGCGTGCCGAAGATGGCGCGGGACAGCACGTCGCGGCCAAGATCGTCCGTGCCGAACAGGAAGCCCGGATCGGAACCCTCGATCCACGCCGGCGGCAGGGTGCCGGACATCAGATCCTGCTCGAGCGGATTCTTCGGTGCGATGTAGGGCGCAAAGATCGCGAGGATGAGGAGGATAAGAATAAGGCCGCCGCCGAATATCACCTTCGGCTCGGCGAGCATTGCGCGCAGGCGTTTCGCCATTCTGGAAGGCGGGCGCGACATAGCGGGCGAGGTCACGTCAGCCATGGACGAGCCTCGGATTGAAGGCCGCGACCAGGAGGTCGACCGCCAGGTTGACGAGAATGAACAGAGCGCCGAAGGCCAGCACCAGCCCCTGGATCAGCGGCAGATCGCGGTTGATGACGGCATCGATCGCCATGTTGCCGATGCCGGGATAGGCGAAGATGCGCTCGACGATGACGGTGCCGCCGATCAGGAAGGTGAATTGCACGCCGGTCAGCGCGATCGTCGGGCCGACGGCATTGCGCAGCGCCTCCTGCAGCACAAGCCGCAGTTCCGACATGCCCTTCAGCTTTGCAAGCAGGATATAGTCCTGCACCATGGCCTCGGAGAGTGCGGCTTTCAGCACGCGGGCAATAATGGCGGCGAGCGGCAGGCCCAGCGCCAGGACCGGCATGACCATATGGGCGCAGATATCCGCGAAGATGCCGAAGCGAAATGTTACGAGGCTTTCGATGAGATAAAAAGGGGTTGCGAATTGTGCGTCGATGCTCGGATCGATACGGCCGGAGAGCGGAAAAAGCGGAAAGAGGACTCCGAGAACCAGGACCAGCGCGAGTGCCCAGACGAAATCCGGAACAGCCAAGAAAAGGCCGTTGAGGCTATCGATCACGGGTTCGAAAATCGTGCGGCGAGCAAGCGTGCCGATGATCGCGACCGAGCCACCGAGAAGAACCGCTAGGACCAGCGCGGCAAAGGCAAGCTCCAGCGTTGCGGGGAGGCGTTCGCCAAGCAGCGATAGCACACCGCGCTTCAGGGAGATCGACGTGCCGAAATCACCTATCAGAACTGATTTCAGCCAAAGCCAGAATTGAGTGGCCAGGCTCGCATCGAGCCCGTAATGGGCGCGCAGCGCAGCAATATCGGCGGGGCTTGCGCCCGGCGAGATCATCATCGCGATCGGATCGCCCGGGACGACGCGTAGCAGGACGAAGACGATCACCGCCACTCCGAAGAGGGTAATCGCGGCCATGATCAGCCGGTTGAGAATGGAGACTGCTATCATGCGTTATGAGTTCCGATCGCATGGCTGATGGCCTTACCTTCTCCCCAGCGGGGAGAAGGACGCGCTCCTGAGCTTGTCGAAGGGGCGCAGGTTGAGGGGGCGTTGCACCGTAAGGTTCCACGGAATATGCCGCGCCACCCCCTCATCCGACCCTTCGGGCCACCTTCTCCCCAAGGGGAGAAGGCTTTTCTCAAGCCTTCGACACCAGCGTCGGCTGCAGGGCGCCGGAAACGTTCGGCGTGACCTTGAGGCTCGATTTGTAGACGATCGGCTGGGCATATTGCAGCAGCGGGATCACATAGCCCTGTTCGGCGATGTATTTGATCGCCGCCTTCCAGCCGGCAATGCGCTTCGCCTCATCCTTTTCGCCCCAGAGCGGCCCAAGCATGTCGTCGACATCCTTGGTTTTCCAGGCGGAGTGCGGCGAGGGGCCGAACATGGCAAAGCCGGTCGAGGTCGTGGGATCGCCGATGGCGTTGCCCCAGTTATAGAAGGCGGCCGGCCCGAGCTGATGGGCGGCGCGCAGCTCGTAGTGCTTGGCGATTTCGTAGACTTCAATGTCAGCCTCGATCCCGACCTTGCGCCACATGCCGACGATCGCCTGGATCATCTCGTAATCCTTCGGCTTGAAACCACGGGTCGTCTTGATGGTGAATTTCACCGGCTTTTCCGGCGAATAGCCGCTGGCCGCCAGGAGCTTCTTGGCCTGTTCCGGATCGTAAGGAGTTTTGACCGAGGCGTCGTAGGCCTCATATTCCGGCGCTTCCAGCGTCGACAGGGCGTTGCCGTAACCGCGCAGAAGCCGCTTGATGATTGCTTCCTTGTCGATCGCCATGTTGGCGGCGAGACGGACATTCTTGTCGAGCATCGGATCGACATTGCTGATGAAGATCATGCCGATATCGGAAATCGGCGTGGCGACGCCCGCGAGACCGGACTTCTTCTTCAGCCGGTCGAAATCCTCATAGGGGATTTCCAGCGTCACGTCGGACGAGCCGGACTCGATTTCGGCCACGCGGCTCGTCGTGTCCGGCACGAACTTGAAGATGACAGTGTCGAAGGCAGGCTTGCCGCCGAAATAATTCGGGTTCGCCTTCAGGCGCAGATAGGAATTGCCTTCATAGGCATCGACCATATAGGGGCCGGTGCCGATCGGCTTCTTTTCGAAACCTTGCGCCCCCACCTTGGTGTAATAATCCTTCGGCAGCACGTAGCCGGTGAGGAAGGCCATCCATTTGAAGAAAGTCGGCTCGAAGCGGACTACATCGCCAGTGATGCGGTTGCCTTCCACCTTGTAATTGTTGGCGGTCGACCAGATGAACTGGATCGGATTGCCGGTGTCCTGCTTGGCGGCGCGCTCCAGCGACCAGACGACATCATCCGGCGTGAACTTGGAGCCGTCGTGCCAGGTCACACCTTCGCGGACGTCCATCCAGACCTTGGTCTTGTCGTCGTTCCAGCCCCAGGCGGTGAGCAGGCCCGGCTGGAATTTCAGATCAGGCCCCTGGCCGATGAACTGGTCGAAGACCGAGCGATAGATCGCCTGGATCGTCGGGTTGACGGCGGACGGGCCGGTCGTCGGATCGAAAGAGGGCAAATTGACGTTGAAGGCAATGGTCAGTGTGCCGGCTTCCGCTGCTTCCACAGGCGTTCTGCCGGCTAAAATCCCAGTCACGAATGCGGCTGCGCCGAGGCTCAGGGCCTCGCGCCGAGTAAGCGTTGTCATGGTCACTCCGTTCCCCTGTTAAGCGACAGAAAAGCATGACGCCCAACTGCCGCTGGCGATTTATTGTCGGAATGTTTTAATCTTAAAATACATCTTTTGGAGCGGCAAGCGCTTTCTCTGGGGCGGTCCGCAATTCTTATTCGGCTTCACATGTCCGCGTAAATTTTATGCATACGCATATATTTGAGCGCAATGGAGATATCCGAGTCAACAATGTCGGCCGGTGACAATGTATTGCTGCGCGGCCGATATCGCAAAATGATGCGGCGGTATCGCATAATTGTTCGTTGACAGTTCAAGGAAGTTCAAAATATGATTTTGCAAATGATTTAAAACAAGCCCACAAGGGCAAAGGGGTAACGTCATGGCCGAGCGATCGTTTGCGCGCGAGGTCGAGGATCTGAAGCTCGGGGAAGGCGACATCTTCCGCGGCGAGGGTATTCTCGCGATCACCAAGGCACTTCTGCAGTCCGGTGTTTCCTATGTCGGCGGCTATCAGGGCTCGCCGATCTCGCATCTCATGGACGTGCTGGCAGACGCCAAGGACGTGATGCAGGATCTGGGCGTCCATTTCGAGACGTCGGCCTCGGAGGCTGCTGCTGCTGCCATGCTGTCTGCCTCCGTCATGTATCCGGTGCGCGGCGCCGTCACCTGGAAATCGACGGCGGGCACCAATGTCGCCTCCGATGCGCTTTCCAACCTGTCTTCGGGCGGGGTGACGGGCGGCGCGCTCATCATTATCGGCGAGGATTACGGCGAGGGCTCCTCGATCATGCAGGAGCGCAGCCATGCCTATGCGATGAAATCGCAGATGTGGCTGCTCAACCCGCGCCCGAACCTGCCGTCGATCGTGCAGGCGGTCGAGGAGGGGTTCGAGCTTTCGGAAATATCGAACACGCCGGTCATGCTGCAGGTCGGTATCCGCAGCTGCCATGTGCACGGTCAGTTCGTCGCCAAGGACAATAAGCGGCCCGTCTATACACTGAAGCAGGCGCTTGAAAATCCGGTTCGTGACGTCAACCGCATCGTGCTGCCGCCGGCATCCTTCCTGCACGAGAAGGAAAAGCTGGAGAAACGCTGGCCCGCTGCCGTCGATTTCATCAGGAAGCGCCAGCTCAACGAGTATTTCGGACCCTCGGAAGGCGATGTCGGCATCATCCTGCTCGGCGGCATGTATAATGGCGTGCTGCGTGCGCTGCAGCAGCTCGGACTTGCCGATGTTTACGGCAATTCAGCCGTGCCGCTTTACGTCCTTAACGTCGCCTATCCGCTTGTGGATGACCAGATCGCCGAATTCTGTGCCGGCAAGAAGGCGGTGCTGATGGTGGAGGAGGGGGCGCCTGAGTATATCGAGCAATCCCTGAATACGATCCTGCGCCGCCGCGATATCCAGACCAAGGTCGCGGGCAAGGATGTGCTGCCGATGGGCGGCGAATATACCGCGCCCGTCTTGATGAAGGGCATCAAGAATTTCCTCGAGGTTCACCAGCGCGTGCTGCTCGGCAACCAGCCGCCGCTACCGGATCCGACGCCTGTTCTCAACGATCCGAAGATCAAGGCATTGGCCGAGGTCGTGCCGCCGCGGCCGCCCGGCTTCTGCATCGGCTGTCCGGAGCGCCCGATCTTCGCCGCCATGAAGATGGTCGAGAGCGAACTCGGCCAGCATCACATATCAGGCGATATCGGCTGTCACCTCTTCTCGATTCTACCACCCTTCAATATCGGCAGCACGACCATGGGCTACGGGCTCGGGCCGGCAGCGGCCTCGGCCTTCAATGTCGCGGCTGACAAGCGCGTGATTTCGGTCATGGGCGATGGCGGCTTTTGGCACAATGGCCTTGCGACATCGGTCGGCAATGCCGTCTTCAACAAGCAGGATGGCGTGATTCTCGTCGTCGACAATTACTATTCGGCGGCGACCGGCGGGCAGGACATACCGTCCTCGCGCGCCCTCAATCCGCGCCGCAAGACCAACAATTCCATCGTCAATGCCGTCAAGGGCATCGGCGCGACCTGGGTGCGACAGATCGATCGGACCTATGATGTCGCCAAGATGCGCGACACGCTGCGTGAGGCTCTGACCTCTAGGGAGCCGGGGCCGAAGATCATCGTCGCCTCCTCGGAATGCATGCTCAACAAGCAGCGCCGCGTGAAGCCGCAGTTTGCCAAGGCTGTCAAGGACGGCAAGCGCATGGTCAAGGAGCGCTTCGGCGTGGACGAAGATGTCTGCACCGGCGATCACGCCTGCATCCGTCTTTCCGGCTGTCCTTCGTTGTCGGTCAAGCATACCGACGACCCCTTGAAGGACGATCCGGTGGCGGCGATCGACAATAATTGCGTCGGCTGCGGCAATTGCGGCGAGGTTTCGGAGGCGGCGGTGCTCTGTCCCTCCTTCTATCGTGCCGATATCATCCATAACCCGACGGGCTGGGATCGCTTTGTGGCTCGCATGCGCTCCAGCATCATCGGCTGGCTGCAGGCGCGTCGCCGCGCCGGCCGCATCGTCTTTTCAGATTGAGAGGGCGAGATGAACGAGCATGTGAGCATGAGTGATCTCGGTGCTGTCAGGCTTTCGACAGACAAGCCATTGTCGCTTGCCGTTCTCGCCATGGGCGGGCAGGGCGGCGGCGTACTAGCCGACTGGATCGTCGGCCTTGCCGAGGCCGAGGGCTGGATGGCGCAGACGACCTCCGTGCCGGGCGTTGCCCAGCGAACGGGTGCGACGATCTACTATATCGAGATGCTGCCGGCGAAGGATGGTCACGCGCCGATCTTTTCACTGATGCCGACGCCTGGCGATGTCGATGTCGTCATGGCGGCCGAGTTGATGGAGGCCGGCCGTTCCGTGCTGCGCGGCCTCGTCACGCCGGACAAGACGCTGCTGATCGCGTCGACGCATCGCTCCTTTGCGGTTGCGGAAAAGGAAAAGCCGGGCGATGGCATCGGCAATGCCGAGGTGGTGGTCGATGCCACGGATTTCGCTGCCAAGCGCACCATCGCCTTCGATATGGAAACGATGGCCGTCAGGAACGGCAGCGTGATTTCCGCTTCCATGTTCGGCGCTTTGGCTGGTTCCGGTGCGCTGCCGTTCGGCAAGCAGGCTTTCGAAGCGATGATACGCGCCGGCGGCAAGGGCATCGAGCCTAGCCTGAAGGCATTCAACGCCGCCTTTGAGCGTGTCAAGGAGAAGCCGCGCGATGCGGTTTCCGCAACGCCGCCGAAGCATTTCGATGCTCTGCCCGAGACGGCCGGTCATCCGGCTCTGGATCGGCTGGTCAATCGCATCCGCTCGGAATTTCCGGAAGTTGCCTGGCCGCTGCTGTTTGCCGGCGTCAAGAAGCTGACCGATTATCAGGACCCGGCCTATGCCGATGAGTATTTGAGCCGTGTCGCGGTACTTCATGCGCTTGATCGAAAGGCTGATGGTGCGAATAAGGATTTCGCCTTCACCGTGCAGGCGGCGAAATATGTTGCGGTTGCCATGGCTTACGATGATGTCATTCGCGTTGCCGATCTCAAGGTTCGCGATTCCCGCTTCGAGCGGGTACGCAAGGAGGTCGGCGCCAAGGACGATCAGATCGTCTACATGACCGAGTATATGCATCCGCGCATGGAGGAGGTCTGTGGCACCATGCCGAAGGCGATGGGTCTCTGGATCGAAAGCCGGCCGCGCCTATTTGCGCGGCTCGACCGCTTCATCAACAAGGGACGCCGCGTTCAGACCGGTACGCTGTTCTGGTTCCTCGGCCTCTATATGGTCTCGGCGCTGCGGCGCATCCGTCGCGGTACATTGCGGCATGCCCGCGAGGTGGAGCATCGCGAGACCTGGCTTGCTGCAGCATCCAATCTGCTGGCCGCGAATTACGATCTCGCCGTCGAGGTGCTCGGCAACCGCCGCCTCGTCAAAGGCTATTCCGATACGCATGCGCGCGGGCTTTCGAAATTCGATCGCGTCATGTCGGCTCTGCCGCTCTTGCGCGACCGCGAGGATGGAGCTGCCTGGATGAGGCGGCTGCGGCAGGCAGCACTTCTGGACGAAAAGGGTACGGCGCTCGACGGAGCGCTCAAAACGGTCGGGACACTCTGACACGACTACGCCGGGCGCAAATAATATCGGCCAAGACCGACAATTCCAAAAGGGAACAGTCGCATGGACACTCTTCGAAATGGCGCTGCGAAGGACCTTTCAAGTCCTCGCGGCGGTGAGATTTCGCATGCCAGAAGCCTCGTCGTCGTGCTCATTTGCTGGCTGGCGATCTTTGCGGAGGGCTACGATGTCGGCGTTCTCGGCGCCATTCTGCCGGCGCTGTCCACCGACAATGTCTGGCACCTCACGCCGCTCCAGCTGGGGGCGATGGGCAGCTATACTGTCTTCGGCATGCTTGTTGGTGGTATTGTCGTCGGCACGCTCAGCGATCTCTATGGCCGCAAGCCGATGTTTCTCGCCTGCCTCTCGCTGTTCGCCGTCTGCACGGCTGTCACCGCATGGTCTCCGACACCGACATGGTTCGGCGTCAGCCGTTTTGCCGCCGGTCTTGGCCTCGGCGGCATCATTCCTCTGGCGGCTGCGCTGACCATCGAATATTCGCCGACCGCGAAGAAGAATCTCAACTACGGCATCATGTATTCCGGCTATTCGCTGGGCCTGTTTGCCGCTGCGCTCGTCGGTAGATGGCTGTTGCCGGATTATGGATGGCGGCCAGTCGTTCTTGTCGGCGCGCTGCCGATATTGTTCGTGCCCATTATGGCATGGTTGCTGCCCGAGTCGCTTGATTTCCTGGTTGCGAAGGGGCGAGGTGAGAATGCGAGGCGGCTTGCTGCTCGACTTGGCGTTCCCGTTCCTGCGGGAAGCGCGCCCAGGGAAACCGGCCTCGGCTGGCGCGCAGTGTTGGGCGAGATCTTTTCGCCGAGAAACGCCTTCGCCACCGCCTGCTTCTGGATCGCACTGTTCATGGGGTTGCTACTCGTCTACGGGCTGGCCCAGTGGCTGCCGCAGATCATGCGCAAGAGCGGCTATGATCTGGGTGACAGCCTGCTGTTTCTGGCCGTCTTCAGCTTCACGTCAGCAATTGGCGGCATCGTGCTTGGTCAGTGGGCGGATCGCTTCGGTGTGCGGCTGACCGTGACGCTATCCTATCTGCTTGGCGCCGTCGGTATAGCGCTTCTCGCCTTCAAGGGATCCATCTGGCTGAACTACACGGTCGTCGCCATTGCCGGTTTCGGCACGGTTTCGGCATCACTGATCCTCACCGGCTATCTTGCTGCTTACCTGCAGCCTTTCGTACGGGCGGCCGGCACCGGTTGGGCGCTGAGCTTTTCGCGCATCGGCGCGCTTTCCGGCCCCTTGATGGGCGGATACATCGCCAGCCTGAATGTCGGCCCGGAATGGAATTTCTATATTTTCGCCATTGTTGCGGCCATCGCGGCATTGGCAACGACACTGATACCGAACAGGCGGTGATCCGAACTGGAGTGGCATCTATCAGGCCGCTCAGATCTCGTGCTTCCTGATATTGTGCAGCACCTTGTGAAGTGTCGAGATGAAGCCGTGATATTCCGCTTCATCGACGCCGTCGAACATCTGCAGGAACAGGTCATACATGGTTGGCCAGACCTTCTCGAAGGCGGCGCGGCCTTCCTCGGTGATGGAGACATCGCGGATGCGCATGTCTTCGGCGCGGGGCTGGCGGCGGATGTAGCCCTGCTGTTCGAGGGAATCCAGGGTGCGGCTCATCGTCGATTGCTCGGTCACGGCGAAGACGGAGAGCTCGTTGATGGTGACGCTGGAGGAGACGCTGAGGACGGCAAGCGCGCGCATCTTGGCGGTCGTCATGTCGTATTCGCGCAACTCTTCCGAAAGATTGGCGTTCCAGCGCGCCATCAGCCGGTTCATCAAATAGGGTGCGAAGTGATTGAGGCCGATTTCGCCCATGGTCGGGCGCTTCGCGTTCTCATCCCGCTTGCGCCTCAAAATGGTGCCTGAAAACCGTTCCTCCATCGACGAAACTCCTCCTCCGGAAACGTGTTACTTCAGCGATGATGCGAGCAGGAAGCCGGAGCCCCCACCAAGGCCCGCACCGGGATGCGCCGAAGCGCCGATGTGGTAGAGGCCCGATATGTGGGTGCGGTGGTTAACAGATGACTTGAAAGGACGCCAGATGAAAAGCTGGTCGATGCCGCAATAGCCGCCGTAAGGATCGCCGCCGACAAGGTTCATATTCATCGCCTCCAGATCGCCAGGAGAATAGGCGCGGCGCGCGAGTTTTATGCCGGAGAAGTTCTCGATATGGCTGGATAGAAGCGCCTCAATGCGGTCGGCATAGCGCTCGCGCACCTCTTCCGTCCAGCGGCCGTCCCTTGGCGTTTCGATTTCGCCGGCGGCATCTCCCTTGATATGGCGCGGCGCTTCGGGAAGCTGCAGCCAGAGGATCGACTTTCCTTCCGGTGCGCGGCTGGGATCGAGCGCGACAGGCTGCCCGACGCAGACCGTCGGTTCGGCCGGCAGAAGCCCGCGCTCACATTCGTTGGCGGCGCGCGAGACGCCGTCGAGGCCGGGGGTGAGGTGCAGCAGCGCCACCTTGCCGAGCTCGGCATTGGCCTTCCAGCGCGGCGGCTCGGAAAGCGCATAGTGGATCTGCATATCGCCCTTGCCGTAGCGGTAGCTGGCAACGCCTGATTTGACCTCCGGCGGCAGCGGATCCGGCCAATCCTTCATCAGCCGCTCGTAAAGCTGGTTGGGTGTGACCGAGCAGATCACGCCGGCCTTTGCTCTCAAGGTGTCGCCATTCGCAAGACGTATGCCATCGGCATTGCGATTGGCGTCCGGAATGATAGCCTCGACATCGGCACTCACGCGAATCTCGCCACCGTTGTCGATGATCAGCCGTTCGAAGGCCGTCAGCAGTTTTTCGGCGCCACCCTTGACGATCGGCGCGCCACCCAATTCCAATGCAAAGCCGATCACCTTCAGCATTTCGGCGGAATAGGCGCTTTCGGGCCCGAGGCCGCAATGAAGCACCCACGGCGCCCAGAGCGCATGGATATCCTCGGACCTGTAGCTGGTTTCGAGATAGCCGCGTGCCGGCGTCAAAGCATCGCCAAACCAGGCAGCGAGCTTGCGCAAGCCACGATTCCAGCCCTGCTTGCCGATGGTTTTGAGCATCGATCCCGACCACAATGCACCGCCGAGCAGCGAAAACAGGAATGGTGCATCTGCGGTCAGCGCATCCATTTCACGCGAGAAGGTCTGCCCATCACCGAGCGACAGTTCATCGAAGGTGGCGATATTGCGCCGCCGGTCCTTCGAAAAGACCACATGCGAACCGTCAGGCCTGAGTACGCCCGTTGGGAGGTCAGCATGGGCGAATTCCAGGCCTCGTGCCTCGAGATCCTTGCCGATGGCGCCATAGGCCGGCGAGGTGAGGAACAGCACCATGGTCGTTGCCATGACGTCGTGGATGAAGCCGGGCTCGGTGATCTCATCGGTGCGCAGGCAGCCGCCGATGCGGTCGTTGCGCTCAAGGACAAGAACCTTGTGGCCCTTTTTGCCGAGCATGGCGGCTGCGACGAGCGCATTTATGCCACTGCCGACGATGATGTAGTCATGATCGCCCATTGCTGCCGCCCCTCACTGGCAAGATGAACGGAAAGGAAGAGCCTGCCCCAGGCTCCCGCCTTTCCAGCCTATCATGCAATCAATGCCAGTGCGCGAACCGGCGAACCGGTGCCCTTGACGAACTTCAAAGGCGCGGCGATCAGCACGGCGCCCTTGGCCGGAAGCTGGTCGAGGTTCGAAAGGCTGGCGAGGCCATAGCGATTGGCCTTGTGCATGAGGTTGTGCGCCGGGAAGGGCGGGTTCATGCCTCCGGCGGAACCGGCATCGGTGCCGATGGTCTCCTGGCCCCAGCCGATAATGCCCTTGGTGAGCAGATATTCGATCGCTTCGGCCGTCGGACCGGGGGAATGCGGGCCGTTTTCATCGGCATTCAGGAAGGTCTCGGTCGAGCCGTTACGCTTGTACCAGTCGGTACGCAGCAGTACCCAGCTGCCGGCTTCGATCGCGCCGTTCTGGGCTTCCCATTCCTTGATGCTCTCGACCGTCAGCAGATAATCGGGATTGGCGGCGGCTTCCTTGGAGCGGTCGATGACATTGACCGGCGCCACAAAATTCTGCGGCGGAATGGTGTCCGTCGTGTTGTTCGGATGGTCCTTGCCGGTGATCCAGTGGCAGGGCGCATCGAAATGCGTGCCGGTATGCTCGCCGAGCTCCAGCCAGTTCCAGGCCCAGAAGGGACCGTCCTGATTGTATTCCGAGATCGTATGGACCTTGACGTTCGGCGTGTTCTTGCCGAACTGTGGCGGCAGGTAGAGCACCGGAGTATCCGGACCGAGCGGCGCGGTGAGATCGACGACCTTGACGGAGCCCGAAAGCAGGGCCGAGGCTAGGCTGGCGAGTGTGGTGGCTGTCATATTTTTGCGTTCCCCTTGTTGTTGCATGATCCATGCAAAGAAGCCTTTTGTGGATCTTTTGTTCAGGATCAGGCATGAAGTCGGTATCGCCAGGCGTGGGGTGCCTTTCCTCCTGGCACCGGCTCCGCGCGGCGGCGAAATAAGGGGAGCCTATGTCACAATATATGATATTGCAAGCATTCCGCTGGGTTCACGGAGCCAATTTTGGTCTAGGATCGGCGGTCGCCATGAGTTTGTAAACTGCTGAAGTGAAACGGAATTCTTCCAGGTAATTCGGCCAAACGCCATCACTGGTTGCTTTTGTCTCTTGCGACTCGCGTCAATAGATACTTGAAGCTTAAAACTCAAAATGTATGCATGTGATAATAATAATCACAAACCAAAAAGGGGCAAGCGATGAGCTATGATGCGATCATAGTGGGGGCCGGTCACAATGGTCTGGCGGCGGCAGTGCATTTGGCTTCCAGGGGCTGGAAAGTCGCCGTCATCGAGGGCAATGCGGAGCCCGGCGGTGCCGTCAAGACCCGTGAAGTGACGCTGCCCGGCTTCCGGCATGATCTTTGTGCCATGAATCTCTCCATGTTCGCCGGCTCGGCCTTTTTTGCGCAGTATAAGAACGAGCTTTCGGCCGAAGGGCTGGACTTCATACCTGCAGCGGATTGTTTCGCTAGCGTGTTTCGCGACAACACCTATCTCGGCGTCAGCACCGATCTGGAAAAGACCGCGGGAGCCATCGCCGATATCTCGCCGCAGGATGCTGCAGCCTGGCGCAATATGCTCTCTACGTTCAGTGCGGATGCCCCGCATATTTTCGGCCTGCTCGGCTCGCCCATGCCGTCCATGGCCGCAGCCAGGGTCGTCTGGAAGGCTTGGCGCGAAAAAGGGATGAGCTGGATTTATGATACCGCGCGCATGCTCTTTGCCTCGCCGCGCGATTTCCTCGATGCCCGTTTCCAGAATACCAAACTCAAGGCGATGATGGCGGCCTGGGGGTTGCATCTCGACTTTGCGCCCGATGTCGCCGGCGGCGCACTGTTTCCCTATCTCGAATCCATGGCCAATCAGGCATTCGGGATGGTGATCGGCAAGGGCGGAGCGGATACGATCATCAAGGCGATGGCTGCCGTGCTAAAGAGCAAGGGCGGCGAGCTGATGCTCGGCACGCGCGTCGACAAGATCGTCACGGCAGGCGGTAAAGCGACGGGTGTCGTGCTGGCCGATGGGCGCCGTTACGAGGCGAAGCGGGCCGTCATAGCCAATGTCCATCCGCAGATCCTGTTCGGCAAGCTTCTGGAACAGGATCCGGCGCGCGAGGAGTTCGACGGCAAGGTGTTACGCTTCCGAGCGGGGCCTGGCACGATGATGATCCATCTGGCGCTGTCGGGCCTTCCGGATTGGGCCGCGGGCAAGGCGCTGCAGAGTTTTGCCTATGTGCATATCGCGCCGGATCTCGAAATGATGTCGCGTGTCTATGCCGAGGCGATGGGCGGACTTCTGCCGGCCGAGCCCGCCTTGGTGGTCGGGCAGCCTACGGCCATCGATCCGTCGCGCGCGCCGGCCGGGCAGCATGTGCTCTGGATACAGGTGCGCGTGCTGCCTGCAGAATTCCGTGGAGACGCCGCGGGTGAGATTTCCGGCACAGGCTGGGATGAGATCAAGGATGCCTATGCCGAGCGCGTCCTCGATATCGTCGAGCGCTATGCGCCAGGCTTGCGTGGCAAGATACTCGGCCGCTCGGTCTTTTCGCCCGTCGATCTCGAACGCGAGAACCCGAATCTCATCGGCGGCGACAATCTCTCGGGCAGCCATCACCTCGACCAGAATTTCCTGTTCCGACCCGTTGCCGGCTATTCGAAATACAGGACGCCCGTGACATCGCTGTACATGTGCGGCGCCTCGACATGGCCGGGTGCGGGAACGGGTGCAGGTTCCGGTTTCATGCTGGGGAAAATGCTGGCAAAGTGACAGTTATGCGACTTGACGGCCAAACCTTTGACATTTCAAATATCGTCCCCTAGATCGCTTAGATTGATAATGCGGAATGATAGGCCGAGGCGACGTTATGACAGAGTCCGAGAGTGCAAGCGTTGATCTGGAGATCATCGTTCAGGGGACGCAGGAAGGCAAAAAGCTTGAACTGCGGCTCTGGCTGCGCATGCTGTCGACGACCAAGTTGATCTCGCAGGAAATCCGCCGCCGGCTGCGCAACGAGTTTGGGGCGACCTTGCCGCAATTCGACCTGATGGCGCAGCTCTATCGCGAGCGCGAGGGTCTGCGGCTCGGGGAGCTTTCGAAGCGCACCATGGTCACCAACGGCAATGTCACCGGGCTGGTCGAGCGGCTGGAGGCGGATGGCCTCGTGCTGCGCGTGACGCCCGACGGCGACCGGCGCGTGACGGTTGCGAAGCTCACGGCGAAGGGCGAGACCCAGTTCAGCGCCATGGCCGCCGCCCACGAAGGCTGGCTGCGCGACATGATGGCGGATGTCGAGCCTGCGATCGTCAGCGAGCTGTGGCGAGATATCGGCGAGGTGAAGTTATCGGTCAGCAACCATCTTTCAGGCACGGATTTTGATTGATCGGCTCGCCTACCGTGCCCGCTCGTTCTTGAACTTCTTCTCGAGCACGCTGACGAGGCGGACCATCGGCCAGAGCAGGATGATGTAGATCAACGCTGCCATGATCAGCGGCGAGGGATTGGCATAGAAGCCTTGAGCGTTCTGTCCCTCCTTGAGCAATTCAGGTAGCGCCACGGTCGAGGCGAGCGACGTATCCTTGAACATCGAGACGCAATTGCTCGTGGTCGGCGGGATGACGATGCGGACCGCCTGCGGCAGCACCACCTTGTAGAGCGTGATCAGGAAGGGGATGCCGAGGGCGGCGGCCGCTTCGAATTGGCCGCGCGGCACGCTTTCGATGCCCGAGCGGAAGACTTCGGCCGAGTAGGCGGCCAGCACGATGGAGAAGCCGAGGATCGCCGACCACCAGGCCGAAAAGCTGATGCCGACGAAGGGGAGCGCGTAATAGATCAGGATCAGCACGACCAGCATGGGCATGGCGCGCATGATGTCGATATAGGCGACTGTCAGGAGTTGCAAAGGTTTCGGGGCATAGAGGCGGATCAGGCTGATGATGAGCCCGCCGGTGACGCCGATCAGGATGCTGACCACGCCGAGCGCGATGGTCATCCAAAGCCCGCGCATCAACTGCGGGAACGCCGAGATCATGACGTCGGAATTGAGGAAGGTGTCGACGAAAGACATTGGCACTCCCGCGTGCGAAACGAAGACGAGGTTTCCTGCATCCGCGCCGGTCGTTGTGACCGGCGCAGTTCATTTCAATAATGATCTTTTGATCACGCCTTGGGGATAGGCAGTTCGGTGACGGTGGAGGAGCCTGCCGGTGCCTTGCCGCCGAACCACTTCTCGTGGATCTTTTCCAGCGTGCCATCCTTCTTCATCGCGGTGATCGCATCGTTGATCTTGGCGATGAGTGGCGAATCCTTGGTCATCATTAATCCGTACTGCTCGCCGGTCTTGATGCGATCCTTGATGGCGAAGCCCTTGGTCTTGACGAAGAGATACTGCATGCCGGGAATGTCGCTGACGACGGCATCGATGCGGCCGGCGCCGAGATCGAGGAACATGTCCTGCTGCGAATTGTAGCCCTTGACGTCGGCAAAGCCCTGAGCGGCCTTGTTGTCGTTGGCCCATTTTTCACCTGTCGAACCCGATAGCACGCCGACGACCACGCCCTTGAGATCGGCAAGCGATTTGATTTTGCTGCCTTCCTTCGTGGCGACGCCCATGTCGGAGTCGTAATAGGGCTGTGTGAAGGACTGGGACTTCAGGCGTTCCGGCGTAATCGTGATGGACGAGATCGCCACGTCGATGCGCTTGGAACTGGTTGCGGCAAATAGGGCCTGGAAACCATAATCGGCGATGTTCGTGGTCATGCCGGCGCGCTTGGCGGCTTCGTTGACGATGTCGACCTCGAAGCCTTCGAAGCCGCCGCTGGCAGTCTTGTACTCGAAGGGCGGGTTGTTGGGGTAAGAACCGACGTTCAGCACATCGGCGGCGTAGGCAAAATGGCTTCCGCCGGCGAGGCCGACGGCGGTCGCCAGGATCAGCAGACTGCGACGAGTCATGGACATTTTTAGTCTCCCTCTGGTTATGGCCGCGGGCTTTTCCTCTCACCCGCGGGGTATTCCGTCCGCCCGACCGGCGGCCGTCTCATGTCATCGCATTGACCATGCGATCGAGCGCGATGCGCATCTGTTCGGTCTCGCGGAAGGTGCACATGCGCAGGAAGGCGCGCGACGATTCTCCGAAATGGTATCCGGGCGCCAAGCCGACGCGGGCCGTTTCAAGAATACGCTCGCACAGCGCCGTCGCATCGGGCTCGCCCTGCAGCGCGAAGAAGGCATACATGCCGCCGCGCGGCTTTTCCGGCAAGATGATATCCGGTATCTTCGGCAGCTTCTCATAGGCCAGATCAAGGCCGGCCTTGATGCGCCCGCGGATTTCTGAAACCAGCGGCTCGCCTTCACGCAGCGCAGCTGCCGCACCGGCCTGAGCCATGGCGGAGGTGCCGCTGTTGATATACTGCGTCATGGCGCCGAGCTGGTCGGCAACGGCAGACGGGTGCGTCAGCCAGCCGACGCGCCAGCCGGTCATCGCCCAGGCTTTCGAGAAGCTGTTGATCGCGATGACGCGATCACCGTCCTCGGCCACCTGCAAGATCGAAGGGGCGATGTCGCCATCGAAATAGAGGCGGGCATAGACCTCGTCGGAGATGATCCAGATGCCGGTGCGGCGGCTGAAATCCAGCAGCGCCTGCATCTCCTCGCGCGAAGCTGTCCAGCCCGTCGGATTGGATGGCGTCGACAGGAAGATGGCGCGGGTGCGGGCATCGCAGCGGGCGAAAAGCTTGTCGAGATCGAGGCGCCAATCGGTATCGAAGTCGAGCGACACGGCGCGCGGCTCGCCGCCGATCAGATGGATGGCGTTATGGATGTTCGGCCATTGCGGGGCGACATAGACGACATTGGTGCCGACATCGACGAGCAGCTCGAGCGCCATGTAGAGCGCCTGCATGCCGCCGGGGGCAACCGTCGTGCGCTCGATCGGGATGGGGCGGCCGTGCCAATGCGTCTGATAGTCGGACAGTGCCTCGTTCAGCGTCGCCAGGCCACGCATATTCGGGACATAGAAGGTCGCGCCGTCGTCGAGCGCTTTCTTCGCAGCATCGCGGATGAACCCCGGCGTCACGATATCGCCTTCGCCGAACCAGAGCGGAATGACGCCGCCGAGTTCGCGGGCGCGCTTGGCAAGCACGGCAATGTTGTCGGTGCGCATGTCACGGATCTGGGCGCGAATGCCTTCGAAAGCATCGCGGCCTGTCATCGCGTTCGGCAGGTTATGCTGCGATAGAGACAAGAAATTTCCCCTGGGAATTCTGTATTGGAGGGTTCAGACGGCTGTGGGAGCTTTCGCTTTTGCAACCCCTCGATTTCGAATGGTTATCCAAAAACAACTGCATTTCAAGGACAAATTTTAAGCTTAAAAAGTCTACCTTCCTGCTCAATTTCGCTTTGCCCGTTGAAATGGTAACGCACTGATAGAAATCAGCTTTCCTTGTTATCTGGCGCATACTTGCTTTGTTTTGCGGCGTCGACGCCGGCAGCCAGGCTGGCGCCCAGAAACATCGTATCGCTTGCCAGTATGAAGAAGCTGATGCCGGCTTCCGACCATGCGCCGACATCGTCTGTCGAAGGTCGAAAGATACCGACCGCTCGACCGGCGGACAGAGCCGCCTGCGTGATGGTTCTGATCGCCGCATCGAGCCTGTCCTTGCCGGCCGGTCCCATGGCGTCAATCGAAACGGAGAGATCGCCGGGACCGATGAAGATCAGATCGACGCCATTGACGGCGGCGATCTCGGCGATATTGGCAAGCCCCTCGGCCGTTTCGACTTGGATGGCAAGCACCAGCTCTTCGTTGGCCTTGGCCAGATAATCCGGGATGCGGTAGCCATAGGCGGCGGCGCGGCCGGGGCCGACGCCACGCGCACCGAGCGGCGGATAGCGGGTACCCTTAACGGCGGCGCGCGCCTGCTCCGCTGTCGAAACGCGCGGTATGAGAACGCCCGCTGCGCCGGCATCCAGGACGGTTGCGATATCCTCAGCCGCATGGCCGGGCACGCGGACCATGGCGGGAACCCGATGGACATCGGCGGCGCGGATCAGATCCTCGATGCGCTCGCGGCTGATCTGCGAATGCTCCCAGTCGATGCAGAGGAAATCGACGCCCGAGGCTGCCGTGACTTCGATAGCGACCGGATGCGGAATAGCCGCAAACGTACCAATTAGCAGCGTCTGCTCGATACAGTTCCGGCGGAAATCGCTCATCGGCATCCTCATATTTCAGCGGTCGTCTCAACAAGGGATAGACCGAAAGATACAGGGCAATCTGCTCTGCGTTCAAAACAGCTTTCCGTGCCGATCGAAACACCGGCACGGAGGCATTGCGGTGGCGGAGTTGTTCGGGCGCCGCCACCGCTCACAGGCACGGCTTACTTGCGCCGCGCCATGATCTCGGTCAGGACCGCGTCGAACCGGGCGATCTCTTCGACCTTGTTATAATGCACCAACGACACGCGGATGGCACCTGTTTCCATGGAAAGGCCGAGGCGCTTCATCAAGCGCGGCGCAAACATGTGGCCGTCGCGTAGGCCAATGCGTTGCTTGCCCATTTCGTCGGCAAATTCCTGTGGCGTGATGCCTGGCATGTTGAAGCAGATCGTGGGAACGCGCTGCTCGAGGCGGCTCTCGTCGGAGATGCCGTAGATGGTGGCGCCGTGGCGTTTCAGCACCGCGATCATTTCGCGCGACAGCATCAGTTCGTATTGGCGGATTGCGCCCATGGCGGCGGCGAGCGCCTCACGGCGGCTATGGTCACCGGTCGGCAGGAAGCGGCGGCCAAGGCCTTCGAGATATTTGACCGCGGCATTCATGCCGGCGACGTTCTCATAGGTGAAGGTGCCGACTTCGATCTTGTAGGGAGGTACGTCCGGAATGAAGTCTTCCTTGAATGTCGGCAATCTGACCAGCGCGTCGTAGCGGCCCCAGAGGAAGCCCATATGCGGCGAGAAATTCTTGTAGCCGGAGCAGACGAGATAGTCGCAGCCCCAGGCCTGCACGTCGATCAGGCCATGCGGGCCGTAATGGACGCAATCGAGGAAGGTTTCGGCGCCGGCCGCCTGCGCCAGTTTGCAGACGCTAGCGACATCGACGATCGTGCCAATCGAATGCGCGGTGACGGTGCAGGCGACGAGGCGGGTCTTATCGTTCAGCAGCGGCTTCAGGTCCTCCACATGCAGCGTGCCGTCTTCGCGCATGCGCCACCAGACGATTTTCGCGCCATCGGCTTCCAGCGCCATCCACGTGGCGATGTTCGCATCATGATCCATGTCGGTGACGACGATCTCGTTGCGCTCGCCGAGCAGCTTGGCAATGCCGAGGCTGACAAGGCGGATGAAGGAGGTTGCGTTCTGGCCGAAGGAGATTTCTTCCGGGCGATAGGCGTTGACCAGCATGGCGACGCTTTCGCGGGCTTCTTCCAGATTGCGGTCGACACCTTGGCTGTGCTGGTATTTCGCCATGCGCTGGACGTTGAAATCGATGAGGTGATTGGCAACAGCATCGACGACAGACTGCGGCACCTGCGCGCCGCCCGCATTGTCGAGAAAGACGAAATCGCCCGCCTTCCGGATGGCTGGGAACATGGCACGAACTTCGTCGACCGGGAAACTGTTGTGGCCGGCGAATTGCGATGCGGAAGCGGCGGAGCTCATGGGGATCTCGCTCTCGATGTTGGAATTGGAACCTCAGTTTTGATCATTTGATCACAAAATACTTTAAGGTTCAACCAAATTTCTGGATCTCTTCTGGCAAGCTTAGCGACGGCCGGCGCCGGAGCCTTTGCGCGGCTCGTCCTGCGTGGCCGGGCAATAATCCTGCAGGATTTCGTGGGTGCGCTTGATATCCGCGACGACGCCGTCGCGAGCTGCGGCGAAGTCTCCCGCCTTCAACGCCTTGACGATCGCAACATGCTCGCCGGCAGGGTCAAGCTCGCCGCTGCGCATCAAAGGTTCGACGGAGGCGGAGAGCATGCGCATATAGGGGCCGAAACGCAGCCATAAGGTCTCGATCAGCTGCAGGAGTACCTCGGAGCCAGAGGCGCGGTAGATAGTGAAGTGGAACTGCTGATTCTTGGCCATCAGGTCGTAGACGTTGGCGCCGAGGCCGATCACATGCTGCTCGCCGGCGATGCGCTCCAGTGCGGCGATATCTGTCGGGGTCAGGTTCGGGATGCCAAGCTCGGCGGCGAGCCCTTCCACGGCGATGCGGGCGCGGCAGAGATCGTCCAGGCGGGCAAGCGTGACGATGGGGATGCGGGCCGAGCCGTTGGCGGCAACTTCAAGCGCATTTTCGGCCGCCAGCCGGCGCAGGGCTTCGCGTACCGGCATATTGCTGGTGCCGAAGGTTTCTGCGAGCGAGGCGATGGTCAGCGTCTGGCCGGGATCGAAATTGCCCGCCATGAGCGCGTTTCGCAGCTGCTGATAGACGCTCTCCTGGATCGTAGTTCTGGAGGACACCGGTTCCAGGGCAATGCGCACGCTTGTTTCCTCTCCGCTTCTCGGGACTCGTTCATGGTAGAACGAAGGACAGGCGAAAGGAAAGGGGCCTCTCGGAGCGGCCGTCAGGCTTCCTCGGCCTCCCAGCTTTCGTCATCGGCCGGATCATTCTTCGCCCGAGGCTTGTGTAAGCCGAGCCCAACACCGATGAGGGCGAGTGCCCCGCCGATAGCGTGATAGGAATACAGTTGTTCTCCAAGCAGCGCCCAGGCCAGCGCTGCAACGACGATTGGCAGGAGATTGATCAGCAGCGACGTCCGGCCTGCTCCGAGCCTCTGAATGCCGATCATCCAGCAGAGAGGCGCGATAAGGGAGGTCGGGATCGCGGCATAGAGGATCAATGGCACGTTGGCCGTGGTGATCGGCGAGATATCGCCCATCAGGAAAATCGGGATCAGCAACAGGGTTGAAAAGCCGATCTGCCAGAAAAGCTGCTGCCACATCGGAAACGGCATCGCCCAACGCTTCAACATCACGCCATAAAGCGCATTTGAGAGAACGGCGATAATCATCAGCCCATCGCCGATATGGAAGCCGCCATTAGCAAGGCGCATCGGATCACCCTGCGAGGTCAAATAGATGAGTCCGATCAGCGAGATGGCCCCGCCTGCGATGCTCGCCGCAGTCGGTTTCTCAGCGGCCAGCAGGCTTGCGAAAAAGGTCGACAGCAACGGCATCAGAGCAACGATGACGCCCATGTTGACGGCGGAGGTGGTCTTGGCTGCCTCATAGGCGAGGCTCTGGTAGATCACCATGCCGAGCGCACCGAGAACGGCAAGCTTCAGCCAGCACTCGCGCAGTAGCGCGCGGTTGCGCCATGCCGCCCGGCCAACGAAGGGCAGGAGGACGAGGAAAGCGAGCAGCCAGCGATAGAAAGAGATGGAACCTGGAGATATCACGCCGGCGGATACCTTGGTGACAACGGTATTGCCGGACCAGATGAACACCGTCAGCAGCGGCGCGAGCCCGGCGGTGCTGATTATGGATGCGGAAGCATTCTGCTCGGTGCTCATGTGAATGGTCTCTGCGTCTTTTGGTTTCGGGCGAAACAAAGGAGGGCGGATAGGGTTTGCCGTCCCGAAGCTCTTCTACCGCTTGTCAGAATTCCGGTATATAACGAGATTGAGACAAGTAGTAGTGAAATGAGGACATGTCCAGCAGGTCTCCACGCATCGAGGGCGACCCGCCGAATCCGGTTTCCTTCCGAACCGAGAATTATGGGGCGGGTACGGTTTTCCCCAAAAAGAGCCAGCCCTGGGGCGAGCTCAATTATGCGCTTATCGGCGTCTGCGAGTTCGATATCGAGGGCGCGCGTTATCTGTCGCCGCCGCATTATGCCATCTGGCTGCCGCCGGACACGATGCACGGCGCCCATAATCAGCATGATCTGCGCTATGTGACCGTCTATGTCGAACGCGCCCTGTGCGCCGATCTGCCGGACAAACCTTCCACGGTCAGCATCAGCCCGCTGTTGAAGGCGATCCTTGCGGATTTCGCTGCACGGGATATCACCATACCGGAAACGGCCGAAGATCTCAGGCTGGCGCAGGTGCTGATCGACCAGATTCGTCTGGCGCCGCGCTGCGAGAGCTATCTGCCGTTTTCCGACGACCCCTTGCTCGGGCCGGTGTTAAGCGCATTACAGGCCAATCCAGGCGACCGGCACTCCCTAGCGGAATGGGCGCGCAGGATGGGGACGACCGAGCGCACGCTGTCGCGCCGGTGCCAGGAGGATCTAGGCCTCTCTTTCAACGAGTGGCGGCAGCGACTGAAGCTCGTTGCCGCGCTGTCGATGATCGAGGCCGGCGAGCCCGTGCATCGGATTGCAGCGCAGTTGGGCTACAGCAATGCATCGGCCTTCATCGCGATGTTCCGCCGGCTGACGGGCACGAGCCCGACGCAGATGCGCTAATTTCAGGTTTCAATCAAAACGATCTCCAGCTTGCGCAGTTCTTCCGGATCGGCCATCGCGTCGATGACGTTAATCACGCCATCTGCATTGAAGGTGCAACGCAGGGCGATGCGCAGTTGTCCATCGATGACAACGATGGCACCTACCGCGCCGTTGATGACCGCCAGCCGAGCTCCTCGCGCACGGCCCTGGAAGGTCTTGGCTACGTCCACGCGCCCGCGGATTTCGCCGGCCGCCCCCATGCGGGCGGCAACGGCATCCGGCCGGAAGACGGCTTGAGGATCGAGGACGGCGAGCAGCGCCTGCAGGTCGCCATCACGCGAGGCTGTGAAAAAGGCGTCGACGACATGGCGCTGGCGGGTGAGATCGGCTTCTATCGTTGACGGTGTATCCTGCACGCGGCGACGGGCTCGGCTCGCAAGCTGGCGCGTGGCGATCGTCGTGCGCCCCAGAATCGGAGCAATGTCATCGAAAGGGACGTCGAACATATCGTGCAGGACGAAGGCAAGCCGTTCGGCCGGGTTCAGCTTTTCCAACACGACCAAAAGGGCGAGGCCGACGGAGTCCGCCAGCAAAGCATCCTGTTCCGGGTCGGTGCCATTACCAGCCTCATGCACCACCATCGGCTCGGGAATGTGAATGGTTAGCGGCTCCTCGCGACGGGATTTGCGAGCTCGCAGCAGATCGAGGCAGATACGCGCCGTGACCGTCGTCAGCCAGCCGCTCAGATTTTCGACGTCGGACGTACCGCTCCTCATCAGGCGCAGCCACGCTTCCTGCACTGCATCTTCCGCCTCGATGCGTGAGCCGAGCATACGATAGGCGACGGCGCGCAGATGCGGCCGGTTCGCTTCGAATTTTTCGGCCTGCCACTTTTTTTCGTCCATCGGTCACATCTCCTCATTCTGCTCCGTCATACCCATGACGAACGAAATCCGGCCGGTGTGACATCGGATCGGCGGGAAAATGCATCGTCGGGAGATGAGCCGCAACAAGGCTCTCACAACCAGAGGAAAGAATTATGCAAGCTCGTATGAAGAACCCAGTCCTCGTTCTGCCCGAAACGCTGCAGGCGCTCTTGGCCGTCAGCAATTCGATTAAAGATCGCGGCTTGTCGGAAAACATCATGGATCTCGTGCATCTGCGGGTCAGCCAGATCAATGGCTGCAGCGTCTGCACCGACATGGGCTTTCGCAAGCTGCAGAAAGATGGCGAGACCATGGAGCGCATCGTCGGCGTCTCCGCCTGGCGCGAAATGCCTTACTTTTCCGATGCCGAACGCGCAGCTCTGGCGCTCGGAGAAGCGGCCACCCGGCTTGCCGACCGGCCGGATGCAGTCACCGATGAAATCTGGAAAGAGGTCGCAAGACACTACGACGAAAAGGCGCTCTCTGCCCTCATCGTCGCAATTGCGATCGACAATGTCTGGAACCGGCTGAACTCGACGGTTCGTCAGCAGGCAGGTGCTTCCTGGAACTGATTGTTCGCAATCGGCGCCACCTTCTTCCGACAGAGAGAAGAAGGTGGTCTGCCTCTCAAGCTTCGCCGACCCGCGAGGTTGCCAGCAGCTTCGCCAGCCAGTCGACGAAAACGCGCACCTTGTTGCTCAGATGCCGGTTGGGCGGATAAACGATGTGCATGGGCAATGTCGGCCTGGTCCAGCCGGAGAGGACCGGCACGAGGTCGCCCTTGGCAAGGGCGTCTCGCGCCATGAAGCTTGGAACCTGCGCGATGCCGAGACCGGTCATGGCTGCTTGCAAATAGCTGCGGCTGTCATTGACCGAGAGGATGTAGCGCGGAGTGATTTCTAGTGACTCGTTGCCGCGCTCGAAGAGGAAAGGAATCGTGCGGCCGGTTTGCGCACGGAAATAGCTGACCGCGTAGTGACTGGTTTCCAGCTCCTCCGGCCGTTCCGGGATGCCGTGCTTCTCGATGTAAAGCGGAGCGGCGCAGGTGACGAGATGGATCTCGCCGACACGACGGGCGATCAGCGACTGGTCGCTCGGCATGCCGGCACGCAATGCGCAATCGACATTCTCGGCCAGATAGTCGACCAATCGGTCGCCGACGCCGAGGTCTATATGAATATCCGGATAGCGCTGGTGGAAATCGCAAAGCGCCGGCATGACGATCTTTTCGGCGAAGGCGCCGGCCATTTCCACGCGCAGGCGGCCGCTTGGCAGGCTCTGCGAATTGCTGATGCTGCCGTCCAGTTCCTCAATCTCGGAGAGGATCTGAATCGCCCGCTCGTAATAGAGCGCGCCATCCGTCGTCACCATGACGCGGCGGGTCGTACGGTTGAGGAGTTTCGCGTGCAGATGCGCCTCCAGCGACTGGATGAGCGTCGTCACCGTCGCTTTCGGCATGGAGAGGGCGGCTGCGGCGCGGGTAAAATTGCCCGTCTCCACCACACGCGCGAATGCCCGCATTGCTGATAACTGGTCCATTCCATGATGTCCCTCGACCTGATGAAAAAAAGGTCGATTGTTTGTAATTGTGAATAGTCTGATCGAATATAGGCTACTTATTCTCGAAGCGGAATAACAATATGTTGTTTCGTAAGTTGTTGCAATGCGGCATGGGGGCGCCAAAGACCGCATTTCGAGAATATGGTCGCAAAGCGTGGTAAAACGCTTTTTGGATTGGGACATATTCGCTCGAGCAGACAGGGATTTGGGTCGATGAGTGCGCCGTGGAAAGATGTTGTGCTGGAAAACGTGCCAACGGGGCCGGTGGAAGCGCGGATCTACAACGGTGAAGGTTTGAAGAAGGCGGCACCCCTTGTGCTCTATCTGCACGGCGGCGCCTTTCTCGATACCTGCCACGCGACCAACAGGCCGGTGGCGGCAAGCCTCGCTGAGGCCGGCGCCATCGTGGTTGCGGCGGATTATACCAGCTGCAATCAGAATGCTTTTCCGAAGGTGCTGGAATGCGCCTACGGGCTTCTCGCCTACCTCAGCAACAAGCGGAACATGCTTGCGCTGGGCGGAGCGAAAAAATCGCTGCTGTTTGTCGCCGGAGAGGAATCGGGTGGCAATGTTGCAGCGGGCGTCGCTTTAAAGGCGCGCGATCAGATACCCGGTTCGTTGGACGGACAGGTGCTGATATCGCCTTTGCTTGATCCCTTCATGGGATCGAAATCTTTCCTCCAGGCGGAGGAAAGCGGCATGCGCGAGCGCTGGACGGAGGGTTGGAACCGTTACCTGGGTTTCCTGGGCGGTGTCTGTCACCCCTATGCAGCGCCTCGATACTGTTCGCGGCTTTCGGGCCTCGCGCCGGCATTGGTGCTCACGGCCGAGGACGACCCGCTCCGCGACGAGAGCATGGAATACGGCAGTCGGCTGAAAGCGGCTGGCGTCCGTGTTCGCCAGCAAGTCCTTCCCGCCGGGACAGGCTGGCCCACTCTCTATGGCGGGCAGTCGAAGGACAAGCCTTCATGGCAGCAGGATATCTGCTGTTGTTTCAAGGGTTTTGTCGAAGACGTGCAGGCTTGATCGACTAGGGTATGCGGTCCGCGAGGGATGAGCGCGGATTGGACCGATGTCGAAGGCATGAGACCGGAGCGGTGGTCACGCGGATGCGCGGTGCTTCGGCCCCTGATTTTATTGAGACGATAGGAATTTGTGGCCCCGTGTCCCAAGACGGGGCCAAAGGAGAGACTAACATGAAGTCCAACGGTAAGAGCTGGGCCCTGTGGGGCGCCGGCATGGGTGTCGCTGCGGCTGTTGCAGGCGCAGCCTTCTATCTGGAGCTGCCGCGCGGCGCTCAGGCAACCGAGGCGGCGAGCCAGGCGGCACCGCCGGCTATCCCTGTTACGGTTGCCGTCGTCGAGCCGCGCGACGTCACGTCATGGCAGGAATTCTCCGGCCGGCTCGAAGCCATTGACCGCGTCGAGATCCGGCCGCGTGTGGCTGGGGCGATCCAGTCCGTGCATTTCCGCGAGGGCGCCTTGGTCAAGCAGGGCGACCTGCTTGTCACGATCGATCCCGCACCCTATGAGGCGGCCGTCGCCCAGGCTCAGGCGCAGGTCGGCGCGGCGAAAGCCACTCTCAACCTGACGAAAGTCGAGGTGGATCGCGGCCAGAAGCTCTTCGACAACAAGACGATCTCGCAGAGCGATATGGACACGCGCGCCAGCAACTATGCTGCGGCAGAAGCCAATCTGAAGGCCGCGCAAGCAACCTTGCAGACAGCGCAGCTCAATCTCGACTACACGCAGGTCCGCGCCCCGATCGCTGGCCGCGTCGGCAAGATCGCCGTCACCGTCGGCAACCTCGTTGCAGCCGGCGCGTCCTCTTCTGTACTGACGACGCTCGTTTCGGTCGACCCGATCTATGCGAGCTTCAGTGCCAACGAACAGACCGTGACCCAGGCGCTGTCCGAACTGCCGGCTACCGGCGGCATCGTTCCGCCAGTCGAGCAGATCCCGGTTCAGATCGGTACGGCAAGCGACAACGGCACGCCGATCAAGGGCAAGTTGCAGTTGATCGACAACGAGGTCGATGCGGCGAGCGGCACCGTCAGCGTTCGCGCCGTCTTCGACAATCCGGGCGGCCGTCTCATTCCCGGCCAGTTCGTGCGGGTTCGCATGGGCCAACCGAAGGCCGAGAACAAGATCGTCATCGACGACCGTGCAGTCGGCACCGACCAGGATAAGAAGTTCGTCTTCGTCGTGGATGGTGAGAACAAGGTCAATTACCGGCAGGTCCAGCTCGGATCGGTGGTCGACGGTCAGCGAGTAATCGAGAACGGCCTGAAAGCCGGCGAAAAGATCGTCGTCAACGGACTGCAGCGCATCCGTCCCGGTGCAGTCGTCGCGCCGCAGTTGGCAGAGAAGGTCGCGACCGCTCAGTAAGACTTCGCCTTCTGCCCGTGGGCAGAAGGCCGACATTCCAAAATCACATGATCCGCCGGCGGCTCTCAAATCGTCGGACGGGAATTTTGCATCCGTTCTCACCCCAGAGGGGGCTTTGATATGAACATCTCCAGATTCTTTGTCGACCGTCCGGTCTTTGCCGGTGTTCTTTCGGTCCTCATCGTGGTCGCCGGCCTGATCGGCCTCAGAGCGCTGCCGATCTCCGAATATCCAGAGGTCGTGCCCCCATCGATTGTCGTGCGCGCCACCTATCCCGGCGCCAACCCGACCGTCATCGCCGAAACGGTGGCGACGCCGCTTGAAGAGCAGATCAACGGCGTCGAGGGCATGCTCTACATGTCCAGCCAGGCGACATCGGACGGCGTTCTTAACGTGACCGTCACTTTCAAGCTCGGCACCGATCCGGACAAGGCGCAGCAGCTCGTGCAGAATCGCGTTTCGCAGGCCGAGCCGCGCCTACCCACGGAAGTCCGTGCCCTCGGCATCACGACCGTCAAGAGCTCGCCCGACTTCATCATGGTCGTCAACCTCGTCTCGGACGGGGCCGATCACGACATCACCTATCTGCGAAACTATGCGACCCTAAACATCAAGGATCGGCTCGCCCGGATCGAAGGCGTCGGGCAGGTGCAGGTCTTCGGCGCCGGCGATTATTCCATGCGCGTGTGGATCGATCCGCAGAAGGCGGCCGAGCATAATCTTGCCGCCGGCGACATCAGCAATGCGATCAGCTCCCAGAACGTCCAGGCTGCGGCCGGCATCATCGGTGCCTCACCCAGCCGGCCTGGCGTGGATCTGCAGCTCAACGTCAATGCCCAGGGCCGCCTGCGCACGCCCGAGGAGTTCGGCAACATCATCGTCAAGACGGGCGCCAATGGCGAGATCACCCGCCTTCGCGACGTCGCTCGCGTCGAACTGGGTGCGGAAGACTATACGCTGCGTTCGCTGCTCGACGGCAAGCCGGCGGTCGCCGTCGCGGTTCTCCAGGCGCCCGGTTCAAACGCGATCGAGATCGCGAATAACGTGCGTTCGACCATGGACGTGCTGCAGCAGGCCATGCCGGCGGGCGTCAAGTATGAGATCGTCTACGACACGACGAAATTCGTTCGCGCCTCGATCGAGAAGGTTATCGACACGCTGCTCGAAGCCATCGCGCTCGTTGTCCTGGTCGTCATTCTGTTCCTCCAGACATGGCGCGCCTCGATCATCCCGCTGATCGCCGTTCCGGTGTCGATCATCGGCACCTTTGCGGTGATGTATGTCTTCGGCTTCTCGATCAACGCGCTCAGCCTCTTCGGCCTGGTGCTGGCGATCGGTATCGTCGTGGACGACGCGATCGTGGTGGTGGAGAACGTCGAACGCAATATCGAGGCCGGGCTCAGTCCGCGAGACGCCACCTACAAGGCCATGAAGGAAGTCTCCGGGCCGATTATCGCGATCGCGCTGGTCCTCGTCGCGGTTTTCGTGCCGCTCGCCTTCATCTCCGGCCTGTCCGGCCAGTTCTACCGCCAGTTCGCGCTGACGATCGCCATCTCGACCGTCATCTCGGCCTTCAACTCGCTCACCCTGTCTCCTGCGCTGGCATCCCTGCTCCTGAAGGGCCATCATGCGCCGAAGGATCGGTTGACGCGGATCATGGACGCGGTCTTCGGCTGGTTCTTCCGCGGCTTCAACCGGGCGTTCGGAGCCGGTTCGAAATACTACGGCAAGGGCGTCGGCCGCCTGGTATCGCGCAAGAGCATCGTCATGGTGGTCTATCTCGCGCTGGTGGGAGCGACCTATAGCCTGTTCACAACGGTTCCAGGCGGTTTCGTGCCGTCGCAGGACAAGCAGTATCTGATCGGCTTCGCACAGTTGCCGGATGCCGCAAGCCTCGATCGTACGGAAAGCGTGATCAAGCGCATGACGGACATCGCGCTGAAGCAGCCGGGCGTCGCCAATGCGATCGCCTTCCCGGGCCTGTCGATCAACGGTTTCACCAATTCCTCGAACGCGGGCATCGTTTTCGTAACGCTGAAGGACTTCGACGAGCGCAAGACGCCCGACCTTTCGGGCGGGGCGATCGCCATGGCACTGAACCACAAGTTCGGTGCCATCCAGGATGCCTTCATTGCCATGTTCCCGCCACCGCCGGTGAACGGTCTCGGTACGACAGGCGGCTTCAAGCTGCAGATCGAGGATCGAGCCGGCCTCGGTAACCAGGCGCTCGATCAGGCGGCCAAGGCAGTGATCGGCAAAGCCTACCAGACACCGGAACTCACCGGCATCTTCTCGAGCTTCCAGATCAACGTGCCGCAGCTCTTTGCCGATCTCGACCGCGCCAAGGCCGAGCAGCTCGGGGTCTCCGTCACCGACGTCTTCCAGGCGCTGCAGATCTATCTCGGTTCGCTCTATGTGAACGACTTCAACGCCTTCGGCCGCACTTACAGCGTCCGCGTGCAGGCCGATGCCAAGTTCCGCGCTCAGCCGGAAGATATCGGCCAGTTGAAGGTTCGTTCGGCATCGGGTCAGATGATCCCGCTTTCAGCCCTGCTGAAGGTGGATGCCACGACGGGTCCGGAACGCACGAACCGCTATAACGGCTTTCTGGCAGCTGACATCAATGGCGGCCCGGCGCCCGGTTTCTCGTCAGGCCAGGCACAGGCAGCGATCGAGAAGATTCTGCATGAGACGTTGCCGCCCGGTATAGACTTCGAATGGACGGATTTGACCTACCAGCAGATCCTGGCCGGCAATTCCAGCGTCGTCGTCTTCCCGCTGGCGCTGCTCCTGGTCTTCCTTGTGCTGGCCGCCCAATACGAGAGCTTGGCCTTGCCGCTCGCCATCATCATGATTGTGCCGATGGGCGTCTTGGCGGCGCTGACCGGCGTCTGGCTCACGGGTGGAGACAACAACATCTTCACCCAGATCGGCCTGGTGGTGCTCGTCGGTCTATCAGCAAAGAACGCGATCCTGATCGTGGAGTTCGCCCGCGAGCTGGAATTCGAGGGCCGCACGCCGGTCCAGGCCGCGATCGAAGCCAGCCGCCTGCGCCTGCGTCCGATCCTGATGACCTCCATGGCCTTCATCATGGGTGTCGTGCCGCTGGTCACCTCGACCGGTGCCGGTGCCGAAATGCGCGCTGCCATGGGTGTCGCGGTGTTTGCCGGTATGATCGGCGTGACCTTCTTCGGCATCTTCATGACGCCGGTGTTCTACGTGCTGACCCGCCGGCTGACTGGCAACCGTCCGCTGAAGCAGCATCCGCACAATGACAACGAACATTCGGCGGAGGTACTCCCGATCGCCGCCGAATAGGGGCCATGCCGAACCGACCTCCAGTCCTCAACAGGCCAGGGCGGGACCATAAGGTCCCGCCTTTTCTATATCTTCCGGCCTATTGCGAATTCAGCGTCGAAGAATTTTAGATCACGCCGCCGATTTTCTTTGCATGCTGGCACCATAGGTTTATCAAGCTCTTGGATGATTTGATTGACGTACATCGGGCATGAGGAGCGGCCCGTTGGCGCAAGGACCCAAAGGGCGATAGCATATATAGCCTCGGGGCTGGTGCGCCGCATTCGGAGGATAGTCTATGAGCGGCAGGAAGATCGCCTTTCTCGGCACGGGATTGATGGGTGCGCCGATGGCGCGGCGCCTGCTGGCCGCCGGGTTTGCCGTGACCGTCTGGAATCGCGATCGCAGCAAGGCGGAACCTCTGGTTGCCGATGGCGCAACCGTCGCAGATACGGCGGTGGAGGCGGCGCGGGGAGCCGCGGTGCTTTTCACAATGCTGACGAATGGCGGAGCTGTCGGCGAAGTCCTGTTCGGCAGCGGCGTGGCCGATGTGCTGGAGGCTGGCACGATCGTTATCGACAACAGCTCGATATCGCCGGCTGCTGCCCGCGAACATGCCTTCAAACTCGCCGAGCGCGGTATCCGACACATTGATGCGCCGGTCTCCGGTGGCGTGGTCGGGGCGGCCGCCGGAACGCTCGCGATCATGGCTGGGGGCGATGCCGGCGTCATCGACAGCGTGCGCGATATTATGGCGCCTCTCGGGCGCGTAACCCGTGTGGGTCCGAGCGGGACAGGCCAGCTTGCAAAGCTCGGCAATCAGCAGATCGTTGCCGTGACCATCGGGGCCGTCGCGGAAGCGATGCTGCTGGTCGAGGCCGGCGGCGGTTCGCGCGAGGCGTTTCGTGACGCCATTCGCGGCGGGTTCGCCGAAAGCCGGATTCTGGAGCTGCATGGCCAGCGCATGATCGAGCGCAACTTCGAGCCTGGCGGCACCGCCCGCAACCAGCTGAAGGACCTCGATACGGTGCTGGCGGCGGCGCAGAACCTGTCGCTGCATCTGCCGCTGACCGAAGCCGTTCGAGCAGAGTTTGCCGAATTCGTCGAAAACGGCGGTGGCGAGCAGGATCACAGCGGCCTGCTGCAGCATCTGGAAGACAAGAATGCCCGAGGAAAGGCTTGAGGAAGAGATGAGCGATAAGGGTGCATCCAAGCGTCGTCTGCGTTCGCAGGACTGGTTCGACAATCCGGATCATATCGATATGACGGCGCTCTATCTCGAGCGCTTCATGAATTACGGCATCACGCCGGAGGAATTGCGGTCCGGCAAGCCGATCATCGGTATCGCCCAGAGCGGTAGCGACCTGACACCCTGCAACCGCCATCACCTCGATCTCGCCAAGCGCGTGCGCGATGGCATTCGCGATGCCGGCGGCATCCCGATCGAGTTTCCGACCCACCCGATCTTCGAGAACTGCAAACGGCCGACGGCGGCACTCGACCGCAATCTCGCCTATCTCGGCCTGGTGGAGGTACTCTATGGCTATCCGCTCGATGGTGTTGTGCTGACGACCGGTTGCGATAAGACCACGCCATCGGCATTGATGGCGGCCTCGACAGTCAATATTCCGGCGATCGTTCTCTCCGGCGGACCTATGCTCGACGGTTGGCACGAAGGCGAGCTTGCCGGCTCCGGCACGGTGATCTGGCGCTCGCGCCGCAAGCTGGCGGCAGGCGAGATCAACGAGGAAGAATTCATGGAGGCTTCGCTCGCCTCGGCGCCTTCGATCGGCCATTGCAATACCATGGGAACAGCGTCCACCATGAACGCCATGGCGGAAGCGCTCGGCATGTCGCTGACCGGTTGTGCCGCCATTCCCGGCGCCTATCGCGAGCGCGGCCAGATGGCCTATCGCACAGGCCGGAGGGCAGTCGAGCTGGTTCTCGCCGATATCAAGCCTTCGGACGTGCTGACGCGCGAAGCTTTCCTCAATGCCATAAGGGTCAATTCGGCTATCGGCGGCTCGACCAATGCGCAGCCGCATCTTGCCGCCATGGCCAAGCACGCCGGCGTCGAGCTTTATCCTGACGACTGGCAGGTGCACGGCTTCGACATTCCGCTGCTCGCCAATGTCCAGCCGGCAGGCGCCTATCTCGGCGAGCGTTTCCATCGCGCCGGCGGCGTTCCGGCCATCATGTGGGAGTTGCTGCAGGCCGGCAAGCTGGATGGTAGCTGTCCGACGGTGACAGGCCGGACGATGGCGGAGAATTTGAAGGGCCGGGCGGCTACGGATCGCGAGGTCATCCGTCCCTTCGCCGAGCCGCTGAAGGAGCGCGCCGGCTTCCTGGTGCTCAAAGGCAATCTGTTCGATTTCGCCATCATGAAGATGAGCGTCGTCTCAGAGGAGTTCCGCAGCCGCTATTTGCAGGAGCCGGGCCATGAAGGCGTGTTCGAGGGCAGGGCAGTCGTTTTCGACGGCTCCGAGGATTATCACAAGCGCATCAACGATCCCGCTCTCGGCATCGACGAAAGGACCATTCTCGTCATTCGCGGCGCCGGGCCGATCGGCTGGCCGGGATCGGCCGAAGTTGTCAACATGCAACCGCCGGATCATCTTCTTAAAAAGGGCATCAAGAGCTTGCCGACGATCGGCGACGGGCGCCAATCTGGCACGGCCGACAGCCCCTCCATTTTGAATGCCTCGCCGGAAAGTGCGGCCGGCGGCGGCCTTGCCTGGCTCAGGACCGATGACATCATCCGCATCGATTTCAATCAGCGACGCTGCGACATGCTGGTGGACGAGGCGGAGATCGCGCGTCGCAAGGGCGACGGCATTCCGGCGGTGCCGCCGGATGCGACGCCATGGCAGCGCATCTATCGCCGTTCGGTCACGCAGCTTTCCGACGGAGCCGTGCTGGATGGCGCCGCCGATTTTCGCGACATCGCTGCCAATCCGCCGCGGCACAACCATTGACAGGCGCCGGCCGCTGGCAAGGATTGCAGTGCTGCTGTTAATTTGGGTAGCTTGCGCAGCCATTAAAGTTAGCGAAAGGGAGTAGTGCAACTATAATTGGCTGCGATTAGTTAGTCTCTTCAGTTTCCGAAGGGGGTGGTGCTCTTTGGCAGAGACGACATCAGGACGAAGCGAAGAAGAGTTCCAGGACCTTTTAAGGAGGCTGGAGCTGGCGCTGGAGGCGTCTCAAATCGGCGTCTGGCAGCATAATGTCAACGAGCAGGAACTGCTCTGGGACTCGCAGATGCACAAGCTCTACGGGACCGGACTTCATGAGCACAGGGTTTCTTCCGACGTCTGGATGAACGCGCTGCATCCAGAGGATATCGAAGGGGCCGTCCACGACTTCGATGTCGCGTTGGCCAGGAAGGGTTTCTATAATTCTCAGTTCCGCATCATCCTGCCCGGAGGCGAGGTGCGTCATCTGCGCTCGCGCGCGCATTATTATGAGGATGCCGAAGGGGCGCCTTCTTTCATCGGCGCGGAATGGGACGTCACCGCCGACGTCCTGCTCAATCGCGAGCTGAGTGGTCAAAAAGCGATCGCCGAAGCGCGTGCCGTTGCATTGGAGCACAGTCGCGCGCGAATAGAACATGCCGCCGATCACGACTATCTCACAGGCCTTCCAAACCGCCGCTATTTCGACCGGCGTCTGGCCGAGTTGCGCAACGATGCGTCTATCGGGACTCTTGCGATCCTCCATATCGATCTCGATGGGTTCAAGGAGATCAACGACAAATGGGGTCATGCGGCTGGTGACGCCACGCTGCAGAGCGCTGCCGCCCGCATTTCCGGAGCGATAACTGCCAACGACATCGTCGCCCGCATCGGCGGCGACGAGTTCGTGGCCGTGCTGGTCAATATCGGCAGTGTCGAAAGGCTTCAAGCGATCGCCGACGACATTCTATCCCGATTGCGTCGCGAAGGGCGTTTCGGCAACGAGATGCTGAAGATCGGCGCGTCCATTGGCGTGGCGATAGGCGAGACGAGCGGCGCAGGCAATCTGCTGGCAGAATCCGATGTCGCTCTTTTTCAGGCCAAGAAACTCGGCCGCAACCGGGTCGAGTTCTTCACGCCGCAGCTCCAGTCCGATCTGCATGCAGAACGACGCCTGGCCGATGAGTTGCGATTGGCGCCGGTGCTGCGGCAGATCGAGCCCTTCTATCAGATTCAGGTGGATGCGCGGAGCCGCCGCATCGTCGGACTGGAGGCGCTGGCACGCTGGCGGCATCCGGGAAGGGGATTGCTGAGCCCCGTCGCCTTCCTCAAGGTCGCCGATGAATATGGATTTACCGCGGAGATCGATGCGGCCGTGCTGAAGCGCGCACTGGCGGATCGGGCAGCCTGGGTTTCGCAGGGTCTTTCACCGCCACGCATCGCTGTCAATATCTCCGGTCGCCGACTTGCCGATCCCGATCTGATCGACGGATTAAGGGCGCTTAGAATACCGCGCCACGCCATCGCCTTCGAGCTGGTGGAGACCATTTTCCTGGATGAACCCGACGAGGCGGTGCTTGCCAATATCGCCGGCATCAAGGAGATGGGAATCGATATCGAGATCGACGATTTCGGCTCCGGTCATGCTTCGCTGATTGGCCTCGTCAAACTCAAACCGAAACGGCTGAAGATAGATCGGCAGTTGGTGACGGCGGTTACGGTGTCCGAGGAGCAGCGTCGCCTCGTCGGCTCTATCATCGAAATCGCACGCACATTGAATGTCGAAGTGGTCGCCGAAGGGGTCGAGACCGAGGATCATGCGCTCGTTTTGGCCGAGGTCGGCTGCGATGAACTTCAGGGCTATGCTATCGGCTATCCTTCTTCCGAAAGCGAGACCGCAGCATTGTTGAAATCAGCCGAGGCGTCGAGCTCGGGGAGGTTTTCCGCCAGCGTTGCCGCGCATGCTACTGAATCTGCAGAGCGAGGATCAGACCATAGCTGATGGCGCCCAGCATCAACAGCGATAGCGTCGCTGCCGCGATCACCCGGCCGCCGGCATGGGCGACGGAGCGGAGGTTGACCGACAGGCCGAGCGCCGCCATGGCGATGACGGTCAAAATGCCGGAAACAGTTTCCATCGGTGCCACCAGCGCATCGGGGATCAGCTCGAAGGAGCGCAATGCCATCAATCCCACGAAGCCGCAGATGAACCAGGGGACCAGAGAATGGTGATGGCCGCTGCTTTCATCGTTGCCTGAGGCTTCAGCCTTGGTGAGGATGCCGAGCAGGAAGATAACCGGGCCGAGCATCAGGACTCGGACGAGCTTGACGAGCGTGCCGGTCTGGACAGCGAGCAGGCCGACAGGCGCCGTCGCCGCCAATACCTGCGGCACGGCATAAACCGTCAGTCCAGCAAGTGTCCCGTATTGCGGTACGCTCATGCCGAAGTGGAAATAGAAAAGCGGCAACAGGAACACGGCGGCAATACCGAGGATGGCGGTGAAGGCAAGCGCTGCGGCGATCTCCTGCGAGTCGGCCTCGATCACGGGTGCAACGGCCACGATCGCCGAATTGCCGCAGATCGAATTGCCGCAGGCGATCAAAGTTGCGAGCTTCGGCGGCAGGCCGAGCGCCCGGCCGATGAGATAAGTGGCCGCGATCGACAGCACGACGACGACAGCGATGCCGGCAATCAGCCAGACGCCGGCGCCGCGGATCGACGAAAGGCTGATGGAGGCGCCGAGAAGGACGATGGCGATTTCCAGAAGAAACTTTGCGCTGAAATCGATGCCTGGCTTCATCGCGGGCTTTAGCGGCTTGATCGTGCAGACGACGATGCCGAGGGCTATGGCAAGCACCAGGCTTTCGATCCACCGGCCACCAAGGAGGCCCACCTCAACATGCTCCGCAGCATAGGCCAGAAGGGCGACGCCCGAGGTGAGTGCGAGGCCGGGAAGGATCTCGTTTGCGCGTTGAGCAATGGACATGGGGTGCCGTCATTCGTTTCTTGTGATTTGGTGACGGCTGGAAAGTCTCATCTGCCGATGTCGACATCCATCGAATATTATCCTATGTTTCATTCGATAAATTAGAATGATTTCCCATGACCTTCGAGCAACTTGCAATCTTCGTCGCTGTCGCCGAGCGAGAACATCTGACCAATGCCGCAGAAGCCATCAACCTGACGCCATCCGCCGTCAGCTCTGCGATCAAGAACCTTGAGGCCTATTACGGCGTGGAGCTGTTTCATCGCGTCGGTCGAAGGATCGAGCTGACGGAGACGGGCCGATCCTTCCTGGGAGAAGCAAGGGCGACTCTTGCGCGTGTGCGCTCAGCCGAACTCATGCTTTCGGAACTGGGCGGGCTGCAGCGCGGCCGCCTCAGCCTCTATGCCAGCCAGACTATCGCCAGCTACTGGCTGCCGCCCCTGCTGATGCGGTTTCATAGCGACTATCCCGGTATCGAACTCGATCTTACGATCGGCAATACGCGAACCGTAACCGAAGCCGTTATCGACGGTGCGGCCGAACTGGGTTTCATCGAGGGCGAAGTGGATGCGCCGGCGCTGTCGATGAAGATTGTTGCACAGGATGCGCTCGTCATCGTCGTGCCGCCGCATCATCCCTGGGCCGATGGTCGGCAGCTCACCGCCGCCAACCTTGCAAGCGGCACATCCTGGGTGATGCGGGAAGAGGGGTCGGGCACGCGTTCCGAATTCGAGAATGCGGTTGCCAGGCTCGGGGCTTCGCCGCGTGAACTCGAGGTTGCGCTCGTTCTCCCTTCGAATGAGGCAGTGTTATCGGCAGTTTGCGCCGGCCAAAGTGCGGCGGCCGTTTCCAGTGCTGCGGCAAGCGCCTATCTCGGGCAGGGGCTGCTGGTTCGGGCGGCATTCGATCTGCCGGTCCGGAGCTTCCGGCTGCTACGCCATAAGGAGCGCCACGCGAGCAAGGCGGCACTGACGCTTGAGGCGATGTGCAAAGGTTAAGTGCCTGATTTGACGGTCCTGTTACGCCGTTCGTCCCGTTGCCGGTTGGCGATCACGAGCTTGATCTCGTTGCGCTCCAGCATGGCGCGAATATCGGCCGGTGGGGTGTCGTCGGTGACCAGTACGTCGTAGGTCTCAGGTTCGCTGAGGACGATCGGCGCGCTGCGGCCGAATTTGGCGCTATCGGCGACGACGATGCGGTTTTCGGCGCGGCTAGCCGCCTCCCGCGAATACTCCGCTTCTTCCAGATCATGCAGCATGAAGCCCGAGGCGGCGTTGATGGCGCCGACCGAGAGGATGGCGTGGCGCACATTGAAGCGCCGCAGGAAATTGGCGGCTTCCATGCCGAACGTGCCGCCATCGTGACCGCGCAGTTCGCCGCCGGCAAAGAAGACGCGATTGCCATTGCGGGTCGCGAGCGCATGGGCAACCGCGACGGCGTTGGTGACGACGAAGAGGTTCTGATGCTTCTGCAGCGCGACGGCGATGAAGGCGGTGGTCGAGCCGACATCGAGGAAGAGGGCATCGCCATCCTCAATCATGGCGGCGACCGAGGCGGCGATCATCCGTTTGGCTTCGGCATTCTCGTTCATGCGCAGATGTAGCGGCGGCTCGAGCATCGAGTCCTTGATATGGACCCCGCCATGCACCTTGGTCACGAGGCCGTTGGCCTCTAGGCTGCGGATGTTGCGGCGGATGGTCTCTTCGGAAACGCCGAGCCGTTCGGCCAGGAACTGGATGCGGCTGGCGCCGCCAGCTAACCGCAGTTCCTCGAGAATTTCGCGCTCGCGATGGTTGGAGTGCAGCGGTGGCTGGGATGTGCCCGGCATGGTTCCTGATCCTATTGAGGGTATTGATCCCAAACTTGCATGGCTTTCGACTGGCCGGTTCCGTTGCTGGCGCAAGCCTTAATGCACGCAGCCCTTATCCGGTTGCTTCGCGCCTGAGTTTTTAAGACAAATCTCACCTACGGTGAAGCGCAGTCTTCAGGATATCCATAGCTCATCCGATTGGAGATGGTTGCTCGATTCCAACAAAAAGCCAAATATTCGTTTCATTTTGTGGGCCGGTTCTTGACAGCCTTACGTTTGTGGGGAACCTTCGATATCCGATGGATGCTCAGCAGCAGGACCGGAGGGGGAATGACTGCGACGGCGCAAGACAGGATACATTCTCTCAGCATCTGGCGCGGGCCGATCGACATCGAACCGCTGGTGGGCGGCATTACCAATCGCAACTATCTGGTCGGCAATGATGGCCGCCGCTTCGTCGTGCGGCTCGGATCGGACATTCCCGTTCATCACATCAGCCGCGCAAACGAGGTGGCTGCGAGCAGGGCCGCCCATGCCGCCGGTCTTTCGCCTGCGGTCATCCATCATGAGCCCGGCATATTGGTGCTGGACTATATCGACGCGAGGCCGCTGTCAGCCGATGATATAAGAAATCCAGTCATGATGAGCCGGGTCGTGCCGCTCGTCCGGTCCTGTCATCGGGACGTCGCCAGGCATTTTCGCGGACCGGCCGCCATCTTCTGGGTCTTTCATGTGGTCCGGGATTATGCGGCTCTCCTGGAGGCTGGCGGCAGTCGCCACAAGCCGTTGCTGCATTCCTTTCTCGAGATCGCCGACCGGCTCGAACGCGAAGCCGGTCCTTTCGAGATCGCCTTCGGTCACAACGATCTGCTGGCGGCGAATTTCCTCGATGACGGCAAGCGGCTATGGCTGATCGATTGGGATTATGCCGGCTTCAACACGCCGCTTTTCGATCTTGGCGGCCTTGCCTCCAACAATGAATTCTCGGAAGCGCAGGAAGAGGCGATGCTGGAGGCCTATTTCGAGGCTCCCGTCGGTGACGATCTGCGCCGGCGCTATCAGGCGATGAAATGCGCCTCGCTCCTGCGCGAGACGATGTGGAGCATGGTGTCGGAAATCCATTCCGACATCGATTTCGATTATTCTTCCTATACAGCTGAAAATCTGCGGCGGTTCGAGCGCGCTTGGCAGGATTTTCGCAATTCTTGAGGTGACGTCATGAAGGAACTGCCGACTACAGCAAAGACCGTCGTCATCGGCGGCGGCATCATCGGCTGCTCGACGGCCTACCATCTCGGCAAGCTCGGCTTCACCGATACGGTGCTTCTGGAGCGCAAGAAGCTGACCTCGGGCACGACGTTCCATGCCGCCGGTCTCGTCGGCCAGCTGCGCACCAGCGCCAACATCACGCAGATGCTCGGTTATTCCGTCGATCTCTACAAGAAACTCGAGGCGGAGACGGGGCTTGCCACCGGCTGGAAGATGAATGGCGGGTTGCGCCTTGCCTGCAACGAGGAGCGCTGGACCGAGGTGAAGCGGCAGGCGACGACGGCACAGTCCTTCGGCCTGCAGATGCACCTGCTGACGCCGCAGGAGGCGAGGGACCTCTGGCCGCTGATGGATGTCGATGATCTCGTCGGTGCCGCCTTCCTGCCGACCGACGGACAGGCCAATCCTTCCGATATCACCCAGGCCCTGGCAAAGGGCGCCCGCATGAACGGTGTGTCGATCTTTGAGGATACCGAAGTTCTCGATCTGGAGATCGACAAGGGCCGGATTCGTGCCGTCATCACCGAGAAAGGCCGCATCGGATGCGAGCGTGTCGTCGTCTGTGCAGGGCAGTGGACTCGGACCTTTGCCGGCCGCTTCGGCGTCAACGTTCCGCTCGTCTCGGTCGAACATCAATATCTCATCACCGAATCCTTCGGCGTGCCTTCCAACCTGCCGACGCTGCGCGATCCGGATCGGCTGACCTATTACAAGGAGGAGGTCGGCGGGCTGGTCATGGGCGGCTATGAGCCCAATCCCATTCCCTGGGCGCTCGATGGCATCCCTAGGGATTTCCACTACACGCTGCTCGACAGCAATTTCGATCACTTCGAGCAGATCATGGAGCAGGCGCTGGTGCGTGTGCCGGCGCTGCAGACGGCCGGCATCAAGCAACTGCTGTGCGGGCCGGAGAGCTTTACGCCCGATGGCAATTTCATTCTTGGCGAGGCGCCGGAACTGAGGAATTTCTTCGTCGGCGCAGGCTTCAATGCCTTCGGCATCGCATCTGCCGGTGGTGCCGGCATGGCGCTCGCCGAATGGGTTGCCAAGGGCGAGCCGCCTTACGATCTCTGGCCGGTCGATATCAGGCGCTTTGGCCGCCCGCATTTCGACACTGATTGGGTGCGCACGCGCACGCTGGAAGCCTATGGCAAGCATTACACCATGGCCTGGCCCTTCGAGGAGCATTCCAGCGGCCGGCCCTGCCGCAAGTCGCCGCTTTACGATCGGCTGAAGGCGCAGGGCGCCTGCTTCGGCGAAAAGCTCGGATGGGAGCGACCGAACTGGTTTGCCGATCTCTTTGCCGGCGAGGAGCCGAAGGACGAGTACACGTATGGACGGCAGAACTGGTTCGATGCCGTCGGCCGGGAGCATAAGGCTGTGCGCGAAGCGGCCGTCATTTTCGACCAGACCTCCTTCGCCAAATTCGTGCTGAAGGGCAGGGATGCCGAGGCAGCGATCTCCTGGATCGCTTCCAACGACGTCGCCAAGCCTGTCGGCGCCCTGACTTATACTCAGATGCTCAACGACCGCGGCGGCATCGAATGCGATGTCACCGTTGCCCGCATTGCCGAGAATGAATTCTACATCACGACAGGCACCGGCTTTGCCACCCATGATTTTGACTGGATCGCCCGCAACATTCCGGCGGAGATGCATGCCGAACTGGTGGACGTCACCTCCGCTTATTCGGTCTTGTCGCTGATGGGGCCGAAGTCGCGCGAGATATTGCAGGCCGTGAACTCGGCCGACGTTTCGAACGCCGCATTCCCCTTCGGAAAGGTAAAGACCGTCGGTATCGCCGGCTGCCCGGTGCGGGCGCTGCGCATCACCTACGTCGGCGAACTTGGCTATGAGCTGCATGTGCCGGTGGAATATGCCACTAGCGTTTATGATGTGCTGATGGCGGCTGGTCGCGAATACGGTCTTATCAATGCTGGCTATCGCGCCATCGAGAGCTGCCGATTGGAGAAGGGTTATCGCGCCTGGGGTTCGGATATCGGGCCGGATCATACGCCGATCGAAGCCGGCCTCGCCTGGGCGGTGAAGACGAAAAAGGATGTGGCATTTCGCGGCAGGGAGGCGATCGAGCGGCAGCTGGCCTCTGGCGTCAAGAAGATGCTCGCCTGCTTCGTGCCCGACGATCCCGAGGTCGTCCTTCTCGGCCGCGAGACGATCTATCGCGACGGCCAGCGCGTCGGCTGGCTATCGAGCGGCGGCTACGGCTACACGATCGGCAAGGCGATCGGCTACGGCTATGTTCGCAATCCCGACGGCGTCACGGAGGATTTCGTGCTTTCAGGGCGCTATGAGCTCGATGTCGCGCAGAGCCGCGTGCCGTGCCGGGTGTCGCTGAAGCCGCTTTATGATCCGCAGATGGTGCGGATCAAGGGGTGATTATGGAAGGTGGGCGTTCATTCAAAGCCGGCACTTTCATGTGAATGCCCATCGCCTGTCTGGCAAATCCCAAGCCCGATAAAGGCTATTGAGCGCTTCCGCCGTATGGCATTCCACCGTTGCAACCCGGATTCCTGTAGGATTTTTGCGTATTTGGCGCCGCTGTTACGGGTCTTCACGAGTATCCAGTGGATCATCTCCCATTTGATGCTGTCCTTGGCGCCTTCGAGATGACCTGCTCGATCTGAGCGGTTGATCAGGGTCCGCTTGAGGTAGCGGGAAAAGCGTAACCAATGATTGGAGGTGACGAGGATGGCGCCGGTAGCGCGGGCCAAACGTTGCGGCATCAGGCGCGTATAATTGCCTTCCATGATCCACTGTTCGCCAAGAATGGCAGCATCATGAAGTGCTGCGAATTCTGCTTCTGGGCGCTGTTGCCAATCGGTATGGGGTAGATGGTGAAGCTGATCGAGATGGATCGTTTGAAAGCCAAGCTTTTTGGAAAGTGCAACCGCCAGGGTTGACTTACCAGCATTGGAGGGGCCGAGCACAACGATGCGCTCGCCAAGGGAATGCAAGGGAAGCATGAGACACCGGTCGGAAAATTGGGATGGCTTCCAATGGCCGAAGCGAAGGGCGTTGCCAACGCTTGCGTGTCCTGCTGCTATTATTGCGTGATTTGCGAGGCAAACCTGGAAGCAGGCCAGATCACCTCCCGAAAACTGTGATCTCTCCACCGCGGCGTCCGCCATTTTCTTGACACGCCGGCGCTTTCATCCTCAATCGACATGCTGACAACAGACGGAGGCCCGAGACGATGGCTGAGGCGAACATCAAGCTGGAGGAGAGCTGGAAAGAGGCGCTGTCTCCGGAGTTCGAAAGCCCCTACATGCAGCAGCTCAAGGCTTTTCTCGTCGAGGAAAAGCAGCGCGGCAAGGTGATCTTTCCCCGTGGTAGCGAGTATTTTCGGGCGCTGGATCTGACGCCGCTTGACGAGGTGCAGGTGGTCATCCTTGGACAGGATCCCTATCACGGCTTCGGGCAGGCGCATGGGCTCTGCTTCAGCGTGCGTCCCGGCGTGCGCATCCCGCCGTCGCTGGTCAATATCTACAAGGAACTGGAAACGGATCTCGGCATCCCGCCGGCTCGCCACGGCTTTCTGGAAAGCTGGGCAAAGCAGGGCGTGCTTCTGCTCAACAGCGTGCTGACGGTCGAGGAATCGCAGGCAGCCTCCCATCAGGGCAAGGGCTGGGAGCGCTTTACCGATGCCGTCATCCGCAGGGTGAACGACGAATGCGATGGGGTCGTCTTCATGCTCTGGGGTTCCTATGCGCAGAAGAAGGCCGCCTTTGTCGATACCGAGCGCCATCTGGTGCTGAAGGCAGCGCATCCTTCGCCGCTGTCGGCCCATAACGGCTTCCTCGGCTGCCGGCATTTTTCCAAGGCCAATGCCTATCTAGCCGAGCATGGCCGGGATCCGATCGATTGGGCTCTGCCGAGCAATCCTGAGGCTCAGTAAGGCGCCTCATCCCAGGGATTGACGATTAAAGCGCCGGTGTCGTCGAAATCACCAATGTTGCGAGTGACGACGATGAGGTCATGAACGATCGCAGTTGCTGCGATGAGCCCATCGGCGTCACCACGTGGGCGTTGCGCCGCGATACGGCCCCATTCGACGGCAATCTGATCGGTAATGGCAAGGATGCGATTGCGATGGTCGTACCGGAGCTTACGCAACCATTCCTCCAGATGTGCTGCGGTACGCGGGTCCGATTTTCGCTTTAGCGCAATCCCGCGCATGATCTCTCCAAGTGTGATGACGCTCAGATAGATAGTGGAGGGATCGACCGAGCGCAGCCACGTAATCGCTTGAGAATTACCGCGCCGGATTTCCGAGACGACGTTGGTATCGACCAGATACATCAGAAAAGGACATCCCGGCTTGGCGTTTTATCTCGTTTAGATACGGCTTCGGCCAATTCGTCGTCCCAAGCAGGCCCCGACAGCAAATCGTCGGCAAGGCTTGGTTTGCCGGCCAGAAGTACATCATAGTCTTCGGCAGACAGGACGACAGCCGCCCGTTCGCCGCGCAAGGTGACAATTTGGGGCCCTTCGCTGCGTGCTTTCTGCACGACTTTTGAAAACTGGTTCTTTGCATCCTGTAATGGCCAATCCATCGAAAGCCTCGCTGGCTAGACTGTCTAGCTTAGATTAATGCTGCTCCCATTTGAAATCAAGAGACGAGCGGCATTTCCGTAGGTGAACGATCTGAATTTATCGTTCACTCATTGAAGACAATCCGTTTGGCTATTCAGGGCTATCGAAACAGGCCCTAGAAGACCATCTTCTGCCCATGACAAACGCCTGCCGGTGCAGGCGCGACGAGACAAGGGGTTTAAGATGCTTAACCAGATCAAAGGTCTTCACCACGTTACCTCGATGGCGGAAGATGCCCGGACCAACAACAAGTTCTTCACCGATACGCTCGGCCTTCGCCGCGTCAAGAAGACCGTGAACTTCGACGCTCCCGATGTCTATCACCTCTACTATGGTGACGAGCTCGGCACGCCCGGCACGATCATGACCTACTTCCCGTTCCCGAAGATGGCGCGCGGTCGCCCGGGCACCGGCGAAGTTGGCAATACCGTCTATTCCGTTCCTGAAGGTTCCATCGGCTATTGGACCGAACGGCTTGGCCAGCGCGGTGTCGAAGGCCTGAAGGCCGACGAATCCTTCGGTCAGAAGCGCGTGCATTTTGCCGGCCCGGATGGTGATGGCTTCGCGCTTGTCGAGGTCAAGGACGACAAGCGTCTGCCGTGGACTCATGGTGGCGTCGATGCCGAGCATGCCATCCGAGGCTTTCATTCCGTCGCCATGCGGCTCAGGGACGAAGGCGCTACCGCCGAGCTCTTGAAGTACATGGGCTACGAGGTGGTCGATACGCATGAAGGCATCAAGCGGCTTGCCATTCCCGGCGGCAACGGTGCCGACTATGTCGACCTCGAAACCATGCCGAACATCAACCGGGCGCTGCCGGGCGCCGGCTCCGTCCACCATGTCGCCTTTGCCGTCGAAAACCGCGCAAAGCAGCTCGAAGTGCGCAAGGCGCTGATGGATACGGGTTATCAGGTGACGCCGGTCATCGACCGCGATTACTTCTGGGCGATCTATTTCCGCACACCGGGCGGCGTGCTGTTCGAAGTCGCCACCAACGAACCCGGCTTCGACAGGGACGAAGATACGGCCCATCTCGGCGAGGCGCTGAAACTGCCGGAACAACATGCGCATCTGCGTGGGTTGATCGAGCAGCATCTCGAACCGCTGGAAGGCTAATCGAGGAGAGATATCATGACCGACAAGACTTATGTGCACCGGCTGAAGGCCGGTGCATCCGGCAAGCCGATTTTTTTCACCTTCCACGGCACCGGCGGCGACGAAAACCAGTTCTTCGATTTCGCTACCCGCCTATTGCCGGACGCAACCATCGTCTCGCCGCGCGGCGATGTCTCGGAATATGGTGCCGCGCGTTTCTTCCGTCGGACGGGCGAGGGCGTCTATGACATGGCCGATCTTGCCCGTGCCACGGCAAAGATGTCAGCCTACGTCTCGGAGTTGGCGGCTGAGCACGGCGCATCGCAGGTGCTTGGCCTCGGCTTTTCCAACGGTGCGAACATCCTTGCCAATGTGCTGATCGAGCATGGCGATCTCTTCGACGCGGTCGTACTGATGCATCCGCTGATCCCGTTCCAGCCGAAGGATAATGCAAGGCTGGAGGGCAAGCGCGTTCTGATCACCGCAGGCGAACGCGATCCGATCGCACCCGCTCCGGTCACCAAGGCGCTTGCCGATTATTTTGCCCGGCAGAATGCCGAGGTCACGCTAGAATGGCATCCAGGCGGCCACGATATCAGGCCCAACGAAATCGAGGCCACCCGCAGTTTCCTGGCACCCTACGCTTAGGAACCTGCGCAAAAACACCGGGCTGCGCGGCAGAGACTTTGCTGCGCAGCCTTGCTATTTGCCGATGAGGCGCAGCATCGCCTTCGCTTGCGAGGCGGCCGCGAGTTTTCCCTTTTGGTCGATATAATCAGTTCCGCAGAAGCGGTTGAGATTGGCAAGATCCATACTGTCCGGTAGCGCATGCCTTGTTTCGGCAATGACCATGCGCCAGGCGCAGCCGAGCATCTTGTCGGGTTGGATCGCCTCGTCGCAGCCTGTGCTCAGGCATAGGGCGACGTGTTTCTGGGCGCGATACCCGCCCGCGATGGCTTCCTCGTAATCGGCCTTCCAGCTATCGCGGGTATGCTCGCAACGAGCCGGATTGCTGCTCTGGCTGCATTGCACGGTCGTGTCGACATAGGTTTGCGCCGGCGGCCATAGCGGACCGTCGACCAGGCTGACGCAGCCGCACGCGAACAAGGTGGCTGACAACAGGCGCAACTGATTCTCCTTGGACGCGGACCGCCAGAACCGTAGAGCGATCACAAATATGTTCAAGATCAATATGATCCAGCCAGTACCAATGGGTAGGTAGGCGTCTCCCGGTTGCCAACCGGAAGGGGCGTGGCCTTCCTGCAACCCTTGTCATCTTCCGGTATCCGCGACACGCAACGGCGCAAGCTTTGCTTGTGGGCATCCTTGCCGCCCGCTAATGCTCTGCCGCGAGAGGGCGGAGGATTTCATCGTGACGCTGGCAGAACAGCAGCAATACAGGCTGGGCGTGGCCTATGTGGCGCTTTCGGCGCTTGCCTGGTCGACGTCCGGTCTCTTCGTGCGGGCGATCCACGCCGATCTTATGACCATTCTGTTCTGCCGCGGCATTGTCTCTGGGCTCGGCGTTTTCGCGTTGTTCTTCTATATCGAGCGCCGCAACGCCTTTCGCATCCTGCGCTCCATGGGTGGGCCTTCACTGGCGGCGACGATCTTTTCCACCGCCTCAATGATCAGCGGCATCGGCTCGATCTATTATACCTCGGTTGCCGATGCCATGGTCATCTATGCGACCGTGCCGTTCGTTACGGCCGGTGTCGCCTTTCTCTTCATCGGCGAGCGTCCGAATGTGCGGACGCTTGTTGCCAGCGGCGTTGCCTTCATCGGCGTGCTCATCATGCTTTCCGGGCATGGGAATGACAGCGGCAGCTGGCTCGGCAAGGGGCTGGCCGCCATCATGACGCTGACGGTCGCCGCCCTTGCGGTGGTCATGCGCCAGCATCGCAATGTGCCGATGCTGCCGGCCATGGCGCTTTCCGCCTGGCTGTGTTCCTTCATTACCTTCTGGTTCGCCTCGCCGCTTTCGATCTCCGGCCAGGATCTCGGCCTGATCATCGCCTTCGGCATCATCCAGAACGCCATGGGCCTCAGCCTCTATACATTCGGCTCGCGGCTGGTGCCGGCTTCGGATGCCGCTCTGCTGACGGCGCTCGAAGTGCCGCTGACGCCACTCTGGGTCTGGATGATCTTTGCTGAGCGCCCTTCGACGGCGACGCTCATCGGCGGGCCGATCGTGCTTGCAGCACTTTTCGGACATATCCTGTTGGAAGTGCGCCGAAATCGGGCTGATATTTCAGCGCAAGTGCATTGAACGGCTTGTCGGCATAGCATCAAAATGCTGAAATTGCTCCGATCACGAGGAGTCGGAATCGATGAAAAAGGTCTTCAATCCCGCATCCGTCCGCCGCCCTTTCGGCAACTACAATCACGGTCTGCTGGTGCCGCCGGGCGCCAGCCTGCTGGTCACCTCCGGCCAGCTCGGCATCGGTCTCGACGACCGCATTCCGTCTGACGTCACCGGCCAGGCTGAACTGTGTTTCAAGGCGATCGGCGCTGTCCTTGAGGAGGCCGGCATGGGGTTTGCCGACGTCATACGCATCGGTGGTTTCGTGACCACGCGCGAGGATTTTCCCGCCTACATGGCCGTGCGCGATCGCTATGTCCAGACTCCCGCACCGGTCTCTACGCTGCTGATCGTCGGCGGATTTACGCGGTCCGAGTTTCTGGTCGAGGTCGAGGTTACGGCGGCGAAAGTGATGTGATGACGGCCGGTCATGCCGAGCGTTCGGCCGATCCGTCAATCCCCAGCATTCTGGGACTTTATGAGACGCATCTGACGGTTGCCGATCTCCATCGCTCGATCTCCTTCTATCGCGATGTTCTGAAGCTGGAAATCGGGACCGTCATTGAGAGCAGGAATGTCGCCTTCCTTTGGATCGACGATAAACGCACGGGCATGCTCGGCCTTTGGGAAACGGGCAGCTCCCCTCTCAAGATGCGCCTCCATATTGCCTTCAGAACCTCTCTCGGCGATGTAATCGGCGCCGCCGCCGCACTGAAGGCTCATGGCGTTCAGCCGAAGGGCTTCAATGGCGAGCCGCTCGATGAGCCGGTCGTTGTCGGTTGGATGCCGGCCGTCTCGCAATATTTTTCGGATCCCGACGGGCATTCGATCGAATTCATCCATGTGCTTGAGGAGGCGGCCGATCCGGATTTCGGCGTGAAGCCCTATTCGCAGTGGCTATCGCGGCCAAAGCCGGCGGCTTGACCGGCACCGGACGGCCCTCCTTTTCAATTGGCTTTTCGTCGGTTTGCTTATGGTCTAAGCGAAGAGGATAAGAGCTATACCTCTGATACGACCAGTTCCAAGGCAAGCAGAAGCATGGAAGACCAACATGACGCAGAATATTTACGACGATCCGGCCTTCTTCGAAGGCTATAGCCGCCTGCAGCGATCCGTCGACGGGCTGGCGGGTGCGGCCGAATGGCCGGCCATCCGTGCCTTGATGCCTGACCTGAAGGGGCTCGATGTCGTCGATCTCGGCTGCGGTTTCGGCTGGTTCTGCCGTTGGGCGGCCGAGCAGGGGGCGGCCAGTGTATTGGGGCTCGATGTCTCGGAAAAAATGCTGGAACGTGCGCTCGCGGAGACGGCTGATGCGCGTATCCACTATGACCGCGCCGATCTCGAGAAGCTTCAGCTTCCGAAAGCGAGCTTCGATCTCGTCTATAGTTCGCTTGCCTTCCACTATATCGAGGATTTCGCCGGCCTTTTAGCGACCATCCATCAAGCACTCAAACCTGGTGGGCGACTGATCTTTTCGATCGAGCATCCGATCTATATGGCACCGCGGCGGCCGGAATGGCTCGATGATGCCGATGGTGGCAAGATCTGGCCGCTCGGCGCCTATCAGATCGAAGGACCGCGGGTGACGAACTGGCTGGCCGAGGGCGTCATCAAGCAGCATCGCACGATGGGCACGACGCTCAACCTCTTGATCAAGTCCGGTTTCACCATCGCCCATGTCGAAGAGTGGTCGCCGAGTGATGACGACCTCGCAGTGCATCCCGATTGGGTAATCGAGCGCGAGCGGCCGATGTTTCTCCTGATCTCCACCCGGACCTGAGGCAGGCTTCAGCATGCCGTGACGGCCGAGAAGGCTGAGTCGATCTATTTTTCTTTTTGTTGATAGATTTTATAGAAAATTAATTGCTCGCGAAGAGCTACTTCCGCAAAATGTCGTTTCTTGAGGCGCATCCTTCCCATCGATAATGTGAGGCTGTCGGCGCGATTTAGGGAAGAGTGCGATGAACATGAAAACGTCCGTGGCAATCGAGAAGGCGGTGCCTGTCGCCGATCCCGACATCGCGCGCACCGAGTTTCGCAATGCCATGGCGCGGATGGCGGCGGCGGTGAATATTGTCACCACCAATGGCCCGGCCGGGCTTGCCGGTTTTGCGGCGACGGCCGTCTGCAGCGTCACGGACAGCCCCCCGACCTTGCTCGTCTGCCTCAATCGCGGAGCCTCCGTTCATCCCGCCGTCACGCAAAATGGTGTGCTCTGCGTCAATGTGCTATCGGAAGCGCATCAGGATCTGTCGCGGCTTTTCGGCGGCAAGACCCCGGTTGCCGAGCGCTTTGCTGCGGCCGCATGGTCGGAACTCTCGACCGGCGCTCCGGTGCTGGAAGATGCTCTCGTCTCGTTCGATTGTCGCATCGCCCGTCAGGCCGATGGCGGCACGCATGATATTCTGCTCTGCGAAGTCGATGCTATTCGTCAACGTGACGAGGGACAGGGGCTTATCTATTTCGACCGGGCCTATCATCCTGCGGGTCAGGCTGAATAGGCTAGTTGTCCAAGCCTTTCCCGAAATTATCCACGCTGCCAAGGTCTTCGTCGCCTTGCAGCGAACAGGACTATTCACGCTAGAAAGTCTTCGATCGCCTTTAAGACCAGAGCAGGATGCTCTCGATGTGGCACATGCCCGGTATCCGGCATGATATAGACCGGACCACGCCCGGCCGCGATGCGACGCGGATGGGCTTCGGAGCCATATTCGTCGCGGTCTCCATGAATGGCGAGCACCGGACAATGAAGTTTTTTAAGCGCCGGATCGAGGCTCCAGTCGGCGCGTTCGGAAGCGAGCCAGGTGTCGATCCAGGCGTGCAGCACCCACTCGGCCTTGCTGCCGTGATATTTGGCAAGCCTGGCGAAGGTTTCGGCCGATTTGAATTCCTGCTGCGCGATCCGGATGCCCTGAAGGGTCTTTTCCTCCACGAAAGCCTGGGCGGCGATGGTGATCACGGCGTGGCAGCCTTCGCCAAATCTTGCCCCCGCCTCCACCGCCATGCCGCCCCCGACGCTGTGCCCGCAGGCGACGAAGTCTCGAACGGACAATTGTTCGCAAAGAAGCGGTACGAAACGCTCGGCCTCCGATGCGATAAAATCCTGTGTCAGAAGATCGTCGCGGGCATCGGACCGGCCAAAGCCCAGCCGATCATAGGCGATGACCCTGCGACCGAGGGAATGCGCGAGCTGCTCCGGGAAATCCCGCCAGAGCGTGACGCATCCGAGGGAATCGTGAAACAGGATGATCGGTTGCTGCGATCTCAGGACGGCTGGCATCCATGATTTCGCATAGAGGCGCCCGCCGGAGCTCTCGATCCAATATTCCGTTTCCGCGATCTCTGCCATTTTATCAGTAATTTTCCTGATACCACTCGACGAAGCGCTTTACGCCTTCATCGACTTCGATCTGCGGCTTGAAGCCCGTCAGCGCCACCAAGAGGTCCGGCACGGCATAGGTGTTGTGGACGTCCCCGGGCTGCATCGGCAGCATCTTGCGGATCGCCTTCTTGCCGAGCATCGTCTCGATCGTTTCGACGAATGTCATCAGCCCGACGGGCTGGCCGCCGCCGATGTTGACGACCCGGAAGGGCGCATTCTTCGACAGGGTGTCGATGATCGTCTCCGACACGATCCGGTTTTCCTCCGACGGCACGACGCCGATGAGGCGCACGATGCCTTCGACGAGATCGTCAATATAGGTGAAATCGCGGCTCATCTTGCCTTCACCGTAGATCTCGATCGGCCTGTCGTTCTTGATGGCGTCGACGAATTTGAACAGCGCCATGTCCGGGCGCCCCCAGGGGCCGTAGACAGTAAAGAAGCGGAAAGCGGTCGTGGGCACGTTGAAGAGATGGGCGTAGCTGTGCGCCATCAGCTCCATGCTCTTCTTGGTCGCCGCATAGATCGTCATCTGCTCGTCGGCCTTGTCGCTTTCGGCAAAGGGGATCTTTTCGTTGGCGCCGTAGATGGAAGAGGTCGATGCCAAAAGCAGATGCTTCGGCTGCAGGCTCCTTGCCAATTCCAGGATGTTGAATGAACCGACAAGGTTGGAATCGACGTAGGAGCGTGGATTTTCGAGGCTGTAGCGGACCCCGGCCTGGGCTGCGAGATGGACGATCACGTCAGGCTCGGCAAGTTCGGCGGCGCGATCCAGCGCCGTCTTGTCTTCCAGCATGCCCGTCACGGCCTTGAAACCGTTGGAACGCGCGAGGATGGCGGTGCGCTTCTCCTTGAGCTTGACGTCGTAGTAGGGGGTCATGCCGTCGAAGCCGACGACAAAATGACCCTCGTCGAGCAGGCGCCTGGCGAGGTGGAATCCGATGAAGCCGGCGGTGCCGGTGATGAGATAGCGCATGGTTCCGCCCTTACTTACAATGTTGCGTCGCTGGAGGGTCTGCCGACGCTGGTATAGGCAAAGCCATGCTTTGTGACCTCGTCATGGCGGTAGATGTTTCTAAGGTCGACGAGGACAGGCGCCTTCATAACGGATTTAAGTCGGGCGAAATCCAGCGCGCGGAACTGGTTCCATTCCGTCACGATGACGAGCGCGTCTGCGTCGCGCGCGGCGCTATAGGCATCCTCGGCATAGGCGATGTTGTCGATGACCAGGCGTGCGTTGTCCATGCCTTCGGGATCGTAGCCCGTCACGGTGGCGCCTGCATCCTGCAGCGTCTGGATGATCGAGATCGCCGGGCTGTCGCGCATATCGTCGGTGTTCGGCTTGAAGGTCAGGCCGAGGATCGCGATCGCCTTGCCTCTGATATCGCCGCCCATGGCCGCGATCACCTTGCGGCCCATGGCGCGCTTGCGGTTGTCGTTGATCGACACGGTGGTTTCGATCAGGCGCACGGGGCTGTCGTAATCCTGCGCCGTCTTGGCAAGCGCCAGCGTATCCTTCGGGAAGCACGAGCCGCCATAGCCGGGGCCGGCGTGCAGGAACTTCGAGCCGATGCGGCCGTCGAGACCGATGCCGCGCGAGACTTCCTGCACATTGGCGCCGACCTTTTCGCAGAGATCGGCCATCTCGTTGATGAAGGTGATTTTCATGGCGAGGAAGGCGTTGGCCGCGTATTTGATCAGCTCGGACGTGCGGCGGGAGGTGAAGAGCAGCGGTGCCTGGTTGAGATAGAGCGGCCGGTAGACTTCGGTCATGACGCCGCGGGCACGCTCGTCATTGAGGCCGATGACGATGCGGTCGGGACGCTTGAAGTCCTCGATTGCGGCACCTTCGCGCAGGAATTCCGGATTGGAGACGATGGCGACATCTGCTTGCGGATTGGTTTCGCGCACGATGCGTTCCACTTCGTCGCCGGTGCCGACCGGTACGGTCGATTTGGTGACGATGACGGTGAAGCCCTTGACGTGCTCGGCGATCTCGCGAGCAGCCGCATAGACGTAAGAGAGGTCGGCATGGCCGTCGCCGCGTCGCGAAGGGGTGCCGACCGCGATGAAGACGACGTCGCTTGCCGCAACGCTCGCCTCCACTTCCGTCGTGAAGGAGAGACGACCGGCGCGGACATTGTCTGCCACGAGCTGCTCGAGGCCCGGCTCGAAGATCGGTATTTCGCCGCGCCGTAGCGCTTCGATCTTGCTCGTGTCCTTGTCGACGCAAATGACATCATGGCCGAAATCGGCAAAGCAAACACCTGACACAAGCCCCACATAACCCGAGCCGATCATCGTGATGCGCATGAAATCTCAATCCTTTTGCTGGCGCCGGGCTTCGCATAAAAACGCAAAGGCGGCATGGGCGATTATCTGCGCTTATACACAGGATCGCAGGTGACGCCTATATGCGATGCTGGGTTTAGGAGGATTGCGACAGAAGTGTCACAAAAGCTTGGTTGATTTCCTGCTGTTCTATTCGCGTGATCACCTTGTTTTTCAAGTGAAACGAAGCCTTTGCACTTTAAGCTTATCATCCCCATCGCTTGTGATTGGCAGCATGTTGCCACATGATGAGTTTGGGCGCAGTCGTTCCGCAGGGGCGGCGGTGTAGTGGGCGGTTCGGGACTATTGCATGAAATCGACTTTTGCCGTGCGGACAATGCGGGCTGGCGAGCTGGAGCTTGCTCTGGAATGGGCTCGGCAAGAAGGGTGGAATCCCGGTATTGACGATGCGCTTGCCTTCTGGGAGGCGGACCCGGCCGGTTTTCTGATCGGCGCCATCGGCGAGGTGCCCGTCGGTTGCATATCCGTCGTTCGTTACGGTGAGGCTTTCGCTTTTCTTGGCCTTTACATACTGCATCCGGAGTTTCGTGGGCGCGGATACGGCAAGCAGCTATGGAACAAGGGCATGATGCTTGCCGGCAATCGCATTGTCGGACTGGATGGCGTCGTTGCGCAGCAGGAAAACTACCGGCGGCACGGTTTCGAGACGGCCTATCGGACGCTGAGGTATGGCGGCATCCCCAAAGTGCCTGAGGTGGACGAACAGCAGGCAAGGCAGGTGATGCCGGTCGTGGGCGGCAAGCTTGAAGCGCTGGTGCACTATGATGCGGAAATCTTCCCCGGCCTGCGTCATTCCTTCATCCGGGCCTGGTGCGGTGCTCCCGAAAGGCGTGCATCCTTCATCGTCGGTGGTGGCAGCAGGGTTCGCGGCTACGGCACGATCCGCCGCTGTTTCGAGGGTTACAAGATCGGTCCGCTTTTCGCCAACAAGCCGGAGGTTGCGCTTGCGTTGATGAGCAAGCTGCTTGCCAAGACCAATGGGCAGCCCGTGTATCTTGATGTGCCGGTCGATAATGCCCAGGCGATCAGGCTTGCGGAGGATTGCGGTCTGTCTCCGGTGTTCGAGACGGCGCGCATGTATCGCGGCAAGGCACCGGAAATCCCGCTCGATCGCGTGTTCGGTGTCACCACGCTCGAGCTCGGCTAGATCTGGCTCGTCCGCCTGCTGGGAGCGGCGGCAACATTAACGTTAACAAACGAATAACGGTCCTGCCGGAGGTTTAATCAACCTTAACGGGCTGCGTCTTCGACCCAGGCGCTATATAAGTCCTGCGGGGGCGCCAAGGGGAAGTTGAACAATGATTGTTCATTTTCTGTTGGAGTCGGCTATGCATGTCATGGAAAGTATTAACCGGCAGACCTGGCGTAATCCCTGGGCCTTGCGTGACTATCGCCGCAGCAGCGGCTATCTCAACGAAGGCGAGCGTGCCGCCTTTGCTATCGCTGCCCCGCAGACGGGCAGGGGGCGCATTCTCGATATCGGTGTCGGCGGGGGCCGCACCGCGCAGCTCTTACGGGATTTCGCAAGCGACTACATAGGCATCGATTATACGCCGGAGATGGTCGCGCTCTGCCGAAAGAACCATCCAGACCTTCGGTTCGAGCATAGGGATGCACGCGATCTTTCGGCATTCCATGATGCCAGTTTCGATATGGTCGTCTTCAGCTATAATGGCATCGATTCCGTCGATGCGGCAGGGAGGCTAGCCATCCTGAACGAGGTGGCGCGCGTTCTTGTTTCCGGCGGTGCTTTCGTTTTTTCGACCTTCCACCGCGGCTGGGGTGGCTTCGATCATCGAGTCGACTATCGCCGGCTGGAATGGACATCCAATCCGGTGAGGCTCGGTTTGCGAACCCTGCGCTATGTCGAGGGCCGCATTTCCGGCACGCTGCGCCAGCGTCGGCTCAAGCCGCTCGAAGAGAGAGATGGCGAACATGCGATCCTGCTGCATGGCGCCCATGATTTCGGCGTGATGGTCTATGCGACGACGCCGGCGCAGGTCCAGTCGCAACTGGCCGATGTCGGTTTTGCCATGCCGGCGCTGCTCCTCGATCTCGATGGCAAGCCGATCGGCGCGGTGGCGTCGTCAGGGCACGAATATTTCCATGTCGTCGCTCATAAGCCGGGCCTTTGACAGGCAAGGCCATCGGCCAGATAAGAGTAATCTGGAGGCCCTGTCTGGCCGATAGCCGGGAAAATTCCTGTTGGAGGCGCTGATTCGTCATGCAAAAAGCCGAATCTCCTGAGACAACAGGGTCGCTTTCCCAAAAACAAAGCTTTATAGATGCGCGGGTTTGAGCAAGGCGCGCCGCCGCGCGCAGGAAGCGGGAATGGATAAATGACGAATGTTGTAGTGATCGGCTCGCAATGGGGTGACGAAGGCAAGGGCAAGATTGTCGACTGGCTTTCGGAACGCGCCGATGTGATTGTACGCTTTCAGGGCGGCCATAATGCCGGTCATACGCTTGTCGTCGATGGCGTCAGCTACAAGCTCGCGCTTTTGCCTTCCGGCCTCGTGCGCGGCAAGCTCAGCGTCATCGGCAACGGCGTCGTGGTCGATCCCCATCACTTCGTCGCCGAAGTGGAAAAGCTGCGCGCCCAGGGCGTCGCCGTTACGCCTGACGTGCTGCGCATCGCCGAGAATGCACCTTTGATCCTGTCGCTACATCGTGATCTGGATGCCATGCGCGAAGATGCCGCTTCCAATAGCGGCACGAAGATTGGCACCACGCGCCGCGGTATCGGCCCGGCCTATGAGGACAAGGTCGGCCGTCGCGCCATTCGCGTCATCGACCTTGCCGAGCCGGAAACGCTGCCGGCCAAGATCGACCGGCTGCTGACGCATCACAATGCGCTGCGCCGCGGCATGGGCGTCGACGAAATCTCCTTCGATGCCCTGCATAACGAGCTGAGCTCTGTTGCGGAGCATATTCTTCCCTATATCGACCAGGTCTGGCGTCTGCTCGACGAGCAGCGCAAGGCCGGCGCCCGCATCCTCTTCGAGGGTGCGCAAGGGGCACTGCTGGACAACGACCATGGCACCTATCCCTTCGTGACCTCCTCCAACACGGTTGCCGGCCAGGCGGCTGCCGGTTCGGGCCTCGGTCCGACGGCGCTCGGCTATGTGCTCGGCATCACCAAGGCCTATACGACCCGCGTCGGCGAGGGACCGTTCCCCTGCGAGCTGCATGACGAGATCGGCAAGCACCTGTCGACCGTCGGCCGCGAAGTGGGCGTCAATACCGGCCGTCCGCGCCGTTGCGGCTGGTTCGATGCCGTACTGGTGCGCCAGACCGTGAAGACTTCTGGTATTACCGGTATCGCGCTTACCAAGCTCGACGTGCTCGACGGCCTGGACGAGCTGAAGATCTGCGTCGGCTACAAGCTCGACGGCAAGGAAATCGATTATCTGCCGGCAAGCCAGGCAGCGCAGGCCCGCGTCGAGCCTGTCTACATCACGCTCGAGGGCTGGAAGGAATCGACCGTCGGCGCCCGTAAATGGGCCGATCTGCCGGCGCAGGCGATCAAATATGTCCGCCAGGTGGAAGAGCTGATCGGTGCGCCGGTGGCGCTGCTTTCGACCAGCCCGGAGCGCGAGGACACCATACTTGTGACTGACCCCTTTGAGGGCTAAAGTTGCGTATCTATGACGAATCCCGGCCCGGCTGCACACCGGGTATCATGAGAAAGTACTGATGGCGGATTTTGTAGCAGTTATTCGACGGGCCGTTGACGGCCTGACGGACAATACTCCCGAGATGCGGGTCAAGGTTTACGATCGAGCTCGTGGTGCCGTGCAACGGCAGCTCGAGAGCATGAAGCCGCGCCCGCCCGAGGAAATGCTGCGCCGCCAGCTCGACAAGCTCGAGGCCGCGATCGTAGAGGTCGAGGCCGAACATGCCGAGGCCCTGCCGGGCGGCGAGGAGCCGCCGGTTGCTGAAGCGCCCGTGCTGCACGAAGAGGCCGCTGCCGAGCCCGTTCAGGAGCATCATGCGGCCGAGGAAGTACACGCGGAACCGCATGCAGAAGAGCCTGCACAGGCTCCTGCCGAGGTGCATGCCCCTGAAGAACCCAGCGTCGCACAAGCCGAGCACGAGCAGCACGCCTATGAGGAGCCGACCGCACCTGCCGAGCCGGATCATGCGCATGAGCACCAGCCGGCAGAGGAATGGCGGGAACCGCATCACGAAGAGGAGCCCTATGCTCCGACCGCTGAACATGCCGGCGTCGAACACCATGCCGAAGTTCATGAGGAGCCGGCTCCTGAGCCGGTTTCTCATGAAGAGCCCAAGGGTGATGGCAACGAGCCCCAGCATTATGCGGAAGAGGCACCGGCAGTCGCTGCCGAGCCTGTCCCCGCGCCGCGCGTGCCGTCGCCGGCTGACGATGTCATAAGCCAGGTTGAACAGATCTGGGCGGAGGTGGATGCACCGACTTCCCATGCTGCGTCCCAGCCGCCGGCCTCCCGCCACAGCGAGCCGGTCATGCCGGCCGCGGCTTTTGCGGAAGCACCCTTCGGCCAGCCCGTTGAGGGGCCTGTCAACGCGAAGGCGGCAGCCACCAACACCGGCTTTGCCTGGGACGCGGATGTCTTCGAGGAAATGCAGCCCGCATCGGCAGCTTCCAAGCCCGCGGAGCAGCCAGCTCGGCAAATGCCTGAAAATGCCTTTGACGATGTCGATCTCTTTGCGGATGTGCATCCGTCCAAGAAGACGGCGCCCGAAGCCGATGCCAACAACGACGGCTGGCGTGAACTCAAGGAGCTTGCCGGTTTCGACAAGCGTGCTGGCGACGAACGTGGCGGCGGCTCTGCCGTTCCGCCCGATCTCGATCAGGCGATGGCGGCGAAGCTACAGGGCCGCAGCTTCCGCATGGAGCCGAAGCGCCGTCGTATCAATGTCACCGGCATCATCGTTACGCTCGTCGGCCTCGCGGTCGTCGGAGGTGGCGGTTACGCAGCCTGGCTGAACCGCGATGCGCTCAACAACATGGTGACGAAGCTCGTCAGCTCCGCTCCGAAGAACGCGACGGCGCCCTCGACGTCGGATACGGCAAGCAGCAAGGCACCGAGCAATGGCAATGCTGCAGCTCCTGCCCAGCAGGCGGCTGCGCCGCAACAGACCAACACGGCCGCTCAGCAGCCGGCAGGCGCCGGCAACACGGATGTTGCGGCTTTGGGCAGCGACCCGAATACGGTCAATACGAAGTTCACGCAGCGTCTTTTGGCGAATGGCACCGAAGAGGACGAAGGGCCGGCTCCGAACGGGCAGCCCGGCGTCGCGGAAGGCAAGTCCGTAGCCGAACAGAATGTTGCCTCCGCTGCACCCGCCGCTACGGCAACGCCGCCGGCCGCCAACAATGCCGGTGCGAATCAGAGCCAAGCTCCTGCGACCACCGCACCGAACACGCCCGCCGCTTCGACGGACCAGCAGGCGCCCGCCGCCAATCAGCAGCAACAGGCCGCCAACCAGCCGCCGCCCGTGACGCAGCAGACCGCTCCGGTTACCGACGGGCAGAAGGTTTTCCTCTATGAGGAGCGCCTCGGTCAGACGTCGCCCACGGCTTTCCAGGGCACGGTCAGCTGGTCGCTGCAGGAAGGTAAGGGGCCTGACGGCCGGCCGGAGCCTTCGGTGCAGGGTCTCATCACCGTCCCGGATCGTGGCCTGACGGCGACGATCACGGTTTCGCGAAACTCGGATTCCTCGTTACCGGCCAGCCATCTCATCGAGCTTGCCTTCCAGGTGCCACCGAATTTCGAAGGCGGGGCGATCGACAACGTCCAGCGCGTTGCGCTGAAGGCGACCGAGCAGGATCGCGGCGATGCGCTGATCGCGGTTCCGGCTAAGGTCACTGACGATGTCTATATGGTGGCGCTCAACGATTTCCCGGATGCGCGCAAGACCAATCTCGATCTTTTGAAGAGCCGGAACTGGATCGATATTCCGGTGGTCTATCGTAACGGCCGTCGCGCCTTGCTGACCATGGAAAAGGGGCCGGTCGGAACGGATGCCTTCAACAAGGCGATTTCGGAGTGGCAGGCACTTGGCGGTGTTGCCTCGAGCGGCCAGTAAGTCGTCTTAAATCTAATGGATATGGAAAAGGCGGGCTTTCGGCCCGCCTTTCTTGTTACGCTTCGTATGTGCTGAGCAGAAAGCGTTACGCCGTTGCTTCGACGACGCGCAATGCCTTGGCGCGTTCCAGCGCATCCTTCTGCACGGCTTCCTGCACCTTTTCGAAGGCGCGAACCTCGATCTGGCGGACACGTTCGCGGCTGATGTCGAACTCAGACGACAGATCCTCCAGCGTCACCGGCTCGTCGGCGAGACGGCGCGCCTCGAAAATGCGGCGTTCGCGGTCGTTCAGGACGCCCATGGCGCGCGCCAGCATGCGGCGGCGGGTGTCGAGCTCGTCCTGTTCGATCAGCACGTCTTCCTGGCTGTCGTGGTCATCGACGAGCCAATCCTGCCACTGGCCGGAATCGCCTTCGGAAGCCTTGATCGGCGCATTCAGCGAAGCGTCGCCGGAGAGTCGGCGGTTCATCGAAACGACCTCTTCTTCCGAAACGTTCAGCTTGGTGGCGATCTCGGTAACGTGTTCCGGCTTCAGATCGCCATCGTCGATGGCCTGGATGCGGCCCTTCAGACGGCGCAGGTTGAAGAACAGGCGCTTCTGGTTGGCGGTCGTGCCCATTTTCACGAGCGACCACGAGCGCAGGATGTATTCCTGGATCGAGGCCTTGATCCACCACATGGCGTATGTTGCTAAACGGAAACCGCGTTCCGGGTCGAACTTCTTTACGGCCTGCATCAGGCCGACATTGCCTTCGGACACGACTTCGCCGATCGGCAGGCCATAGCCGCGATAACCCATGGCGATCTTCGCCACGAGGCGCAGATGGCTGGTAACGAGCTTATGGGCAGCCTGACGGTCGGCATGTTCCGCATAGCGCTTGGCGAGCATGTACTCTTCCTGCGGTTCCAGCATGGGGAACTTGCGGATCTCGTCGAGATAACGATTGAGGCCGGCTTCTCCGGCAGCAATGGACGGTAAGGTATTACGGGCCATGATTGTGCACCCTCCTATTCGAGATTTGGTTCCTTCTGGGGGCGTATTTTGCGCGCCTTCTGCGAAGCGGACCAAGGCGTACGGGTCCGGGGACCCCGCACTTAACTAATGTAAAGATAAGTACGGCGAAACGGTGATTCAAGGATGCGGTCACACAAGTGTTATAGCAGCGTGACCGCAGGTCTCGCCGGAGTATCGCCCTTGAGGTTATCCTCCCGAACAATCCAGCGCCATGCGGCATCACCACATCGACCTCCCAAACGCGGTTGCGTTTTCGGTCAGTACAGGCGCTCGGACATCGGTCCTTCATACGCGATATTATAGGGCGGAAGGGGGCGGGCGTCCAGTCATTGTGATGTTCGGCGTCTATTCCCTGAGTGCCGCCGCCAGTTCTTCCATATCCTCAGGCAATGATGCCTCGAAGTGCATGACCTCGCCGGTGCGGGGATGCTCGAATTGCAGCATATAGGCATGCAGTGCCTGGCGCGTGAAGCGATGGACGGCCTGCTTTGCGGCTTCCGGCAGGAGGTTGGCCTTGGTCTTGAAGCCACCTCCGTAAACGGCGTCGCCGAGCAGTGGGTGGCCAATATGCGCCATATGCACGCGGATCTGGTGCGTTCGGCCGGTTTCCAGATGGCACTCGATCAGTGAGGCAAGCGCGGTCGCGTCCGGTGTCTCGTGAAAGCGCTCCAGCACCTCGTAATGCGTGATCGCCTCGTCGGCATCCTGCGAATCCGGGCGCTTGACGGCGCGGCGCGTGCGGTCGCTGCTCGACCGGCCGAGGGGTGCATCAATGGTGCCGACAAGCTGGCGAGGGCGTCCCCAGACGATTGCCTGATAGGCACGCTCGAGCGAAGTCGTGCGGCCGTGATCGGCAAATTGTAAAGAGAGATGCCGGTGGGCCACATCGTTCTTGGCGACGACCATGACGCCGGTCGTATCCTTGTCCAGCCGGTGCACGATGCCCGGGCGGCGAACGCCGCCGATGCCGGAAAGGCTGTCCCCGCAATGGTGGATCAGGGCGTTGACCAGGGTCCCCGTCCAATTGCCGGCTGCGGGATGGACGACTAGCCCGGCAGGTTTGGAGATGACGATGACATCGTCGTCCTCATAGAGCACATCCAGCGGAATATCCTCGCCCTGCGGCGTCGGGTCTTCCGGTTCGGGCAGGGTGATCTCGTAGACGTCGCCGGGCCGCACCTTGCGCTTGGCGTCTGTCACCACTGCGCCCTTGAGCGTAACGGCGCCGTCCTTGATGAGTCCTTGCACGCGGCTGCGGGAAAATTCCTCGCCGATCTCGGCCGTCAGCCAGGAATCGAGTCGTCCTTCGGCATTTTCATCGGCGGTTAGGACTTTTCTATTGTCTGCGGCTTCTTTAAAGGGGTCGCTCAAATATATTCTCCGGCGCATAAAGCGCTCTACTGGAAGCAAGGACGCATCGATGACGAATCTCGAGCCAGACGATCAAGAGGAAAAGCCCCTCGATCCGGCCCTGGAGAAAGTCCGACGCAAGATGATCCGCCTGCAGATCGTCTCTGCGGCCGTCATGGTGGTGAGCCTTATGGCTGTCTTCGGCGCCGTTGTCTACAAGACGATGAAGCCGGCGGCCAAGCCTGCGGGCCAGGCGGCATCCGCCATCCCGTCCGATGCCCCGGTTGCGGTGACGGCATTGCTGCCGGCGGGCTTTATCGTTCAATCCACGGCGCTCTCGGGCAATCAGGTGCTGTTCTACGGTACGCTTGCCAGCGGCCAGCGCCAGGCTATCGTCTTCGACTACGGTATTGGCCGCATCGTGGCGACCATATCGCTCGCCAACTGACGGCCTGACGATGACGAGCGCGCGGCTCATCGAGATAACGCATCCCGACGATCCACGTATCGCCGAATTCCGCAATATCCGAGAACGCGATCTGACAGGTCGAGAGAACCGCTTCATAGCGGAAGGAACCGTCGTGCTGCGGCTTCTCGCCGGCACGCATGCGGCAGCCGGGGATTTCCTCGCTGAGAAAGTGCTGCTGCTTAAAAATCGCGTCGCTGGACTTGGCGATATCATCGACACGTTCCCACCGGAAGTCCCGATCTATATCGCCGAAGCCGAGGTGCTCGACGGCATTGTCGGCTTCCATCTGCATCGCGGGGTCCTGGCGCTGGGGCGTAGAACAGCTGAAGACGGGACGAGCGACCTATTCGACCGCCTCCCAAAGCAGTCGCTGGTGCTCGTCGGCTGCGGCATTTCCAATCATGACAATATGGGTTCGATGTTCCGCAATGCCGCGGCCTTCGGCGCGGCTGCGGTGCTACTCGACGAAAGCTGTTGCGATCCGCTTTACCGCAAGGCGCTGCGGGTTTCGGTCGGATCGATCCTGACCGTGCCCTATCGCCGGCAATCAAGCGGCGTTCAGCTGCTTGCGGGGCTTGCCGAGCATGGCTTTGCGATCTGGAGCCTATCGCCGCGAGGCGCGGTCGATATTCGCGACGTCCCGGCTTCGGAGCGCATGGCGCTCGTGGTCGGCACGGAAGGGGAGGGCTTGCCCGCAAGCATTCTCTCCGCCTTCGGCAGCGTGCGGATTCCGCAGGCGCCGGGATTGGACAGCCTCAATGTCGCGACGGCGAGTGGCATTGCCCTTTTCGAGATTGCCGCAAAGAACGGGCGCATCTGAGCGGGTTGCTCATTGGAGCTCAGGGATGCTTCGGCAGTATTGCGGCGACGCGGTCGGCGAGGCTGATGCGCGCGCCGGGTTCGGCGGGGTCCTGATCTTTCGGCAGGAGATCGAAGATCGGCGAGCCGTCGCCTTCCTTGAGTGCCGTCAGCGCCACCATGTTGGCAGCGATCTTGGCAATCTCCTCGCGCATGGCTTCGTCATGCGCTGGCGTGCGAGCCTTCAGCAGGCGGTCCGATAGGGCCGCTGCGCGATTGCGAACCTCTTCCGTCATCTGGGTGATTTCGTCTTCCACTTTTCGTTCCGGTTCCGCCACCTGCGGCGGCTCGCTTATGGTTCCTTGCTCACCGGCACTGCCCGCAATTATCGATGCGGCAGCGAGTTTCGGCGTTCTTGTGGCCTTCTTCGGCGGCGTGAGGCCAGCGGCGCGCAACGCCTTGCCGGCTTCCTTCGATTCCTTGATGGCAGCCTCCAGCCGCTCCCTTAGGCGAACGACATCCTGGGCGTGGCGTTCGATCGCGGTTTCCTTGTCGGCGCTGCCAGCAATCTCGCGGTTGAGGCGTTCCTCAAGCCGCTTGTTCTTGTCGCTTTCCTGGCGCAGCGACTGTTCGGCATCTGCGGCGCGCAGGCTTGCCGCATTCAGCTCCTGGCGCAACGTATCGCGTTCGTCGCGTAATGTATTGATGCGCAGCTTCAGACTCTCGATCTCGGTTTCGCGGGCTGCCAGATCGATCCTGAGATTATCGGCATCGGCACCCATTTTCGTCATCCGTTTGCGCAAGCTGTCAATATCGGCTTCCTTCTCGGCGCTGGCCTGCTCGGCGGCGTGGATGCTTGATTTCAGCTGGCTGATATAGCTCTCTTCCTGGCGCAGGCGTGAGCGCAGCTCGCCTGCTTCCACCTCCAGATCGTTGATGCGGGTCTGCAGCTCCGCACTTGCGGCGGAAAGACGGCTTGCTTCCTGCTGAAGTTTGCCGTTCTGGATCTGCAGCGCAACGGTCTTGTCGCGTTCCTGCGTCAGGGCATGTTCTGTCCGCGCGTTTTCAGCCGCAAAGAGTGCGCGCGCCATGTCCTTCTGCGCGCGCACTTCCTGCGGGCTCAAGGGCATCGTCGCCTTCAGGCGCTTTTCGGTGAACCAGACGATACGACGATGGATTGCCGGCGCGATGAGAAAGACCAGTAGAGCGGCCGTCAGAAAGCCCAATCCAAACAAGAGAGCAAATTGAATCACGACGCAGCCAGTATCCTGGAGTTATGTTCGATATCGATAAAATGATTAATCATGGGTTAGCCATGTGGGCAAGCGTTTAACGCGGATATGGTTTATCGGCAGGGAGCCGGATTTACGGAAAGAAAAGGCCCGCAACTGAAGCGGGCCAAGGCGTGTGCTGCTTGGGAGATCGTATCAGAGGATCGGTTCAGAAAGGATTCCAGGTCGGGTTCGGCGTGACTTTAAGATAGCCCATGTTGATGCCGAGGCGTGCGCCAAGGCCAGTGCGGATCGGAACGAGCACGATGTTGTTGTTCTTCAGGACGGTCATGCCGAAGCCGGCAACCACGAATGCCTGGCCGCTGACGCCGCCGAAGCGGGTGTAGACGCTGTTGATGCTCGGCAGATCATAGACCAGCATCATGACGCGGGTGCCCTGGCCGCCGTAGTCCAAGCCGAGCGAAGGTCCCTGCCAGTAAAGCGGATGCTCGCCGGCATTCTTGGTGTTGAGCTGGCCTTCACCATAGGTCAGGCCTGCCAGAAACGCGCCGGAGCCTTCCTGGCCGAGGATGTAGCCATTCGGCAGGCCGTATTGCTGGAAGGCGCGCTCGACCACCTTGGCAAGACCGCCGCTGGTGGAGCCGAAGAAGGAGTGGCCGGCATCGACGATTTCCTGGGCCGAATATTGATTGGTGGGCGCGGCAGCGGCCTGACGGACCGGCAGCGCGAAACTCACAAATGCGACAATGGCCAGAATCAGGCCGAGGCCGAGCGTTCTGGTGCCGGGGCTTGGCATTCTCTTCAGGAATTCATAGCGCATGGAAGTCTTCCGTTCATCATGGTCGGTGCAACAGGGACGAATAGGCAACGCATTCGCCTGAATGCGCCATGCATGGCACGCCCCCATTTTCAGACCATTTCGCCCATCTCTCGCAGGACGAATCGCGTGCGAAAAAGTCTGATGGTGATGAATGCATTTTGCGTCGATGGTCTTAACAATCGGTTTACCAAATATGGTGTCATTATGGCGCGCGGTACACTGGCTGCGAAACCCTCGGGCAACCTTACCGTGGCAAGGTGGAACTACTCGCTTTGCCCTGTCAGCATTCAGGAGACAATGAATGTCGAAAAATCCCAACCTCACTCTGACCGGACCGGATCTGGCCGCGCTGCTGTGTAGCCGCGTCTGCCATGATGTGATCTCGCCGGTTGGGGCGATCAACAATGGCCTGGAGCTGCTCGACGAGGGTGGTGCCGACGCCGATGCGATGGATCTGATCCGCACCAGTGCGCTCAACGCGTCCGTCCGCCTCAAATTCGCGCGCCTTGCCTTTGGCGCGTCCGGTTCGGTCGGCGCCTCGATCGACACCGGCGAAGCGGAGCGGGCCGCCAAGGATTTCGCCGCCGCCGAGAAGAAGACCGAGGTCAGTTGGATCGGTCCGCGCGCGATCATCGCGAAGAACCGCGTGAAGCTGCTGCTCAATCTCTTCCTCGTTGCCTATGGCGCGATTCCGCGTGGCGGCAATATCGAGGTCACCCTTGAAAATCCCGAATTCGAGGCGAAGTTCACGATCACCGCCAAGGGGCGGCTGATGCGTGTGCCGCCGAAGTTCGCCGAGATTTGCTCCGGTACGCTGGAGGAAGCCGTCGACGCTCATTCGATCCAGCCCTATTACACGGTGCTTCTGGCCGAGGAGAGCGGCATGGAGCTTTTCTATAATGCGACGCCGGAGGAACTGACCTTCGTGGCGACCATGGTTGCCCAATAGCAGGTCGATCTGTCGACGTTTTCGCCCGCAGTCGACCGTCGGCTGCGGGCTTATTTTTTCGTGTGTCGAAAATTCTGTGCAATCTTGGGGTTGTCCGCTCAATTGATAATGTAGCGGTAACGAATCCTTAGCTTGCTGCTCCTATCGTTTCAATTTGAAGCCGATGTCGGATGATGGCGGCTGATGCCAGGGAGCTCACATATGCAGCGGTTCATGATAACGGATACGTCGGATGTCGTACGTAAGGTCGGCAAACGGATCCTGTCCGAGCTGGATTTTCTGGTGAGCGAAGCCGGGGACGCGCGCGAAGCGCTGATGCGCTGCCAGGCCGAAATGCCTGATTATCTGATCGTCGATGCCGGGATGGAGGGGGCGCTCGAGTTCATCGCCAGTATCCGCGCGATGCCTGAAGGCAAGGACGTGAAGATCTATTACTGCGTCATCGAGGCCGATCTTCGCAAGCTGATGGCCGGGAAACGAGCCGGCGCGACCGATTTTCTGCTGAAGCCATTCGATCGCAAGATCCTGACGGCCATCTTCGGCAATCGTGCCGCGGCCGCCTAATTTCAACGGAACACATCGAAACAAGGATAGCCGCTCTTCGAGGCGGCTATTATTTTGCGCTGCGTTGAGGTCAACAAAAATCCCGCCTGAAAAGGCGGGATTTTTGTGTGTTGGCAGTAAAGGCGGGGAGGCGGCTCAGGCGCTTTCGGCGAAATCGCTGCTGTCGGGCTCGCGCAGCACGTAGCCGCGGCCCCAGACGGTTTCGATGTAGTTGGCGCCGCCGGCGGCGTTGGCGAGCTTCTTGCGGAGCTTGCAGATGAAGACGTCGATGATCTTCAGTTCCGGCTCGTCCATGCCGCCATAGAGGTGGTTGAGGAACATTTCCTTGGTGAGCGTCGTGCCCTTGCGCAGCGAGAGCAGCTCCAGCATCTGATATTCCTTGCCGGTCAGATGCACACGCTGTCCGCCGACTTCGACGGTCTTGGCGTCGAGGTTGACGATGAGTTCGCCGGTCATGATCACTGACTGGGCATGGCCCTTGGAACGGCGGACGATAGCGTGGATGCGGGCGACCAGCTCATCCTTGTGGAAAGGCTTGGTCATATAGTCGTCGGCGCCGAAGCCGAGGCCGCGAACCTTGTCCTCGATGCCGGCCATGCCGGAGAGGATGAGGATCGGCGTCTTGACCTTCGAGAGGCGCAGCGTGCGCAGCACTTCGTAGCCGGACATGTCGGGAAGGTTGAGATCGAGAAGGATGATGTCGTAGTCGTAGAGCTTTCCGAGATCGACGCCTTCTTCACCGAGATCGGTGGTGTAGACGTTGAAACTTTCGGATTTGAGCATCAGCTCGATGCTTTGCGCTGTCGCGCTATCGTCTTCAATGAGTAGAACCCGCATAATTGTCCCCTTTACCGCCGCCGAAAGGTCGTCAGCCCCTTAACGCGATACCGATCAAATCACTGCTTGATTTGGAAGCTGCCATGCAATGGTTAACAAATTCTGATTCACTCTGGCAAGTCGTATCGAATTTATTAAATAATTTTTCCATTGCACTGTTTTCCAACGACAATCAGTAAAATCGACTCCTAAAGTATTGCATTAACAACCAACGCCAAGTGATTCATCTGACTCACCAATGCCGACATGTCGAATTCCGACCACACCATTTACCGAGCCTTAAATCATTGCGCCTATCATTAACGATGCCCGTAAACGAAAGGTTACCAGCGGTAGGCTTTTATTAAGATCGCTGGAAATTTTTTTAACCAAGCCGTCTCAAAGCGGTTCGGCGAACGGGAATATCGAGAGCCGGGGTCTCGCATCACGGGAGTAATGCGTATGAAGTCACGTGAGAGCCTTGTTCGCCTGAAAGAGTTTCAGGTGAACGAAAAACGCCGTCAGCTGCAGCAGTTGCAGATGATGATGGCGGAATTTGACCGCATGACGAAGGAACTGGAAAGCCAGATCGTCGTCGAGGAGAAGAAGTCCGGCATTTCCGATCCGAGCCATTTTGCCTACCCGACCTTTGCCAAGGCTGCCCGCCAACGTGCGGACAATCTGCAGGTTTCGATCCGGGAGCTGCAGGTTCAGGAAGAGGCGCTGGAAAATTCGCTTGAGGAAATGCAGGCCGAATATGCCAAGGCCGCAGCGCTCGAAGAGCGTGATGGTTCGAGTCCGGCGCGGGCACGCGCCTGAGATCGCAATTCCGTCTTCTCCTTCGGATTAAGCATGATTGCGTTCCGGTACGGAGCTTACCTTCGGAATGCGAAGAGTATGACGGAAGAGCATGAAAGCTGCGCATGACTGGCCGTGATGGGGCCGGCCATGCGCAGCTTTTGCGTTTTCGAAGGTAATCCGGCCGATTGGACGGATTATGCCCCGCTTGGTCATGCGATGCGCGCATGCTGCCGTACTTAAAGCACCGCGTTTTAGAGATTGACGACGTCGCGCCAGTCATCATGGCGTTGTGCCTGCGCCTTGAAGAAGGGGCAGAGCGGGATGATTTTCCAGCCGCCGCGGCGCGCCTCTTCGACGGCGTGAAGCGCCAGCGCCTGGCCGACTCCCTTGCCACGCAGGGCATCCGGTACGCCGGTGTGATCGACGATGATCAGCTTGGGAGACGTGCGGGAAAAGGTCATCTCCGCCTGGTAGCCCTCGACCGTTGCAAAATAACGGCCGCCGGATGCATTGTTTTCGTCGCGGATATCCATGATTTTCTCCCTTGTCGCGTCTGATGCAACGAGGATTGCATGCGCTCCGGCGTCTGCCAACCGTCGAGATTGTTAACGGATCGTCTTCGTTTAGGTTGATGTCAAAATACGGACCTACCAAGCCCCTTACCGTTCGGCGGGCTAGACGCTAGGGGCGCACTTCAACAAATAATTCGGGCCTCCTTTTTCAGAAAAGAGGCCCGAACACAAAGTAGAATAAAGGTGGTGCTGTCGCTGCTGTCAGTGGCGATACTGCTGTATGCGGGTCGTCCGGAGGCCAGCCAGGCCATGGGTATTGATGGACGACTGCCAGGAGAGGAACTCTTCGACGGTCAACGTATAACGTTCGCAGGCTTCTTCCAAGCTGAGCAGACCACCACGCACGGCGGCGACAACCTCAGCTTTACGACGAATGACCCAGCGGCGCGTATTCGGCGGCGGAAGGTCTGCTATCGTCAGCGGGCTGCCATCGGGGCCGATGACATACTTCACTCGGGGACGTATCATTTCGGTCATTGGACTCTCTACACACACTCAAGACCACGTGTGGCACTCTAGCTTGCCACATTTAAAAATTGCCTAAGCACCTGGTAAGACTTTGCTAATAATTTTAATCAATGTGGCGAAGTGCTGATTTGCGTATGTTTCGCCTGAGAAAAATGCACAAAAGCCCCTGTTACTTCAGGGAAAATCGTATTCACTCTGTGATTTTTCGTCAGTGAAAACTTACGCTTTCGGGCCGAAATTAGCCGGTCCGCTCCGCTACTCGCGCGTTCAAGAAAAGCTGCAGGAATTGTTTTTTACTTGCAAATAAACTTACGCGGAGACGCCGTGCTTCTGTCCGCCCCAGCAGATGAAGTGCGGATTGGCGAAGTCGGCGTCCGCGCTCTGGTCGGTCTTGCCGTAGGTCAGAAGGCCACCCTCGGCCGTGACGGTCTTGCCGCCCGCCGCCCGCAATACCGCATCGCCGGCTGCCGTATCCCATTCCATGGTACGGCCGAAACGCGGATAAACATCGGCCTTGCCCTCGGCGAGCAGGCAGAATTTCAGCGACGAACCGATCGACGTGCAGCCGGAGACCGCATTGTCGGCGAGAAAACCTTCGGTTTTCGCATTGCTATTGCAGCGGCTGGCAAGCGCGGTCAGCTTGGCTGGCGGTTCACGCACCGCAATATTGACGCGGCTGGTAATGGCAAAATACTTGTCCACCATCAGCTTGCGCGCCCTGCCGGGCTCGCCGGTAAAGGCGACGCCGAGCGCCGGTGCGTAGACGATGCCGATGACGGGGATGCCGTCCTCGATATAGGCGATGTTGACGGTGAATTCATCACGATGCTCGATGAACTCTCGGGTGCCGTCGAGCGGGTCGACGAGAAAGAAGGCGCGGCCGCGGACATCCGGAATCTTGCCGGCTGAAACCTGCTCTTCGGCAATGGCCGGGATATGGGGAAAATCGCGCTCGAGGTGTCTGAGAATGATGTGTTCGGCCCGTTCGTCGGCCAGTGTTACGGGGCTCATGTCCTGCTTCAAGGCAACGGAATAGCCGGCACGATAGACCTCTAGGATGGCCTTTCCTGCTTCGAGCGCCGCCTTTTCGAATGTTGCAAGCATGTGCTTCTTCGTCTTCCGCGCGCTGTCCGCGCCTGAACTCTCCGGGGGTATTATATATAAGAATATGTAAGAAGTTGCGATTGCGAAGTTAAGACTTCCGATGCCCCGGCTTTCTTGGCCATAGCGCTTGCGCGAGGGTTTAGCAACAGCGGTCCGGAAAGACAGGCCTTTTGGCCGGCCGGCCGTGTATTCCTTCCGCAGCAGATAGCGTCCATCGCTGCGCATTCGGAAGAGATCATGTTCTGTTTGCGAAGCTTTTTCGCTCTTTCGGGACTTGTCGTTTTTATTGCATATGCGAATGTGCGGCCGGGTAATGATCAGGATGAATGCATGCGTTATTCGGCTTATCAGCTTCTAAAACAGGCGTTTTCAGGCAATCGCCAGTGGCAGCCGGTGTGGCGGACGCCGGAGCCGAAAGCACATTATGACGTGATCATCGTCGGCGGCGGCGGACATGGCCTGGCAACGGCCTATTATCTCGCCAAGGAATTCGGCATTACCAATGTTGCAGTGCTGGAAAAGAGCTATATCGGCTCCGGCAATGTCGGCCGCAACACGACGATCATCCGTTCCAATTATCTGCTGCCCGGCAACGAGCCTTTCTACGAGTTCTCGATGAAGCTCTGGGAAGGGCTGGAACAGGACTTCAACTACAATGCCATGGTGTCCCAGCGCGGCATCGTCAACCTCTTTCATTCCGATGGCCAGCGCGATGCCTATGCCCGGCGCGGCAACGCCATGCGCATGCACGGTGTCGATGCGGAGCTTCTAAACCGCGAACAGGTTCGGCGGATGATGCCTTACCTCAATTTCGACCATGCGCGCTTTCCGATCCTTGGCGGCCTCCTGCAGCGGCGTGGCGGCACGGCGCGGCACGATGCGGTCGCCTGGGGTTATGCGCGCGGAGCCGACAGCCGCGGCGTCGATCTGATCCAGCAATGCGAAGTGCTCGGCATCCGCCGCGACGAGGGCGGTGCTGTAACGGGGGTCGAAACCAACCGCGGCTTCATCGGCTGCAACAAGCTGGCGCTTGCGGCCGCAGGTCATACGTCGATTCTCGGCAATATGGCCGGTCTGGAGCTCCCAATCGAAACGCATGTGCTGCAGGCTTTTGTTTCCGAAGGGCTGAAGCCTGTTATCGACAATGTCATCACCTATGGCGCGGGACACTTCTATATATCCCAGTCGGACAAGGGCGGCTTGGTCTTCGGCGCCGATATCGATTACTACAGCTCCTATGCGCAACGCGGCAATCTTGCGACCGTCGAGCATACGATGGAGGAGGGGGTGTCACTCATTCCCGGCCTGTCGCGCGTCCGCGTGCTGCGCACCTGGGGCGGCGTCATGGATATGAGCATGGACGGTTCGCCGATCATCGATCGGACGCCCATCGAAAATCTTTATCTGAACTGCGGCTGGAATTATGGCGGCTTCAAAGCGACGCCGGCCTCGGGCTTCTGCTTCGCGCATCTGATCGCCAAGAACGAGAGCCACGATGTCAGCCGCCTTCTGCGCCTTGATCGTTTCGAGCGCGGCTTTGCGATCGACGAAGGCGGCAAGGGTCCGCAGCCGAACCTGCATTGAGGGCACAATACCAATGGCAAGCTTGATCAACTGCCCGCATTGCGGCGTGCGACCCAAGGAAGAATTCTCCATTCGCGGCGCGTCTGTTGCCCGCCCGGCGCCGACCGCGCTGGATGAAGATTGGAACCGTTATGTCTTTGTCCGCGACAATGAGCGCGGCCGGATTGAGGAATATTGGCACCATAGCGCCGGGTGTCGCCGCTGGCTGGTCGTCGAGCGCAGCAATGTCACTCACGAAGTCTTTTCCGTTACCGATGCCGAGGACAAGGCGAGGGAGGCAGCGCGATGACGGCTTATCGTCTTTCGACCGGTGGCCTCGTCAATCGCAGCCGCCCGCTTTCCTTCCAGTTCGACGGCAAGGAGATGAAGGGATTAGAGGGCGATACGCTCGCAGCCGCCCTGCTTGCCAATGACCAGCTGCTGGTCGGCCGCAGCTTCAAATACCATCGGCCGCGTGGCATTTTGACGGCGGGGTCAGCCGAACCCAATGCGCTTGTTACCATCGGCAAGGATGGCCGCACCGAGCCGAATACGCGCGCCACCGTTGCCGAGCTCTATCAGGGTATGACGGGAGTCAGTCAGAATCGCTGGCCGTCGCTGAAGTATGATTTCGGTTCGGTCAACGGCCTGCTTTCGCCCTTCCTCAGCGCCGGTTTCTACTACAAGACCTTCATGTGGCCCGCCGCCTTCTGGGAAAAGGTCTATGAGCCGCTGATCCGCCGCGCTGCCGGCCTCGGCAAGGCGGTCATGCAGGCGGATCCGGACCGCTACGAGAAGGCCTGGGCGCATTGCGATCTGCTTGTGATCGGCTCCGGTCCGGCTGGCCTCATGGCGGCTCTGACCGCCGCCCGCGCCGGTTTGCGTGTCGTATTGGCCGACGAAGGTTTTAGACTTGGCGGCTCGCTGTTGTCGGAAAAGCTGACGATCGGCGGCGCTGCCGCTGACGTTTTCGTGCAGGCGACGCTTGAGGAGCTGCAGAGCTTCGAGAACGTGACCTTGATGCCGCGTACCACCGTATTCGGCTGGTATGACGGCAATGTCTTCGGCGCGGTCGAGAAGGTGCAGAAGCATGTGGCGATGCCATCGCCCGATCTGCCGGTCGAGCGTCTCTGGCGTATCGCCGCCAAGCGCGCCATCCTTGCCTCTGGCGCGGAGGAACGGCCGCTGGTGTTCGGCGGCAATGATCGTCCGGGCGTGATGATGGCAGGCGCCATGCGCAGCTATCTCAACCGCTATGGCGTCGTTGCCGGGCATAAGGTGGCGGTCTTCACCAATGGCGGCTCCGGCTACCGAACTGCAGCTGATCTTGCCGCTGCAGGGGTCGAGATTTCGGCAATCCTCGACACGCGCGCCGCATCGGCCGATGCTGCCCCTCAGGGCGTTCGCGTGGTCCATGGAGCGACCGTCCATGCGACCAAGGGAAAGTATCGCATCAGCGGTTTCATCGCCGATCGCGGCGGGCTCGATGAGCTGATTGCCTGCGATGCGCTGGCCATGTCCGGCGGCTGGTCGCCGATCATCCACCTTGCCTGCCAGCGAGGCGCCAAGCCGGTCTGGTCGGACGAGAAGCAGGCCTTCGTGGCGCCGATCGTCGGCGGCGAGCTGGAAATCGCCGGTTCGGCTGCGGGCATCGAGAGCGTTTCCGGCTGCCTCGCCGATGGCGCACAGAAGGCGCGGGTGATTATCGAAAGCCTGGGCTGCACGGCCCATGCGGAAGATTTGCTTGAGGTTGAAGGCGAATATGATCCGTCCTTCGCGGCGATCTGGCATGTGCCGGGCGCGAAGGATAAGGCATTCGTCGATTTCCAGAACGATGTCCATACCAAGGATCTTGGCCTCGCTTTGCGCGAAGGCTTCGGCCATGTGGAACATGCCAAGCGTTATACGACCAGCGGCATGGCGACGGACCAGGGCAAACTCGGCAATGTCAACGCCGCCGGCATTATTGCCGGCATGCGCGGCGTCAGCCCGGCCGCCGTCGGCACCACGACATTCCGGCCGTTCTATACGCCGGTATCCTTTGGCGCACTGGCGGGAACCGCGCGCGACAAGCATGCGCAGCCGGTCAGGGAATCGCCGCTTCATGGATGGGCGAAGAAGAATGGCGCGGTCTTCGTCGAGGCTGGTCTCTGGTATCGCTCGTCCTGGTTCGCCCGGCCGGGCGAGAAAGGCTGGCGCGACAGCGTCGACCGCGAGGTGCTGAACGTCCGCAACAATGTCGGGATCTGCGACGTGTCGACGCTCGGCAAGATCGAGATTTTCGGCAAGGACGCGGCGGAGTTTCTCAACCGCCTCTATTCCAATGCCTTCCTTAAGCTGCCAATCGGCAAGGCGCGCTACGGTTTGATGCTGCGCGAAGATGGTATGGTTTTCGATGACGGCACGACGAGCCGGCTGACGCCCGACCACTTTTTCATGACGACCACGACGGCAATGGCCGGCGAGGTCATGACGCATATGGAATTCTGCGCCCAGACGCTTTGGCCGCTGCTGGACGTTCGCTTCGTGTCCTCGTCCGATCAGTGGGCGCAGATGGCGATTGCCGGCCCGAAGGCGCGGCTGGTGCTGGAGCAGATTGTCGAGGACGATATTTCCGACGCGTTCTTCCCGTTCCTTGCCGCTGCCGAAGTGATGCTGAAGGGCAGCCTCAGGGCGCGTCTGTTCCGCATCTCCTTCTCGGGCGAACTCGCCTATGAACTCGCGGTCCCGGCCGGCTACGGCGAGGCGGTCGCCGATGCCGTTATGGAAGCCGGCAAGGCGCATGGTATCTGCCCCTATGGCGTCGAAGCGCTCAACGTGCTGCGTATCGAGAAGGGGCACGTCACCCATAACGAGCTCGATGGCCGCACCACGCCTGACGATGTCGGGCTTGGCCGCATGATGTCGACGCAGAAGCCGGATTTCATCGGCAAGCGGCTGTCCACCCGCTTTGGTCTGACCGCCGCCGACCGCGGCCAGCTTGTGGGTCTGAAGCCGATCGATACGGCCAAGGAAATTCTCGCCGGAGCGCATATTTTGAAGGAAGGTGCGAGACCTTCGACCGTGAACGATCAGGGGCATGTTTCCTCGGCATGCTTCTCGCCGACGCTCGGTCATTCCATCGCGCTCGCTTTCCTGAAGTCCGGCCGGGAACGCATCGGCGAGCGCGTGGTCGTCTGGGACGGGTTGCGTGGCGAGGAAGTGGCGGCAGAGGTCTGCAGCCCCGTCTTCGTCGATCCCGACAACAAGAAGCTTTTGGGGTGATGGATCGATGAGCGTCGCGTTTCGGAACAGTCATGTGCTGGAAGATCATATTTCCGGCTTCGAAGCTGCCGCAAATCCGAATCATCTCGCCGTCGTGCGTCGTCCGGCGATTTTCTCCGTGCTCGCGAAGGCTGGCGATCAGAATGGCGTTCTGGCAAGCCTGAAGGCGCTGAAGGATGTATCGGTTCGCGATGTCGGGCCGAGGGAATGGTTCGTGGTGTCGGAGACGCTCGGTGCCGATAGCGTGGCACGAGATCTTTTCACGCTCGATCCCGCCCGGGCCTCCTTCTTCGAGCAGAGCGACGGTCGCGTGCTGTTGCGCATCTCTGGCCCGAGCGTTCGTCGTATCCTCGCCAAATGCGTGGCTGTCGATCTGCATCCGCAGGTTTTTGCCGAGGGGCAGTCTGCCAACATGCTGTGCTGCCATGTCAGCGCCAATGTTGCCCGCACCGGTCCGGATCGTTTCGAAATCATCGTGCCGCGCTCCTATGCGGGCAGCGTGTTCGAAGAGATCATGGAAATGGGACGGGAGTTCGCGCTCACGGCCGGCTTCGCCGACTGAAAATGCTGACGTTGCCGCACATGGAATGGCTTGCAGCCGGATTCCGTTGCTAATAGCAGATGGCGCGATCCGAACAATTGCGATGGCGCAAACAGACATATCGGTTTCGCAGTTCGGGCTATTTGGCCTATCGGATAGTCTCTAGGTTTCCTCTCAAATACGGTCGGTCGCGCGGGAAGACACCCGGCGGCTTCGTGCCGAAAACAGGGGATTCCCAATGAAAAGCCATGCCAAGGTCGTCGTCATCGGTGGCGGTGTCGTCGGATGTTCGGTGCTCTATCACCTGACGAAATTCGGCTGGACGGATGTGGTGCTGCTCGAGCGCTCCGAGCTGACATCCGGCTCGACCTGGCATGCCGCCGGCGGTATGCATACGATCAATGGCGATCCGAACGTTGCCAAGCTGCAGAAATATACGGTCGAGCTCTACAAGGAGATCGAGGAATATTCGGGCCAGGATATCGGCCTGCATCTGACCTCCGGACTGATGCTGGCGGCCACCCCGCAGCGCTTCGACTGGCTGAAATCCATTCTTGCCAAGGGCCGCTACAATGGTCTGGAGGCGGCGCTGCTGACGCCGAAGGAAGCGCATGAGATGATGCCGCTCCTCGATCCTGAACAGTTCGTCGGCGCTCTTTACGATCCCGTCGAAGGTCATCTCGATCCCTATGGCACCACGCATGCCTATGCTCGTTCGGCTAAGAAGAACGGCGCTGAAATCTACTTGCACACCAAGGTGGAAGAGCTGGTGCAGCGCGAGGATGGTTCCTGGCGTGTCATCACCAATCAGGGCGAGATCATTGCCGAGCATGTCGTCAACGCCGCCGGTCTCTGGGCGCGCGAAGTCGGCCGTATGGTCGGGCTGGAGCTGCCGGTGCTCGCGATGGAGCATATGTATCTCATCACCGAGGATATGCCCGAGGTCATCGACTTCAACAAGACGACGGGCAAGGAGCTCATGCACTGCGTCGACTTCGACGGCGAGATCTATCTGCGCCAGGAGCGGCAGGGCATGCTGATGGGCACCTATGAAAAGGCCTGCCGCCCATGGTCGCCGGTAACGACGCCCTGGGATTTCGGTCACGAACTGCTGGCCGAGGATATCGAGCGCATCACGCCGGAACTGGAAGTCGGCTTCCGCCATTTCCCGGCCTTCAACAATGCCGGCATCAAGAAGATCATCAACGGCCCCTTCACCTTCTCGCCTGATGGCAATCCGCTCGTCGGTCCCGTCCGTGGCTTGAGGAACTACTGGTCGGCTTGCGCCGTCATGGCCGGCTTCAGCCAAGGCGGCGGTGTCGGTCTCGCGCTCGCCAACTGGATGATCTACGGCGATCCGGGCTTCGACGTCTTCGCCATGGATGTTTCGCGCTATGGCGACTACGCGACGCTCGCCTATACGAATGCCAAGGTACGCGAGAACTATGCCCGCCGCTTCTCGATCCGCTATCCCAACGAGGAGCTCCCGGCGGCACGTCCGCTGCTGACGACGCCGATCTACGACAAGTTGAAGCAAGCCGGCAGCGTATTCGGCGCCTATTATGGTCTCGAGCAGGCCCTGTGGTTCGCGCCGCAGGGTGAGGTCGACCAATTCTCCTGGCGCCGCTCCAACGACTTCGATGTCGTTGCCGCCGAAGCCAAGGCGGTGCGCGAGAGCGTCGGCCTGATGGAGACTTCGGGCTTTGCCAAGTATTCGATTAAGGGACCGGGGGCGGAAGCTTTCCTCGATCGGCTGTTGAGCTGCCGCATTCCGGCCATTGGCCGGATGACGCTGGCACCGATGCTGAAGCACGACGGCAAGCTGATCGGCGATTTCACGCTGGCAAAGCTGGGCGAGGGGGATTTCCTTCTCATCGGCTCCGGCATTGCCGAAGCCTATCATATGCGCTGGTTCGAAGGCCTGCTGCCGAAGGGCGGTTCTGTCGAGCTCCAGGCGCACGGGCTTTCGCTTCTCGGTCTTTCGATCGCCGGCCCGAATGCCCGCAAGTTGCTGCAGAAGCTGACCCATCAGGATCTCTCGACCGCCGCCTTCCCCTTCATGTCCATTCGACGCATGGATATCGGCATGGCGCCTGCGATCGTCGGTCGCGTCTCCTATACGGGCGATCTCGGCTATGAGATCTGGATGAAGCCGGAGCATCAGCGCTATATCTTTGATTTGCTGATGGAGGAAGGCGCCGAGTTCGGCATCCGGCTCTTTGGGTTGAGAGCGCTGAATGCTCTGCGCCTCGACAAATCCTACGGCAGCTGGGCGCGCGAATACCGGCCACTCTACGGGCCGCTCGAGGCTGGCCTCGACCGATTCGTGGCGCTGTCCAAAGAGGCTGATTTCATCGGCAAGGCGGCGGCTGCCAAGGAAAAGGCGGGGGGCGGCACATTGCGCCTGCGGACCTTCATCCTCTCGGCCAGGGATGCCGATGTCATCGGCGATGAGCCGATCTATCACAACGGTGCGGTCTGCGGCTGGGTGACGTCAGGCGGCTATGCGCACGCTTCCGGTCTTTCCGTCGCTGTAGGTTACGTGCCGAAGGAAATCGCCGACAAGGCGCAAGGCTGGTCGATCGAACTGCTCGGTGAGCTCTTGCCGGCAAGGCTGCAGGCCGAGCCGCTGTTCGATGCGGATGGTGCCAGGATGCGCGCGTAAAGTTGCGGTTCAGACGATCCCTATGGCAGGCCCGACGAGGCCTGCCTCTGACAAGAGCTCTTCAGAGTGCAGGCGCCGCTTGTCGGTTTTGGCTAATTTTGAGCCATAGCCTGCCGCTTTCGTGCCATTTTTGGTCGGATTCGCATCAGCGCACGGCGATTTGAAAAGAATTTGTCAATTTCTCGCCTTTTTGGCTTCACATTTCCTTCGAAACCAGTATGGAATCGCGGCCATAGGCCTCTAGAAGGAACCTAAAAAAGCAATAAGAGATGCGGTCGTATGACGCCGCATCCAGGGGAAATGATATATGGATTATTTTATCCAGCAGCTCTTAAACGGGCTGACTCTCGGGTCGATCTACGGCCTGATCGCCATTGGTTACACCATGGTTTACGGCATCATCGGCATGATCAATTTTGCCCACGGTGATGTTTTCATGCTTGGCGGCTTTGCCGCTCTCATCACCTATCTGGTTCTCGTTTCGCTCTTCGCCGGCCTGCCGGTCGCGATCATGCTGCTTGTCATGCTGATCGTCGCCATGCTGATGACGAGCCTGTGGAACTGGGTGATCGAGCGGGTGGCTTATCGACCGCTGCGCGGTTCGTTCCGCCTCGCGCCGCTGATCACGGCGATCGGCATGTCGATCGTTCTGTCGAACTTCATCCAGGTCGCACAGGGGCCGCGCAACAAGCCGATCCCGACGCTGGTGGGTGATGTCTACAACTTCGGCGGCGTCTCGCTGTCGCTGAAGCAGATCATCGTCTTCATCGTCACCGTGGTGCTGCTCGTCGCCTTCTGGTATATCGTCAACAAGACGGCGCTTGGGCGTGCTCAGCGGGCGACCGAACAGGATCGCAAGATGGCGGCACTGCTCGGCATCAATGTCGACCGCACCATCTCCATCACCTTCATCATGGGTGCCGCTCTCGCTGCTGTCGCCGGCACGATGTATCTGATGTATTATGGTGTCGCCAACTTCACGGACGGTTTCGTGCCGGGCGTCAAGGCTTTCACGGCAGCGGTTCTGGGCGGCATCGGCTCGCTTCCGGGCGCTGTTCTCGGCGGCCTGATGATCGGCTTCATCGAGTCCTTCTGGTCTGGCAATTTTCCCATCGCGTATAAGGATGTCGCCACTTACGGCATCCTTGCCTACGTGCTGATCTTCAAGCCGACGGGTATTCTCGGTCGGCCGGAAGTCGAAAAGGTATAACGCCATGGCAAATTCAAACTTCGTTGCAGGCAAGACCGCGCCCGGCCTTGTCCAGAAAGGGATTACGGACGCCTTCTGGACTGCGATCATCGCCTTCGGCATGTTCGTCCTCTATATCGGTCTCAAGACCGATCAGAATATGGACAACAAGCTGATCATCGTGCAGCGCTGGGGCCTTCTGGCAACCATCGTCGCGATCGCCGCTGTCGGCCGCTTCATCATGACGGTCTTCGTCCAGCCTTATCTGGCGGCGCGAAAGGCAGCCAGGGCCAAGGTCGTGCAGGTGGAGGGCGAGCCAAGCTTCGTCTCCAAGCATTTCAACAAGATTGCCCTTGTGCTTCTACTGATCTATCCGCTGGCGGCGGTGGCAATCCTCGGGCCGCAAGGCGCGCTGACCTATGTCGACAATTTCGGCATTCAGATCCTCATCTACGTCATGCTCGCCTGGGGTCTGAATATCGTCGTTGGCCTCGCCGGTCTGCTCGACTTAGGATATGTCGCCTTCTATGCGGTCGGCGCCTATTCCTATGCTCTGCTGTCGACGCATTTCGGCCTGTCCTTCTGGCTGCTTCTGCCGTTGTCGGGCATTCTTGCCGCGCTTTGGGGCATGATTCTGGGCTTTCCGGTGCTGCGTCTGCGGGGCGACTATCTGGCCATCGTCACGCTTGCCTTCGGTGAAATCATCCGCATCGTGCTGACCAACTGGACTGACGTGACGCAGGGAAGCTTCGGCATCTCCAACATCACCAAGGCATCGCTTTTTGGCCTGTATACCTTCGATATGAAGGACCCGCACAACTTCGTTCGCAGTTTCGGTCTGCCGATCTCGTCGGCCTGGTATAAGGTTTTTCTGTTCTACGTGATCCTGCTGCTCTGCATGCTGACTGCCTATGTCACCATCAGGCTGCGCCGCATGCCGATCGGACGTGCGTGGGAAGCGTTGCGTGAGGATGAAATCGCCTGCCGTTCGCTCGGCATCAATACGGTGACCACGAAGCTGACGGCTTTTGCCACCGGAGCCATGTTTGGCGGCTTTGCCGGCTCCTTCTTCGCGGCGCGTCAGGGCTTCGTCTCGCCGGAATCCTTCGTGTTCCTCGAATCCGCCGTGATCCTCGCGATCGTCGTCCTCGGCGGCATGGGGTCGTTGAAGGGCATCGCGATTGCCGCGATCGCCATGATTGGCGGCACCGAATTGCTGCGCAACATGAGCTTCCTCAAGACCGGGCTGGTCTTCGGCGATACGACGATCATTCCCGGTTTCGGCCCGGACTTCACACCGGAACTCTACCGCATGCTGATCTTCGGTCTTGCCATGGTGGTGGTGATGATCTTCAAGCCGCGCGGCTTTGTCGGTACGCGCGAGCCGACGGCTTTCCTCAAGGAGCGAAAAGCGGTTTCAGGCAGCTTCACCAAGGAGGGCCACGGCTGATGAACGCTGTGACCGCAAACCCCAACGACGTCCTCTTGAAGGTCGACCACCTGTCGATGAAGTTCGGCGGCCTGATGGCGATCAACGACTTCTCGTTCGAGGCCAAGCGTGGCGATATCACCGCGCTGATCGGGCCGAACGGCGCCGGCAAGACGACCGTGTTCAACTGCATCACCGGCTTCTACAAACCGACGATGGGCATGCTTACGCTGCAGCAGAAGAGCGGTAAGGAATATCTCCTTGAACGGCTGCCGGATTTCCGGATCACGCGCGAAGCCAAGGTGGCGCGTACCTTCCAGAATATCCGCCTGTTTTCGGGCCTTACGGTGCTCGAAAATCTGCTGGTGGCGCAGCACAACAAGCTGATGCGTGCCTCCGGCTACACGATCCTCGGCCTGCTCGGCATCGGTCCCTATCGTTCTGAGGCCAAGAATGCCATCGAACTTGCGCGCTTCTGGCTCGAAAAGGCCGATCTCATCGATCGCGCCGACGATCCTGCAGGCGATCTTCCTTACGGCGCGCAACGCCGCCTGGAAATCGCGCGCGCCATGTGCACGGGGCCGGAACTGCTTTGCCTGGACGAGCCGGCTGCCGGTCTCAATCCTCGCGAGTCCCTGGTCCTCAACGAATTCCTTCGCAGCATCCGCAAGGACACCGGCACATCGATCCTGCTGATCGAGCACGACATGTCCGTGGTCATGGAAATTTCCGACCATGTCATCGTGCTCGAATACGGGCAGAAGATCGCCGATGGCACGCCGGATGAGGTCAAGAATGATCCTCGCGTGATCGCCGCCTATCTGGGCGTTGAGGATGAGGAAGTGGAAGAGGTGATTGCCGAAGTCGAGCACCTCCAAGAGGGTGAACATTGATGGCGGGGCAACCACTTCTCAAAGTTGCGGGTGTCGAAACCTATTACGGCAATATCCGCGCTCTTGCCGGCGTCGATATCGAAGTCAATAGCGGTGAGATCGTCAGCCTGATCGGCGCAAACGGCGCCGGCAAATCGACGCTGATGATGACAATCTGCGGCAGCCCGCAGGCGCGCACCGGTTCGGTCACCTTCGACGGCCGCGATATCACGCGCATGCCGACGCATGAGATCGCGCGGCTTCGCATCGCGCAGTCGCCCGAGGGTCGGCGGATCTTTCCGCGCATGACCGTCTATGAAAACCTTCAGATGGGCGCGAGTCTCGACAAGCTCAAATATTTCAATGAGGACGTCGAGAAGATATTCACGCTCTTCCCGCGCCTGAAGGAGCGCCAGTCACAGCGGGGCGGAACGCTTTCGGGCGGCGAGCAGCAGATGCTGTCGATCGGCCGCGCACTGATGGCGCGTCCCAAGCTGCTGCTGCTCGACGAGCCGTCGCTTGGCCTGGCGCCGCTGATCGTCAAAGGCATTTTCGAGGCGATAAAGGTTCTGAACCAGACGCAGGGGCTGACCGTGTTCCTCGTCGAGCAGAACGCCTTTGCGGCGCTCAAGCTTTCCGACCGCGCCTATGTGATGGTCAACGGCCGGGTGACGATGAGCGGTTCCGGCAAGGAACTGCTCGCCAATCCGGAGGTGCGCGCCGCCTATCTCGAAGGCGGTCACCATTGAGTTTCGTTTCGCGGAGAATTTGAGATGCAGGGACTTCTCTTCGACACCGATACCGGCGGGCGCATGGTCATCCGCGCTGTTATCGTCATTCTCGGTTTCTGGACCGCATGGCGCGCTGGCCGCGCCGTTGCCTCCAGCTGGGAAACCTATCCGCTTGTCGTGATCTACAGCTTTCTGATCGGCCTTGGCCTGCAGTTTCTGCACCATGCGCTGTTCAATGGCCCGGTTTTTGACGTCACCATCTACATCATCGATGTCGTGCTTCTGCTTGTTTTTGCGACGGCGGGATACCGGTATCGACGTACCGATCAGATGGTGAATAATTATTACTGGCTCTATGAAAAGACCTCGGCCTTTTCCTGGAAGAAGAAGAATTGACAGTGCGCCTAAACTAGGCACAGTCTGCGTACAACCAAGAGCGTTACCCAGCCCCATAAAAACAGACGGGAACGGGCAGGGTCATGCTTCCAGAGTTCGGAATGCAAGCGTTACCGGCGTGATGATTGGTGGGTATCGCGCAGGGCAGATCAAACGGAACCCGCTTAAAAATTGGGAGTAATAATATGAAGAAGTATCTTCTGTCGGCGGTGGCCTTGTCGGCGATGATCGCTTTCGGCGGCGTTGCGAAGGCCGACATTATCGTTGGCGTCGGTGGTCCGTTGACGGGCCCGAATGCTGCGTTTGGCGCGCAGCTTCAGAAGGGTGCAGAGCAGGCAGCAGCAGATATCAATGCGGCCGGTGGTATCAATGGCGAAAAGATCAAGATCGAACTCGGCGACGACGTCTCCGATGCCAAGCAGGGCGTTTCGGTCGCAAACAAGTTCGTCGCTGACGGTGTGAAGTTCGTTGTCGGTCACTTCAACTCGGGCGTTTCCATCCCGGCTTCGGAAGTCTACGCTGAAAACGGCATCCTGCAGATCACGCCCGCTTCGACGAACCCGAAGTTCACCGAACGCGGCCTGTGGAACACGTTCCGTACTTGCGGTCGCGACGACCAGCAGGGCGAAGTTGCCGGCAAGTATATCGCCGACAACTTCAAGGGCGCCAAGGTTGCCGTCGTTCACGACAAGACCCCGTATGGTCAGGGCCTGGCCGATGAAACCAAGAAGAACCTCAACGCCGCCGGCGTGACGGAAGTTCTTTATGAAGGCATCACCCCCGGTGACAAGGACTACTCGGCCCTGATCGCGAAGATGAAGCAGGCTGGCGTCGACTTCGTCTACTACGGCGGTCTGCACACGGAAGCTGGCCTCATCATGCGTCAGATGGCCGACCAGGGTGTGAAGGCTCACTTCATGTCGGGTGACGGTATCGTCTCGAACGAGCTGGCATCGATCGCCGGCGACGCTGTCGACGGCACGCTGATGACCTTCGCGCCGGATCCGCGCAAGAACCCGGCTTCCGCCGATCTCGTCGCCAAGTTCCGCGCTGCCGGCTACGAGCCGGAAGGCTATACGCTCTACTCCTACTCGGCTCTGCAGGTTATCGCTGCCGCCGCCAAGGCTGCCGGTTCCAACGATCCGATGGCCGTTGCTGACGCGCTGAAGGCAAAGGGTCCGTTCAAGACCGCTATCGGCGACCTGGGCTTCAACGCCAAGGGCGACATCACCCGTCCGGACTACGTGATGTACAAGTGGTCGAAGGGTTCCGACGGCAAGTACAACTACGCCGAAATTTCGAAGTAAACTTTGCGACGCCGGTTTCCGGCATCGGCAAGCTCAGGGAGCCCGGCCATCGGCCGGGCTTTTTCATATCTGCGATAGCGGTTCTCCATTTCCTTCATGCCGAAGCTGCTTTAAGTCTCCCCTGTATCGGCAGGAGGATCACAGCATGAGCAAACCCCGTATTCTCGTGACCCGGCGCTGGCCATCGGCGGTCGAGGCGGTGCTTTCGGAGCGTTTCGATACCACTTTGAACAGGAATGACGCAGCACTCGATGGGGGGCAGCTGCGCGAGGCGCTGCTCACCTATGACGCCGTCCTGCCGACCGTTTCCGACAAGCTTCCGGCCGCGCTTTTCGAGGGAGCGATCCGCTCAAAGATCCTCGGTAATTTCGGTGTCGGCTTCAACCACATCGATATCGCTGCTGCCAAGGAAAAAGGCGTAGCCGTCACCAATACGCCAGGCGTGCTGACGGATTGCACGGCTGATATCGCCATGCTGCTGCTTCTTTCCGTTGCCCGACGCGGCGGCGAAGGTGAGCGGGAGGTCAGGGCCGGAGCCTGGACCGGCTGGCGGCCGACGCATCTCGTCGGCACCAAGGTGACGGGCAAGACTGTCGGCATCATCGGCTTCGGCCGTATCGGTCGTGCCTTCGCGCAGCGCTGTCACTTCGGCTTTGGCATGGATGTCGTCTTCTACAATCGTTCCGCCATCGATCCGATGGAAGCTTCGCGCTATGGCGCCATGCAATTGCAGACCGTCGAGGATGTTCTGGAAGTCTCCGACTTCGTCTCGCTGCACTGCCCGGGCGGCGCCGAGAACCGCCATCTGATGAACGCGGCCCGCCTTGCAGCCATGAAACCCGAGGCTTTCCTGATCAACACCGCAAGGGGGATGTCGTCGACGAAGCGGCGCTGATTTCAGCACTGGAGCAGGGGACGATCCGCGGCGCCGGCCTTGACGTCTACGAGGCTGAACCGCATGTGCCCGAGCGGTTGAGGGCGATGGACAATGTCGTGCTGCTGCCGCATCTCGGCAGCGCCACAGAAGAGACACGTACGGCCATGGGCATGAAAGTCGTCGACAATATCGCCGCCTTCTTTGCCGGGCGGGAGCCGCCGGACCGCGTAGTCTAGGCAGAAACGCAGAAATCCAGACTGCGATAGGACGTTGCCGGACACGCATCCATGAGGTGGCGGCGTCAATCACTTGAAGTGCTGTCATATGTGCCGTTTTCCGGCAAGGAGGAACAGTGTCTGAGAATGACTATGATGCGTTCGCAGCCGCCTATCAGGCAGACAATGAGAACAATGCCTGGAATGCTTACTATGAGCAACCTGCAATTCTCTCGCTCGCCGGTGACGTTGCCGGACTTCGCGTTCTCGATGCGGGTTGCGGAGGCGGGGCTCATGGGGCCGCCCTCGTCGATCGGGGGGCGGTCCTGACCGGCGTCGATGCGAGCGCAGGCTTGCTCGAAATCGCGCGGCGCCGCCTGGAAGGGCGGGCTCGTTTATTACTGGCCGATTTGAACGAGCGATTGCCTTTCGAAGACGGCACTTTCGATTTGGTCATGGCCTCCTTGGTCATGCATTATCTGCACGATTGGTCGCGGCCTCTTTCGGAATTCAGGCGTGTCTTGTCCGATGGCGGCCGCCTGATTTTTTCGACGCATCATCCGTTCATGGATCATGATCCGGCCAGCGGGGAAAGCTATTTCGAGACTTATAATTTCAGCGAGACGTGGCACCGCGGCGGCAAGAACATCACCATGCGATTTTGGCACCGGCCGCTCCATGCCATGTTCGATGCGCTGAGATCGGCCGGATTTCGGATCGATGTCGTAAGCGAGCCGCTGCCGGATCCCAGGGGCAGCACTCTTTTCCCCGACGCATACAAGAGCCTGACGACCAAGCCGCGCTTCCTGTTCTTCTCGGCAGTGAAGGGGTAAATGCGCTTTGCAGGCAGAGCTTTCTGTAGACGGCTTCCGATACCTGTTCGACCCACTGAAATTTACCGCCTTTCTTTTCGGCATTTGATGAAAAATCCAGCTCATATGGCTGGTGTAGGGCCGATATCGCGCCGCGTCGAATAAGGCACAGGAATTGCTTGCATTTATTCCTTGCCGGGCTTCAATGGCCTGGGCTTAGCAAAGTGCAATGCGTGGAGAGGCTGATGGCAATAATGGCGGCAGGCACGAGACCGCAGAGGGCGCGGGGTCGCGGCCATCTTGCGGCGAAGTCGCTTGGCGGCCGCACGCGTCTGGCCGAGCTCTTCCAGGAGGGGGCAGCAAAGATCCGGCTGCCGGAAACCTTCGATCATTCCATGGAGGCAGTTATCATCAATACCGCCGGCGGTCTCACCGGCGGCGACCGGATGGATTGGAGCGTCGTTGCCGGGCCGGGCACGCGCATCGATGTAACGACACAGGCCTGCGAGAAAATCTACAAGGCTTCGATGGGTACGGCCGAGGTTGAAACTTCGATCAAGGTCGGTAGCGGTGCTCGAGTCGATTGGCTGCCGCAGGAGACCATCCTGTTCGATCGCGCCTCGCTTTCCCGTGCATTGAATGTCGAGCTTGACGAAGCGGCCGAATTCCTTGCCGTAGAGGCGATCTTGCTCGGCCGGAAAGCCATGGGCGAGGCGATGGAGCAGGGGCTGTTTCGCGATCGCTGGCGCATCCGCCGCGGCGGACGGCTGGTTCATGCCGAGGAGCTGCGTCTGGACGGCGATGTGGCTGCGTTGACGGCGAAAATGGCGGTGCTTGACGATCAGGTGGCCTTTGCGACCTTGCTCTATGTCGGCCCGCTGGCCGAAACCTATCTCGGCCGGATCAGGCCGCCCCTCGAAAACCATATGGCAGGCGCCAGCCACTGGGGCGAGAAGCTCGTCGTGCGGCTCGCCGCCGCCGATGGCTTCGCGCTCAGAAAAATTCTCATTCCGATCATTTCCGCCTTGCGCGACGGAGCGCCCGTGCCGAAAGTCTGGAATCTGTAAATTGAGCAAACAGCAATCACATAGGTAGGCGATGAACCTCACTCCGAGAGAAAAAGACAAGCTGCTGATTTCGATGGCGGCGATGGTGGCGCGGCGGCGGCTGGAGCGTGGCGTCAAGCTCAATCATCCCGAAGCCATCGCGCTGATCACGGATTTCGTGGTCGAAGGCGCGCGCGACGGCCGTCCGGTCGCCGAACTGATGGAGACCGGCGCCCATGTCATCACCCGTGATCAGGTTATGGAGGGAGTTGCCGAGATGATCCATGATGTTCAGGTCGAGGCGACGTTCCCCGACGGCACCAAGCTCGTGACCGTCCACGAGCCCATCCGGTGAGGCTAAATGCTGGAACTGAGACCCAATTGCGAATGCTGTGACAAGAATTTACCGCCGGAAAGCAAGGACGCGATGATCTGCACGTTCGAGTGCACCTTCTGCGTCGATTGCGTCGATACCGTATTGGGTGGCGCCTGTCCGAATTGCGGCGGCGATTTCGCGCCGCGTCCTATCCGTCCGGCGGCCTTGCTCGTCAAATATCCTGCTTCGGCAAAGCGCGTTCTGAAAGCTGAGGGATGTGCGCCCGTCCGGGCCGCATGAGGAGAGAATCATGATTCCAGGTGAAGTTATTGCCGTAGGCGGCGACATAGAACTCAATGCCGGAGCCCCGACCGTGACGCTTGAGGTTTCCAATACCGGCGATCGGCCGGTGCAGGTCGGGAGCCATTATCATTTTGCCGAGACCAATGCCGGGCTTTCCTTCGACCGCGACCAGGCAAGGGGCATGCGGCTCGACATTCCCGCCGGAACAGCCGTGCGCTTCGAGCCAGGGCAGACGCGCTCCGTCACCCTAATCCCGCTGTCGGGCAAGCGCGAGGTCTACGGCTTCCGTCAGCAGGTCATGGGCAAGCTTTAGTTCTGGGGGATGTCGATGAAATTGCTTGCGTCCGCCGCCGCTCTTGTCGCCGTTCTCGTTTGCGGCCCAGTTTTTGCGCAGAAAACCGTGAGCAGATCCGGGGGCGATTGCGCCAATGCACAGACGCAGACGGACATGAACGTCTGCGCTGTGCTCGAATTGGGTGAGGCCGACAAGGCGCTGAACGCGCAATACAAGAAGACCCGGGCAGCAATGGTTGCCATCGACGCGGATCTCGACAACGACATGAAGGGCGCCGAAAAGGCGCTCATCAAGGCGCAGCGCGCCTGGGTGGATTATCGCGACGGCGAATGCGAGGCCCAAGGGTTCCTGGCGCGGGGCGGCTCGATGGAGCCCATGCTCGTATCCGGCTGCAAGGCGGACCTAACGAAGAAGCGGACGAAGGAATTGAAGAACCTCGCCGATGGACCGGAGGGCAACCAGTGAGTCCCAGGCGTAGCGTGATGATCGTCGGTAATGGTGAGATTGCGGCAGGTGCCGCAGCTGTCATCGATGCCGCCGACCTTGTGATCCGTTTCAACGATTGCCGCTCGATGGGGGCCGGCGGCACTCGGACCGACGTCGTTGCGGTGTGCAACACCGGCCGGCCGGCGCGCGCCATGCTCGGCTCGGCAGAATGGCGCAAGAGCCCTGCCGTTGCTTCCGCATCCGAGATCTGGAGCGTGCGCGATCCGGTCAAATTCGCGGCGCTGCGTGCGCCGCTTGCGATCTCGCATCCGGAACTCGACGATTTCTGTGACGATTATACCGACCAGTTCACCGCCTTCTGTCAGGCAACCGGCAAGCGACATGTCGTGATCGGCCGATCCATTCACGAAGGTGTCGATGCTGCACTCGCAGAACATGAGCCCGGCTCTTACGTGGTGCCGAGCAGCGGCCTGATCGTGATTGCCGAGGTGATGGCGCGCCATCCTGACGACGATATCGCCATTACCGGTTTCGGCCACACAGGCTGGGAAGAGCATCCCTTCGCCGCCGAGAAACGGCTGGTGGACGCCTACATATCCCTCGGTCGCCTGAGGCGACTTGCCGACACGAAACTCCTCTCTGCCTCCCAAGGAGATTGATTGATGCCCTACAGGATTTCCCGCGCCGCCTATGCCAGCATGTTCGGACCGACCGTCGGCGATAAGGTGCGCCTGGCCGATACCGAATTGTTCATCGAGGTGGAGAAGGATTTCACCACCTATGGCGAGGAGGTGAAGTTCGGCGGCGGCAAGGTCATTCGCGACGGCATGGGGCAGAGCCAGGTGACGAGAGCAAATGGCGCGGTCGATACCGTCATCACCAATGCGCTGATCCTCGACCATTGGGGGATCGTGAAGGCGGATATCGGCTTGAAGGACGGCCGCGTTGTCGCGATCGGCAAGGCCGGCAATCCGGACATGCAGCCCGGTGTCAACATCATCGTCGGACCCGGCACGGAAGCAATCGCCGGCGAGGGCAAGATCGTCACTGCCGGCGGCATGGACAGCCATATCCATTTCATCTGCCCGCAGCAGATCGAGGAAGCCCTGATGTCGGGCGTCACCACCATGCTCGGTGGAGGCACGGGGCCGGCGCATGGAACGCTGGCAACGACCTGCACGCCGGGGCCATGGCATCTGGCACGCATGATCGAATCCTTCGATGCCTTTCCGATGAATATCGGCCTGTCCGCCAAGGGCAATGCGTCGGTGCCTGCCGCCCTAGAGGAAATGGTGCTCGGCGGAGCCTGCGCGCTTAAGCTGCATGAGGATTGGGGCACGACGCCGGCGGCGATCGACTGCTGCCTCAGCGTTGCAGACGAATATGATGTGCAGGTGATGATCCACACGGATACGTTGAATGAAAGCGGCTTCGTGGAGGATACGATCGGCGCCATCAAGGGTCGCACCATTCACGCCTTCCACACGGAAGGCGCGGGCGGTGGCCATGCGCCTGATATCATCAAGATCTGCGGCCAGTCGAACGTCATCCCGTCTTCGACCAATCCGACGCGGCCCTATACGGTTAATACGATCGCAGAGCATCTGGATATGCTGATGGTCTGCCATCACCTGTCGCCGTCGATTCCTGAGGATATTGCCTTCGCGGAAAGCCGCATCCGTAAGGAGACGATCGCCGCGGAGGATATTCTCCACGATATCGGCGCCTTTTCGATCATTTCATCCGACAGCCAGGCCATGGGCCGTGTCGGCGAAGTGGCGATCCGTACCTGGCAGACCGCCGACAAGATGAAGCGCCAGCGCGGCCGCCTGGCGCAGGAGACCGGCGACAACGACAATTTCCGTGCGAAGCGCTACATCGCCAAATATACGATCAACCCGGCTATCGCGCACGGCGTCAGCCACGAGGTCGGTTCGATCGAGGTCGGAAAGCGTGCCGATCTGGTGCTCTGGAATCCAGCCTTCTTCGGCGTGAAGCCGGAGATGGTATTGATCGGCGGCTCGATCGCGGCTGCTCCCATGGGCGATCCGAATGCCTCGATCCCGACGCCGCAGCCGATGCACTACCGGCCGATGTTCGGCGCCTATGGCAAGAACCGGACGAATTCCTCCGTGACCTTCGTTTCACAGGCGGCGTTCGATGCCGGGCTTGCCGGCAAGCTCGGCGTCGCCAAGGCGCTGCTGCCCGTCAGGAATACGCGTGGCGGCATTTCCAAGGCATCGATGATCCACAACAGCCTGACGCCGCATATCGAGGTGGATCCGGAAACCTATGAGGTGCGGGCCGATGGCGAGCTTCTGACCTGCGAGCCGGCAACCGTGCTGCCGATGGCGCAGCGCTATTTTCTTTTCTGAGGATATTTCGGACGCCGATCATCAGCAGATATGAAAGCCCCGGTTTTTCTGGGGTTTTCTCATGTTGCGTACTGGGCGCAGCAATATCAATGACATGAGAGGGTGGCGCCGCCATCGCGCATTTCTGCCGGCAATCCGGATTTTGTGGATGTACCTTCCCGGCTGTTCACAACTTGGGAAATGCACCGCATTTTAATCATTCCATTAAAGACCTGGAAGCATCTTCACCCCTATCTCACATGATTGAAATAGTGGGCTGAGGAAGGTGAATCGCATGAAGCAATGGATTTCGCTGCAGGCCGAACTCGGTAACTTTCAGCAGCGACGTGCGATTTTTATTTTCGCGCTTAAGATGAGTTTCGTCGCGGTCATCATGTCGCTTGCCATCATCCTGGTGCTGCTTTTGGTGATGCAATGGTTTGATCTTCTGCCGCTGCCGATTTTCGAGGCGATGCGCTTTGGTGTTTTGCTGGCATGGATCATCGGCGGCACCGTGTCCGGCGCGCTTGCGGTGCTGGCAGGTTTTTCCATCCACAGGCTCGCGGTCTCCCGTGCCGAATTCGAGCGGTTGAGCCGCACCGATATGCTGTCCGGCCTGCTCAATCGCCGTGCTTTCACCGAGGCGTTGAATATGGCCGGAGACGGCGCTTCTCTGGCGATTTTCGATCTGGATCGGTTCAAGGCGATCAACGATCGTTTCGGACATGCATCCGGTGATGCGGTGATTGTTGCGGTGTCGCGGCTATTTTCCGCTGCCTTCACCGGAGAAGACGTGATTGCACGGCTTGGTGGTGAGGAATTCGGCGTCATCATTCATGGCGGTGATACGGCCGAGCGTATCGCGCGCGTTGAGGAGATCAAGGAACAGATCGCCGAACATTCGATCGCCATTGAAGGCGGATCGGTGAAGATCACCATTTCCGCCGGGATTGCCGACATCGGCGGGGATCGCAAGACGGAGACCGTTTACGCTGCCGCCGACAAGGCGCTTTATCTTGCCAAGACGCTTGGCCGCAACCGTGTCATGCACGAGCGCGAGCGTCTGTCGCAGGTCTGGCATCGCTGCGCCACGGAGCAGGAACAGGAGGCAACGACGGATGTCAGGGAATTGCAGCGCTATGTGCAGCGGATGTGAAGCGTTCACGCGCCATTGATGCTTGCGCGGGAGGCGACTATTTTGCATGCTCTGAGAAAGTATTAAACTGGAACAGTCATGCTACGCGTCACTTCCTATCTGCCGGCCGGCACCCCTTCCTCCAATCCAATCGATCGTGTCGTCCTGCCGCATGATCTCAGGCATCTGCGCCGCAAACTGCTGCATCTTGAAAATGGCGAGATGGTCATGCTCGACCTCAAGGAGCCGGTTTTGTTTGCTAGTGGCGATCTGCTGGTGCGCGAAGATGGCGAGTTGATCGAGATCGTTGCCGCCGACGAAAAGCTTTTCGAGATCCGCCCGCGCGATCGCAGGCATCTGATCGAGCTTGCCTGGCATCTCGGCAACCGCCATCTTTCCGCGCAGATCGAGGAGGAGCGTATCCTGATCCTGCGCGATCACGTGATCCGGTCCATGCTTGAGGGGTTGGGAGCGGTCGTGACCGAAGTTAGCGAGCCTTTCCAGCCTGCGCGAGGCGCCTACCACGCCCATGGAGGCCATTCGCATGGCCACGACCACCATCATGGTCACGGGCATGACCACGGACACGATCATCACAACCATTCGCATGATTGAACCGTGATGACCAACGCGGTGGTTTCGGATGATGGCGACCTGCAGGCCCTGCTGCGGCTGATGGCATGGCTGTCGCCGGCGTTTCCTGTGGGATCGTTCGCCTATTCCGGCGGTCTGGAGCGTGCGGTGCATGACGGCCTGGTGCGCGACAGCACCGGCCTCAGCAATTGGATTGCCGCGCTCATTGAGCATGGCTCCGCGTGGAATGATGCAGTGCTGCTTGTGGAGGTGCACCGGGCGGGCGCAGATGCGCAGCGGCTTGCGACCGTTGCGGAACTTGCCGAGGCGCTGGCTGGCTCGAAGGAGCGGCATAACGAGACCATGCTGCTTGGAGATGCCTTTCTTTCGGCCGCCGCCGCCTGGCCGCATGCGATCTTTTCCATGCTTCCGGCAAGGACGGCTTATCCGGTTGCGGTCGGCGCCGTCGCAGGTGCGCATGGCATTGCTGCCAAGAAGGCGGCTGCCGCCTTCCTGCATGCGCTGGCATCGCAGATGGTATCCACCGGCATTCGGCTTGGCGTCGGCGGCCAGAAAGATGGTGTCGCCATTCTGGCGCGGCTGGAAGGTCTCTTTGCAGACGTCGCGCAACGAGCCGCTCAATCCAGCCTCGACGATCTTGGCGCTGCGACCGTACAGGCCGATATTGCGAGCCTGCGGCACGAAACCCAGGGCACGCGGCTCTTCAGGTCATGATGGGCGTTACAAGGAAGAGATTGAAATTGAGGCATCGCCTACGTCATTCGCCTCTGTGCGGCCGCCCGACGCTTAGCTATGCTATCACTTTATCGGAGTTGCGAGCATGAAATCGAGACATGGACCCTTGCGCGTTGGGATCGGCGGCCCGGTCGGTTCCGGCAAGACGGCGCTGACGGAGAAGCTGTGCAAGGCGATGCGCGAGGACTATTCCGTCGCCGTCGTCACCAATGACATCTACACGACCGAAGATGCGGAAGCGCTGGTGCGCATGCAGGCGCTGCCTTCGGATCGCATTGTCGGCGTCGAAACGGGCGGCTGCCCGCATACCGCGATCCGTGAGGATGCGACGATCAATCTGCAGGCCATTGCCGGCCTGAACGAGCGCCTTCCTGATCTTGATGTGGTCTTCATCGAATCCGGCGGCGACAATCTGGCGGCAACCTTTTCACCCGATCTCGCCGATATTACCATCTACGTGATCTCGGTATGCCAGGGCGAGGAAATCCCGCGCAAGGGCGGCCCTGGCATTACCAAATCCGACCTTCTCGTCATTAACAAGAAGGATCTGGCGCCTTTTGTCGAGGTCGATCTCGAGGTGATGGATCGCGATGCCACCCGCATGCGCCAGGCACGCCCCTTCGTCTTTTCCGACATGAAGCGGGGGGAGGGCGTCAGCAGGATCGTTGACTTTCTAAAGGAACAGGGCGGCCTTTGAGCCGCCCTGTCATTATCCACACGTCTGCTGAGGCTGTTCTATTCTGCTGCGAATGGCGGCAGCTTTAGTACGTTGGTGCCCACAGCCCTGTTTCTTCCATCCTTGTTTTCGATGGCCTCTAGCCGCTCTTCCAGATTGGTGAGCGACTGGCGGTTTTCGTTGACGGCGACAGCCAGGCCTTCCTTGGTCACGACCTCGTCGTCCGCATCCTTCTTGCCGACAAGCCTACCGAAGAGGTAGCCGAGCAGGCGGGACAGGTCGTCCATGATCAGGAAGAAGGACGGCACGACCACCAGGCTGAGTACCGTCGAGACAATGATGCCGCCGATCACGGCAATCGCCATTGGTGCGCGGAAGGAGCCGCCTTCGCCGACGCCGAGAGCTGATGGCAGCATGCCGGCCGACATGGCGATCGAGGTCATGATGATCGGGCGGGCACGCTTGCGGCCGGCTTCGACCACCGCTTCCAGCCTCGGCATGCCCTGGTGCATCATCTCGATGGCGAAATCGACGAGCAGGATGGCGTTCTTCGTCACGATGCCCATCAGCATCAGAATGCCGATCATCACAGGCATCGAAAGCGCGTTGCCGGTCATGATCAAGGCCAGCGCCACGCCGCCGATCGCCAATGGCAGCGACAGTAGAATGGTGAAGGGCTGGATCACATCCTTGAACAGCAGGATAAGCACGGTCAGGACGAGGAGAAGGCCGAGCAGCATGGCATTGCCGAAACTCTGCTGCATTTCCTTCTGGACCTTGGTATCGCCGCTTTCGGCCAGATGCACGGTTGCCGGTATCTGGGCGCTGTTGACGATATTGAGGAAATGTTCCGATGCCGTATCCAGCGCCACGCCCTGCGGCAGGTCGGCGCCGATGGCGACGACACGATAGCGGTTGTTGCGCTTGATGGAGGAGAGGCCCTCCGAATAATCGATGTCCGCCACACTCGACAGCGGCACGGTGGTGCCGGTGGACGCCTGTCCGGTGGTGCCGGTGGATGTCTTGATGCGCAACGCACGGATCGCGGCCAGATCTCGGCGCATGCCGAGTGAAGCCTGAACGCGGATCGGGATCTGGCGGTCGTCGAGCGAGATCTTCGCAAGTGAAGCGTCGATATCGCCGATGGTTGCCACGCGAATCGTATCCGAAATCATCTGTGGCGTTATGCCAAGGCGTGCCGCCTCGTCCTTGCGCGGGAAGATCTGCAGCTCGGGCCGCGGCAGGGCGCCGTCGGCGCTGACATTGGCAAGGGCCGGATCGGCGCGCAGCTTGGCTTCCAGAATGCCGACTGCCTGATTGAGATCCTTTTCGTTGCGCGAGAGGAAGTTATAGGTCAGGTCGCGGTCGCCACGATCGTTCAGCTTGGTGATGCGGACGTCGGGTATCGAGCGCAGCTTGGCAAAGACTTCCTTTTCGATCTCCCATTGCGGGCGTACGCGGCCATGGACGGCAACCTTCGGCAGATGGGGACCGATGACCGGGATCGCGCCGAGAACGTCGTTCACGAGCTTCTTTGTCAACGACTGATCGAGCTTGCCGAGTGTCAGCGTCACGGTGGCGCGGCGCAGTTCCAGATCGCCCTTCGGCGAGGCGCCGCCGAGTACGAAGACGCTTTCAACGCCATCGATACCCTTCACGCGCCGATAGATCTCGTTGGTTGCCTGTTCCGTATCATCGAGCCGGGCGTTCGGCGGTAGTTCCGCCGACAGAACGATACGCGAGGAGTCTTCTGGCGGGATGAAGCTGCCGGGGACGAACATGATAAGAGCGAAGACCGAAACGACCGAGAAGGCGAAGGCGGCCAGCAGCGTCGGATAACGCGTGTACCACTTCTTCGTCGTCAGCCGCACCAGCCAGCTATAGCCACGCATGAAGCGGCCGTCATTGTCGTGGTGGTCCTCGACGCCGTCTTCGGCACGCATCAGATAGGCGGCCATCATCGGCGTGATCAGACGCGCCACCAGCAGCGAGAAGAACACCGAGAAGGCGACGGTCAGGCCGAACTGGATGAAGTACTGCCCCGGAATGCCCGGCATGAAGGAGACGGGCACGAAGACCGCGATGATGGTGAAGGTCGTCGCAATGACCGCCAAGCCGATTTCGTCTGCAGCGTCGATGGCCGCGCGATAGGGCGTCTTGCCCATCTTGATGTGGCGCGCGATGTTTTCGATTTCGACGATGGCATCATCGACGAGAATACCGGTTGCCAGCGTCAGCGCCAGGAAGCTGACGAGGTTCAGCGAGAAGCCGATCTGGTTCATGATCCAGAATGTCGGGATCGCGGAGAGCGGCAAGGCAACCGCCGATATGAGCGTCGCGCGCCAGTTCCGCAGGAACAGGAAGACGACGATGACGGCCAGTATGGCGCCTTCGATCAGCGTGTGCATCGCGGATTCGTAGTTGCCATAGGTGTAGTAGACGGCATCGTCGATCATCTCGATCGAAACGTTCGGGTTCTCGGCCCGCACCTTGTCGAGCGTATCGCCCACCGTCTTGGCGACCGTCACTTCGCTGGCGCCCTTGGCGCGGAAGACGCCGAAGGTGACGACGGGCGTGCTGTTGAAGCGGGAGAAGGATTTCGGTTCCTGATAGGTATCCTTGATGGCGCCGAGATCGGAGAGTTTTACGAAACGGCCGTTGGTGAGCGCGATCGTCGTATCGGCTAGCTGGGCGACATTGCGGGCATCGCCGAGCACGCGGATCGCCTGCTCGCTACCGGCCACCTGGCCACGGCCGGAGCCTAAGTCGATATTGGTGCTGCGCAGCTGCTGGCTCACGGAAAGCGCGGTGATGCCATAGGCATTCAGCTTGTTCGGATCGAGCTCGATGCGCACTTCGCGGTCGGCGCCGCCGTAGCGATCGACGCGGCCTATGCCTGCCTGACCCTGGAGGGCACGCTTGACCGTGTCGTCCACGAACCAGGACAGCTCTTCCAGCGTCATGTTCGGAGAAGAAACGGCAAAGCTCTGGATCGCCTGTCCCTCGACATCGACCTTGGAGACGATGGGCTCATCGATCGTCGAGGGCAGGTTGCCGCGAATGCGGTCGATAGCATCCTTGGTATCCTGAACCGCCTGCTGCGTCGGCACTTCCAGGCGGAAGATGACGACCGTCTGCGATTGACCGTCGGTGACGGTCGACTGAATCTCGTCGATGCCGTTGATGCTGGCGACAGCGTCTTCGATCTCCTTTGTCACCTGCATTTCGAGTTCGGCCGGGGAGGCGCCGCTCTGCGTCACTGTGACGTTGACGACAGGCACGTCGATATTCGGAAACCGGGTGATGGGCAGATTGAAGAAAGCGTGCGCGCCCACGACCATCAGCAGGAAGAAGCCGAGGAGCGGGGCGACCGGATTTCGGATGGACCAGGCGGAGAAGTTCATCTTGTCGTTCTCGCTCAGTTGGAGGCTTGCGACGCGTCGCGCACAGGCGTGATATGGTCGCCGTCGCGAACATAGGCACCGGCCTTAGCGACGACCTCGTCACCAGCCTTGAGGCCCTTGAGGATCTCGACATAGCCTGCGTCCTGAATGCCGGTTTCGACGCTCACGAACTTGACCACGCCGTTTTCGACCTTGCGGGCGGAAGAACCGTTTTCCTCGCTGTTGACTGCCGTCAGCGGCAGCGCAACGCCATCTTCCTGGCGAATGATGATCTCGGCGCTGCCATACATGCCGGCGCGAGCCTTCTCGCCTTCGTCGATCGTGATATGCACCGCGCCAAGGCGGGTGACGGGATCGACGATCGGAGCAACGAGACGGACCGTTCCGGCAAGCTTTTCGCGGCGGCCTGAAAGCGCGATCAAGGCCTTCTGTCCGCTCGTGATCTTGGTGATATCGCTCTCGGACACATCGACCACCAGTTCGAGCTGGCTGTCGCGGATGATGGTGAAAAGTGGATCGCCATTGCCGTTGGCGATGGCGCCGACGCGGGCATTGCGCGAGGCGACGGTGCCGGCGACGGGGGTCTTAATGCCCGTTCTGGCAAGCTTGAGGTCGGTATCGGCGATCTGACTGTCGGTAACCTTCAGATCGGCCTCTGCAACGGCGATCGCCTGCTCGGCGGAAACGACGCGCGCCTTGTTGGCAGCGGCTGCGGCATTCGCCTGTTCCACCGAGGAGGTCGACATCGTGCCCTTGGCGCCCATCGTGACGGCGCGAACACGCTGCAATTCCGCCTCTTCGGCATTGGCGCGGGCTTCGGTGAGCTGAGCGTGCAATTGCGCAAGGCTTGCTTCGCCCTTGGCCCGCGTCGCCTGCATCTGGCTCTTCTGCAGAATAAGAGCATCATCGTTTAGCGTGGCAAGCGTGCTGTTCGCGCTCACCTTGTCGCCGACATCTGCGTTGAGTGAGCGAATGGAGAGGCCATCCACCTGCGGCTGGATGTAAACCTCCTCGACCGCCTTCACCGTGCCGGTCGCGACGACCTTGTCGGTCAGGTGGCGCATCGTGGCTGTGGTGATGACGATTGCGGGCAGGTTCTGTTTCGGCGCGGTAACCGGGGGCTCTTCTGCCAGGGCGGCCGGTGCGGCCAGCAGGGAAAGCAGGATGGCAGTCGTGCTCAGAAGTCTAAACGGCGTGAAGGCCATGCGTTCAGTTCCAGTTCGGCATTGATCAAAGGGATTTCGCTGTTTTCCGTCGCGAACAAGGGGAATTACTGCATGCGAGCCGGCTTCCCCGGCGGATGACTGCATAATTCCTTAAATCGAATCGATTTAAGGAATTATGCAGTAAATTTAAAGTGTTACAGCGACCTTTGCGCGTCATATCTGACGCGCGGCGCTGTGATATCCGTCCGTCATGCCTTGCAGATCCTCATCCTAAAATTGCCTTTGTAGATGGGAGCGGTTTTCAATTCTCGCAAGATCACGAGAAAATGATTTCGCGGGCATTTCTATCGTTTACAACCATGCGAAGCAATCACGGCATTGTGATGTCAGCATTCGAATAATTGATAGCCGAGGGCTTTTCAGGCAATTGCTGTGAGAAAGCCAGCCTTTTGTTGCCGCTGTTACAAAATGAAAAAAAACGCGCGAGGCCGGAAACCTCGCGCGTTTTCGTCTCTGTGAGTGCTCCGAGCTTATTTCAGAGCAGCGTCCGTGATCTCATGCGTATAGGCGCCGGACGGCTTCTTGTTGATGATCTTCTGATCGAGCAGGGCTTCGACGGTGCGGTCATAGGTCTTCATGTCGAGCTTGCCGTTGCCGATCAGCTTGGCGACTTCGCCCGCCATGCGCTTCTGGTGGTTTTCATCCTGGCCACCATTGTCCATGACGATTTCGGCGGCTTCATCCGGATGCTCGACGGCATATTTCCAGCCCTTCATTGAAGCGCGGACGAATTTCACCATGTCGGCCTTGAACTTCGCATCCTTCAGCTTGTCTTCCTTGACATAGAGGCCGTCTTCCAGAAGGTCGTTGCCGAGCTTCGTATAGTTGAAGACGGTCAGGTCTTCGGCCTTGAAGCCGGCATCGATCGCCTGCCAGTATTCGTTATAGGTCATGACGGAGATGCAATCGGCCTGCTTCTGCACGAGGGGCTGCACGTCGAAGCTCTGCTTCAGCACGTTGACGCCATCCTTGCCGCCGTCGGTCTTGAGGCCGAGCTTGTGCATCCAGGCAAAGAAGGGATATTCGTTGCCGTAGAACCAGACGCCGAGGGTGTGCCCCTTGAAATCCTTTTCCGTCTTGACCGGACCGTCCTTCGGGCAGATCAGCTCCAGACCGGATTTTTCGAAGGGCTGGGCAATATTGATGAGCGGCACGCCCTTTTCGCGGGCGACCAGCGCTCCACCCATCCAATCGACGATCACATCGGCGCCGCCGCCGGCGATGACCTGCTCCGGAGCAATATCAGGCCCGCCCGCCTTGATATCGACATCGAGGCCTTCTTCCTTGTAGAAGCCCTTGTCCTTGGCGACGAAGTAGCCGCCGAACTGAGCCTGGGCCACCCATTTCAGCTGCAGGGTCAACTTATCCGCCGCCATTGCGCCCTGGGTGGCGGCAAGCGTCATGGCACTTGCCATCAATGCAAACATTATTTTTTTCATGTATTCACCCTTTCCCTCTGAAGTTATGCCTTGATCCCTTGGAAGGGATCCTGGATTACGTCTGCCCACCACGGATAGACGGATGCCAGAACGTCACCATTCGTTCAACGATGGCGACGATACCGTAGAAGACCGAGCCGGCGATCGCGGCAACCGCGATCTCAGCCCAGACCATATCGAGGTTCAACCGGCCATTTTCGGTTGAAATGCGGAAGCCCATGCCCGACATGGGCGTGCCGAAGAACTCCGCCACGATGGCACCAATCATCGCCAGGGTCGAGTTGATCTTCAGCGCATTGAAAATAAACGGAGCGGCGGCCGGAAGCCGCAGCTTGAAGAGCGTCTGCCAATAGCTCGATGCATAGGTGCGCATCAGGTCGCGTTCCATGTTGCCGGCAGCGGCAAGGCCAGTCACCGTGTTCACCAGCATCGGAAAGAAGGTCATGATGACGACGACGGCCGCCTTCGACTGCCAGTCGAAGCCGAACCACATGACCATGATCGGCGCGACGCCAATGATCGGCAGGGCCGAAACGAAATTGCCGATGGGCAGCAGACCGCGGCGCAGGAAGGCGAAGCGGTCCGCGAGAATGGCGACGATGAAGCCGCTGGCGCAGCCGATGATGTAGCCGATCAGGACAGCGGTGAGGATCGTCTGGCGGACATCGATCCACAATGTCGGAATCGAATTGGCGATCCTGGAGCCGATGGCACTCGGCGGCGGCAGCAGAACCAGAGAAACGCCGGCGCCGCGGGTGACGGCTTCCCAGATGATCAATATCCATATGCCGAAGATCGCCGGGATCAGCAGCCGCAGCGTATAGTTGCCGGCGACCGAATGCGAACGCATCGACGACAGGACGGAAACGCAGCGCCACGCCAGCAGCCATGAAGCGGCAATCAGAATGAAGAAGGATAGCTGTGCTTTGCCCTCATTGCCGGAAATTCCCGCGAGCAGCAGCCATGCCGCCGCATGCGCGCCGAAGAAGAGGGTCGCCGCGCTCAGGTCCGCAGATAGGCGCATGAAGGAAAGGGCGGCCGCTGCGGCAATCAGAATGAAGATGACGAAGATTGTTCCGCTGCTGACTGGTGGCGCGGCATCCGCTGCAAGCAGCGGCAATGCAGGGATGGCGGCAAGACAGAGAAGAAGTGCAAGAATGCCCTGCCAGGAGAAATGGAAGGATCTCATGCGGTTCTGCCTCCCATCGAACGGTCGACGATGCGAGCGGCGATGCTGACGATACCGACGAGAACGGCCGCGAGCACAGAGCCGGCGACCAAGGCGGCCCATATGTCGATCGTCTGGCTGTAATAGGAGCCTGCCAGAAGCTTCGCGCCGATGCCGGCGACCGCGCCCGTCGGCAGCTCGCCGACGATCGTCCCGACCAGACTTGCGGCGATGGCGACCTTCATCGAGGTGAAGAGGAAGGGGATCGAAGCCGGCACGCGCAGTTTCCAGAAGGTCTGCCAGCTGCTGGCATTATAGGTGCGCATCAGATCGAGATGCATGATCTCCGGCGAGCGCAGGCCCTTCGTCATGCCGACGGTGACAGGGAAGAACGACAGATAGGTGGAAATCAGCGCCTTGGGGATCAGCCCGTCTATCCCAAGCGCACTGAAGACGACGATGATCGTCGGCGCGATGGCGAGGATCGGAATCGTCTGCGACGCGATGATCCAGGGCATCAGGCTGCGGTCGAGTGCGACGAGATGAACGATGCCGACTGCAAAGAGGACGCCGAGAATCGTTCCGAAGGCAAAACCGACCGCCGTCGGCGCCAGCGTCACCCACGCATTATAGACGAGGCTGCGATTGCTGGTGGGTACTCGCAGGAAGGTGTTTTCGAAGACATTCTGCGCAACCTGATGCGGAGCCGGCAGGGTCGGCTTCGGCTGCGCCAGCGTCTTGCCGATGAATTCCAGCGTCGTCGGGCTGACATTGCCGCGCCGGTCGAGATCGCGCTGGAATGGTGCGTTGAGGATAATAGCGAAGACGTACCAGAGCAGGATGATCGCCAAGACGATCGTCGTGACCGGCAGGAATTTGTGCCTGAAGAACTGTTCCCTTTTCATGTTCATGCCCTTCCTTGCGCGGGAAGCAGCATGAGGATCATGGCGACGATGCCAAGACCCACGCCGGCAAGCTGCTGCAGGCTCAGCCGTTCGCCGAAGACGATGAAGGCGATGACATTGACGACGACGAGCTGCGCGATGGAGGAAGCGGAGATCGCCAGGCCAAGCCCGCCCTCGCGCATCAACCGCACCATCATCAGATTGCCGACGCAGTAGAGCGCCAGCGACAGGATCAAGACCAACATATTGTTGTTGGCGATATAGGCACGCGATGCTGTGGCACCACCAATGAAGATCGCCATCGCACCGAAAAGCCAAAGGAGGAATTGCGGGTTCATGACCTGATCCTATTCCTCGTAGCTATGTCCGGCCCGCAAGCCTTCCCGGACGCGGTGGGCGATTTCCAGGAATTCCGGCGTTTCGCGAATGCCGAGCGGCCGCTCCGTCGGTAGCGTCGATTCGATGACATCGGTGACGCGGCCCGGCCGCGGCGACATGACCACGATCTTCGTCGAGAGATAGACTGCTTCCGGTATGGAGTGGGTGACGAAGCAGATGGTCTTGTTCGTTTGCTTCCAGAGTTTCAAAAGCTGTTCGTTCAGGTGGTCGCGGACAATTTCGTCAAGAGCGCCGAAGGGTTCGTCCATCAGCAGCAGATCGGCATCGAAGGCCAGTGCACGGGCGATCGAAGCGCGTTGCTGCATGCCGCCGGACAGCTGCCAGGGGAATTTGTGTTCGAAGCCGTTGAGATTGACGAGTTCCAGCGTCCGGGCGATGCGCTTGGCCTGCTCCTGCTTGTCGTAGCCCATGATTTCAAGCGGCAGGGCGATATTCTTCTCGATCGTGCGCCAGGGATAGAGCGCGGCTGCCTGGAAGACGTAGCCGTAGGCGCGGGCCTTGCGCGCGTCTTCCGGCGACATGCCGTTGACGGAGATGTCGCCTGATGTCTTGCGCTCGAGATCGGCAATCACCCGCAGGAAGGTGGTCTTGCCACAGCCCGACGGACCGATGAAGGAGACGAAATCGCCCTTACGAACATCGAGATCGACATTGCTCAGCGCATGCACCGGCCCGTCATTCGTATTGTAGGTGAGACAGAGATTCCGCGCGGAGACGACGGAGGAAGCGGATGACGTCATTAACACCTACCAGTCCTGTTTTCGCCGCATGTTTGAGGCGGATTGCGTGTTATTCTGTTTGGCATTGCCGCAGTCCGGAGAGGCGAGAACGCCATGCGGCTGCTGGACAGAGGGGAGCAATGCCATGAGTGTCTCATCGAAGCCTACCTGCCATATCGTGAGGCCCGGCAGCACCTATGCCGGGAAACAGGGCTTCAGCTATTTCGAAGGGATTGCCGCCGAAACAGTGGGCTCGACGGGGATTTGCATGCATCTTTTGACCATCCCGCCGGGTGCCCGCGCCAAGGCGCATCTTCACGCCTCGCATGAGACGGCGATCTACGCAATTTCCGGCGAGACGCATTGCTGGTTCGGCGATCGGCTGGAGGAGCATGTCATCGTGCGCGAAGGCGAGATGTTCTATATTCCCGCCGGCGTTCCGCATCTTCCCGCGAACCTCAGCGACCGGCCGGCGACAGCGATCATCGCCCGCACCGATCCGAACGAGCAGGAAAGCGTCGTCCTGCTGCCGGATCTGGAGCGATATGTGCCGCGCTAGAGCCGTTTCGCTTTTCTTCGAATTGCGAAAATGCTCTATCTCTTTTTTACGCAGTTCCGAACGGAAAACCACTACGCACTTTTCCTGGAATTGCTCTAGGCGGCCGATGAGCCGAAGCGCCGGGCCCAAGCGTCATACCCCGCTTGCGGGGATGCCGCTGCGCTGGACCTTGCGCGGCGCAGTGACTTCTTTCCAGGTCGAAAGCGCACGGTTGACGGCGGTGAAGGGATCGCGCCTGACGAACTCGCCGTGGCCCTCCTTGGTCTTCACCGTGCCTTCCTCGATGGCGACGACGCCGCGCGTCAACGTGTAGCGCGGCAGGCCGGTCACTTCCTTGCCTTCGAAGACGTTGTAATCGATGGCCGACTGCTGCGTCTTGGCGGTGATGGTCTTCGAGCGCTTCGGGTCCCAGACGACGATATCGGCATCGGCACCGACGAGGATCGCGCCCTTCTTCGGATAGACGTTAAGGATCTTGGCGATGTTGGTGGAGGTGACGGCGACGAATTCGTTCATCGTCAGGCGGCCGGTGCTGACGCCATGGGTCCAGAGCATCGGCATGCGGTCTTCGAGTCCCCCGGTCCCGTTCGGGATCTTGGTGAAGTCGTTGAGACCGAAGCGCTTCTGCTCGGTCGTAAACGCACAATGGTCAGTCGCGACCACCTGCAGCGAGCCGGAGGCGAGGCCGGCCCAGAGGCTGTCCTGATGCTGCTTGTTGCGGAAGGGGGGCGACATGACGCGGCGGGCGGCATGATCCCAATCCGCATTGGCATATTCGCTTTCGTCGAGCGTCAGGTGCTGGATCAGCGGCTCGCCATAGACGCGCATACCCTTCTGGCGGGCGCGGCGGATGGCTTCATGCGCCTGTTCGCAGGAGGTATGGACGATATAGACGGGCGAACCGGCCATATCGGCGATCATGATGGCGCGGTTCGTTGCCTCGCCTTCGACTTCCGCCGGGCGGGAATAGGCATGCGCTTCCGGGCCGTTATTGCCTTCGGCCAGCAGCTTTGCCTGCATCTGCGCGACCACGTCACCGTTTTCCGCGTGGACGAGCGGCAATGCACCGAGCTCGGCGCAGCGCTGGAAGGAAGAGAACATCTCGTCGTCATCCACCATCAGCGCGCCCTTATAGGCCATGAAGTGCTTGAAGGTGTTGATGCCCTTGTCGCGGACGATGGCTTCCATCTCGTTGAAGACCTGCTCGCCCCACCAGGTGATCGCCATATGGAAGGAATAGTCGCAGGTCGCGCGGGTGGACTTGTTGTCCCACATGGTCAGCGCCTCGAGCAGCGACTGGCCGGGCGAGGGGAGCGCGAAATCCACCACCATCGTCGTGCCGCCGGCAAGTGCTGCGCGGGTGCCGCTCTCGAAGTCGTCGGAGGAATAGGTGCCCATGAACGGCATTTCGAGATGCGTGTGCGGATCGATGCCGCCAGGCATAACGTAGCAGCCGGACGCATCCAGCACTTCGTTGCCCGAGAGATTCTGCCCGATTTCGACGATCTTGCCACCTTCGATCTTCACATCCGCCTTATAGGTCAGGTCGGCCGTGACGATGGTTCCACCCTTGATGACTGTGCTCATGATGTTTGTTCCCTGTTTTTGAGATTCTGACATCCTCGGCGCCCCCTCATCCGACCCTTCGGGCCACCTTCTCCCCGAGGGGAGAAGGAGATTTCTGCCGTACCTTCGATGTCAAACAAGAGCCGATCAGCGAAGACCGTTGTTCCCGCCTTCTCCCCTTGGGGAGAAGGTGCCCGAAGGGCGGATGAGGGGGCATGGTTCGAATATGTCACTCGCTTATTTCCCCCGTCGGCTTGATCGCAGGATAGAAGCGCAGAATGTCGTCTCTTTCGAATATCCGTCCGTCAAGTGCAGCCAAAATCGTCTCAAGAACCGCTCGCCGCTCGCTGGTGATCTCATGATTCCAAAATCTCAGCACCGAATAGCCATGCATGTTGAGCCCACGCGTACGAATGGCGTCAGAAGGGGATCTGGCATGTTGGAAGCCATCGATCTCGACGATCAGCGATTTATCGCGACAGAGGAAATCAACCACATAGGGACCGAGCGGAATCTGTCTTGCAAATTTGTGTCCATTCAGTCGGCGGTCACGCAGATCGCTCCAGAGGCGATATTCTTCCTCGGTGTTGGTTTTTCGAAGGCGGCGGGCTTGCTGGGTTTTGCCGGGGCGGCGTTTGGTAATGTCATTGTTGTCCGGCATCGGTAGTGCCCCCTCATCCGCCCTTCGGGCACCTTCTCCCTGAGGGGAGAAGGGGATTTTTGCCGCACCTTCGATATGAAACAACAGTCTTTCAGCTAATCTTGCGTGCGTGAAGCTGACAATCGCAGCAAATCCCACCTTCTCCCATCGGGGAGAAGGTGCCCGAAGGGCGGATGAGGGGGACTGTTGCGCGAGGGGCATCTTTCTCACGCCACGATCTCCGCCGTCTCAACGACTGCGTGGAACAGCACATCCGCTCCGGCGGCTGCCCATTCCTTGGAGATTTCTTCGGCCTCGTTGTGGGAGAGGCCGCCGACGCAGGGGCACATGACCATCGTGGCCGGAGCGACCTTGGCGGCCCAGCAGGCATCGTGACCGGCGCCGGAGATGATGTTCATGTGGCTATAGCCGAGTTTTTCAGCGGCGTTGCGCACGGACGTGACGAGCTTGGGATCGAAGGTGACCGGCTCGAAATGGCCGATGGCTTCGACCGAGCAGCCGACGCCAAGAGCATCGGCGATCTTCTTGCCTTCGGTTTCGATCTTGGTGCGCATACGATCGAGCTTTTCCTTGTCCGGCGTGCGGATGTCGACGGTGAAAACCACCTTGCCGGGGAGGACATTGCGCGAATTCGGCGAGAAAAAGACCTGGCCGACACCTCCGACGGCGCCCGGCTGGTTTTCCATCGCGACGCTCTGCACCATCTCGACGATCCGCGACATAGCAAGTCCGGCATTGACGCGCATGGCCATCGGCGTCGAGCCGGTATGGGCTTCCTTCCCGGTCAGCGTGAATTCCAGCCACCAAAGGCCCTGACAGTGTGTAACGACGCCGATCGTCTTGTTCTCGGCCTCCAAGATCGGGCCCTGTTCGATATGATATTCGAAATAGGCATGCATCCTGCGCGCGCCGACTTCTTCGTCGCCGAGCCAACCGATGCGCTTCAGTTCTTCGCCATAGGTCTTTCCGTCGGGATCCTTGCGGGCATAGGCATAGTCCAGTGTGTGCACGCCGGCAAAGACGCCAGAGGCGAGCATGGCCGGTGCGAAGCGCGCGCCTTCCTCGTTGGCCCAATTGGTGACCACGATCGGATGCTTGGTTTGGATGCCGAGGTCGTTCATCGTGCGGACGACTTCGAGCGCAGCGAGCACGCCGAGGACGCCGTCATATTTACCGCCGGTCGGTTGGGTATCGAGATGCGAGCCGACATAGACGGGCAGCGCATCCGGGTCGGTGCCGGCGCGGGTGGCGAACATCGTGCCCATCTTGTCGATGCCGACGGTCAAGCCGGCCTTGTCGCACCAGCTCTTGAAGAGGCTGCGTCCTTCGGCGTCGGCATCGGTCAGCGTTTGACGATTGTTGCCGCCGGCAATGCCGGGGCCGATCTTCGCCATGTCCATCAGCGTATCCCAAAGGCGATCGCCATTGATACGCATGTTTTCTCCTGGCGCTGCCACCATGATGCAATCCTCACCTGTTTGTCCTGGGGCACGCAAGGTGCATGCCCAAAATTGTTCCCGTTGGTCTTATTCCAAATTCCCGAGCGTCGTCTTGTTTTTCTTGCCCGGAAAATCGCCAGTTGCCTTTAAGAAACATCTGACCGATAATTTGACCGATTGGTAAACATTACAACTTCCGTGGCGCGGCTCAAGACGAAAAGCACGAAAATTTCCGATAAAATTTCAGGCGATTGCCTAAATCCGATGCATCGACAGGGTGAATGAGAGCTCGGCCGAAAGGCTTGGATTTCAAGGAGAAACAGAGCAGACATGGCCATTCCCAGAGCCGCCAAGACACAGCGCCGCACCCGTATCCAGGAAGAGAAAGAGGAAATTATACTGGAAGCCGCGCTGGACGTATTTTCCGTCAGCGGTTTCCGCGGCTCGACCATCGATCAGATCGCCGAAGTTGCCGGCATGTCGAAGCCCAATCTGCTCTACTATTTCCGCACCAAGGAGGCGATGCATCGGGCCTTGATCGACCGGGTGCTGTTTACCTGGCTGGAGCCGCTGCGCGCCTTCGACGCCAACGGCAATCCCGAAAGCGAGATCCGCTCCTATATCCGTCGCAAGCTCGAAATGGCACGCGATTTCCCGCGCGAAAGCCGGCTTTTTGCCAATGAAATGCTGCAGGGCGCGCCGCATGTGGAGGACGAGCTGCGCGGACCGCTGAAGGCGCTTGTCGACGAGAAGGCCGAGGTCATCCGCGCCTGGGCTCAGGCAGGCAAGATCGTCAAGTGCGATCCCTATCACCTGATCTTCTCGATCTGGTCGACCACGCAGCATTACGCCGACTTCGACGTGCAGGTGCGCGCCGTGCTCGGCGACGAGCATTCGGGCGAGGGGCGCTTCGAGGACGCTGCCCGCTATCTGGAACAGCTTTTTGTCGACGGGCTTCGGATTCGTCAGGGCTGAGCGGTGGCTCATCCTTCGAAAGTTTGCGCCTAACATAAAAGGCAGCCGCAGCAAGCTGCGGCCGCCTTTTGAATGCCTGCGGATATACCGTTATTATTCTGCCGCCTGACGCGCCATCGGATTGTTTGGATGGGTCGTCCAGTTGGCGTAGTTCGGATCGACCACCTTGCCGGTGCGTTTGTCGAGGGCGCCAGCGGGCAGTTCTTCCATGGTGATGCAGTTCTCGACCGGACAGACGTTGACGCAGAGATTGCAGCCGACGCATTCCTCTTCCATCACCTCGAAGCGCCTGACGCCATCGACCATGTTGGTGATCGCCTGATGTGAGGTGTCCTCGCAGGCGATGTGACAGCGGCCGCACTTGATGCAGGCATCCTGGTCGATCTTCGCCTTGGCGATATAGTTGAGGTTGAGATACTGCCAATCGGAAACATTCGGCACGGCACGGGCGATGATATCGTCCAGGCTGCGATGTCCCTTCTCGTCCATCCAGTCGGAAAGGCCTGATATCATCTCCTCAACGATCTTGAAGCCGTAGGTCATGGCCGCGGTGCAGACCTGCACGTTGCCGGCGCCGAGCGCCAGGAATTCGGCTGCATCGCGCCAGGTTGTGATGCCGCCGATGCCCGATATCGGCAGGCCATAGGTTTCAGGATCGCGGGCGATCTCGGCTACCATGTTGAGCGCGATCGGCTTCACCGCCGGGCCGCAATAGCCGCCATGGCTGCCCTTGCCACCGACAGTCGGGTTCGGAGCGAAATTGTCGAGATCGACCGAGACGATCGAATTGATCGTGTTGATCAGCGAGACCGCGTCGGTGCCGCCGGCCTTGGCGGCGCGGGCGGGCTTGCGGATATCGGTGATATTGGGGGTCAGCTTGGTGATGACGGGCATGCGCGTGTACTGCTTGCACCAGCGCACGACCATTTCGATATATTCCGGCACCTGTCCGACCGCGGAGCCCATGCCGCGCTCGGACATGCCGTGGGGACAGCCGAAATTGAGTTCGATGCCGTCGGCTTCCGTTTCCTCGACCAGCGGCAGGATCGCCTTCCAGGCATCCTCGACGCAGGGGACCATGATCGAGGCGATCAATGCGCGATCCGGCCAGTTCTTCTTTACCTGCTTCATTTCGCGCAGATTGGTGTAGAGGTCGCGGTCGGTGATCAGTTCGATATTGTTGAGGCCGAGCAGGCGTCGGTCGGCGCCCCAGATCGCGCCGTAGCGTGGGCCGTTGACGTTGACAACAGGTGGTCCTTCTTCGCCGAGCGTCTTCCAGACGACGCCGCCCCAGCCCGCCTTAAAAGCGCGCTCCACGTTGTAGGCTTTGTCGGTCGGCGGCGCGGAGGCCAGCCAGAACGGGTTCGGAGACTTGATGCCAACGAAATTATTGCGGAGATCAGCCATATCGGTTCTCCTTTCAGGCGACTGCAGCGGCCGGCGTGGCGGCAGCGAGCGCACGGTTGATGGATTCGGCCGCGTCGCGACCCTGTGCCACGGCCGAGACTGTCAGGTCATCGCCGCCAAGCACGCAGTCGCCGCCGGCCCAGACGCCTTCGATCGAGGTGCGGCCTTCGCCATCGATGGCGATACGGCCGGATTCCATGCGCAGCGCGCCGAGGCCTGAAGCCTCGAACGTCTGGCCGATCGCCTTGAAGATCTGGTCGGCGGCGATGATGCCGACATCGCCGGTGCCAACGAGCTTGCCGTCACGCAACTCGGTATATTCGACCTCGATCCCGGCGACCTTGCCATCCTTGTCGAGGATACGCTTCGGAGCGAGCCAATGGCGGATGATGACGCCCTTGGAGGCGGCCAGATCCTGCTCGAATTCCGAGGCGTTCATGTGTTCCTTGCCGCGGCGATAGCAGATCGTCACCTCTTCGGCGCCGAGCAGTTTTGCCTGCACGGCTGCGTCGATCGCGGTCATGCCGCCACCGAGAACGACCACGCGGCGCCCGATGGCGATATCGGCCTTGTTGCCGGCCTGACGTAGCTCGGCGATGTAAGCAACGGCATCGGCAACGCCCTCGAGGTCCTCGCCTTCAGCCCGCAGCGCGTTGACGCCGGCAAGGCCGAGGCCGAGGAAGACGGCGTCATATTGCTGGGAAAGGTCGGAGAGGCTGAAATCGCGGCCGAGAGCCTGGCCGTTCTTCACCTCGATACCACCGATGGCGAGCACGTAATCGACTTCCTTCTGAGCGAAATCGTCGACCGTCTTGTAGGTGGCGATACCGTATTCGTTCAGACCGCCGGCCTTCTCGCGGGCATCGAAGATGGTAACGTCATGCCCATTGACGGCGAGACGGTGCGCGCAGGCGAGACCGGCTGGGCCAGCGCCGATGACGGCGATCTTCTTGCCAGTGGATTCTGCACGAGAATAGAACTGCTTGTTCTCCGCCATCGCCACGTCGGTTGCATAGCGCTGCAGGCGCCCGATCTCGACCGGGCGCTCTTCGGCAGTGTTGCGCACGCAAGCCTGCTCGCAGAGCTGTTCGGTGGGACAGACGCGGGCGCACATGCCGCCGAGGATATTCTGATCGAAGATCGTCTTGGCCGAGCCGACGGGATTACCCGTCGAGATCTGACGGATAAACATCGGAATGTCGATGGAGGTAGGACAGGCCGTCATGCACGGCGCGTCGTAGCAGAAATAGCATCGGTCGGATGCGACCAGCGCCTCGTGTTTGTTGAGGCGCGGGTGAAGATCGGAAAAGTTTGCATCATATTCAGCGGGCGTGAGCCTGCCTTTATGAATCCCAGTTTCCAGTCGTCCCATTGAAGTTCCCTCTTATAGTAAACGGCTAGGACTGGAACGGTAACTCAGCTTAAAAAATTTATCAAACGGTAAAATTTTGATGGCAAAGCGTGCTTCGATAGGCTCTCCTGTGGGGGAATGAGAACATTTCGATCACTGGAGTTTTTATATTAACCATTTGATTTAAATAGTTTTTTCTTCTTTTCCGTAGGCGGTTCGGAAAGGTCTGAAACATCACAATGACTGAGAGCGTCTGTCTGCGATTGGAGGGACGCCATGTCAGAGGTTGTGTTGAAATGTAAAAAGCTGATGAATTTTTTTGGATCTGGGTGGAACCAAGGCTTTCCAGCATCGTTATGTCGATGTCCTGATGATGATCGCATCTCCTGATGCACGCCCAATACGTCTCAGGACTCTACTCACGGTCCCCTCCCGATGAGTGCAAAGCAGCCAGTGCGCCGCCCTCGCACTGGCTGTTTTATTTTGTTCTCGCCGCCCGCTTCAGCGGCGTCTCAGGATTTCATACTCAGTTTCGGGAATGGTGAGCCGATAGCCGATGCTGCCGTCGTCAATGGCGAAATCTGCGCGGCCATTCATGGACGTCGGCACGACGCGCTCGAGCACCGTGCGGCTGAAGCTATTGTCCTCGAATTCATGGTCAGTGGGCGCGTAGAAACGCTCAGACCAGGCAACCTCAATCGCCTTCTTGCCGTCGAGCTCGGCTTCCTTGCAATTCAGCGTGATGCTGGTGGCGCCGGTCGAGATGGCGCCATGCGAGGCGGAGTTGACGATGAGCTCATGCAGAGCAAGCCCCAGATGCACGGCAGCATTGGGCGTCAGATGCGCATTGATGCCGTAGATCGGCATGGGCACGCCTGCATCGGGCCAATAGGGGGCGAACTGCTTTTCCGCCAGTTCGAACAAATATGCACCGCGCCAGCTGGAATCCGTGATGAGATCCTGGGAATTCGACAGGGATTGCAGACGGCCGCGGAATTTGATGAGAAAATTGTCGACTGAAAGTGTGTGGCGGGCGGTCTGCGTGGCGATACCCTGTATGATGGCCAGCAGGTTCTTGGAGCGATGCGACAGTTCACGCAGCAGCGACTTCAGCACTTTTTCGCGATGGCGGCTCTCGGTGATTTCGGAGATGACGGACAACACGCCCTGCGGCTTGCGCCCGCCGATGCGTTCCATTTTCAGCTCGTAGATCCGTGCGCCGTCGCCGCTGGCGATCTCGACCTCGGCGGTTGCTGGCTTGCCGCTTTCGAGCACCCCCCGTTTCAAACGCAAAAGGTGCTCGCCATCCTTTTCTCCGAAGAGATGCGAGTCATTGCCGCCCATGACGACAGACGACTGCAGGTGTTCCGGCAGATTGTCGGCATAGCGGATCGAAAGATTTACATCCTGGAACAGGATGGATACACTGGCGCTCGTAAGCGCCCGCTCCATCAGAGCGGCTTTGCCTTCCAAGCTCAAAGGCGCGCCGGGTAATGGTTCAGACGTATTCACCGGCTTGCCTTTCACACGCATTTCGAGAACCCCGCCGATAGGGCATTCTCACTCGTAACAACTTGAACCGACCTATAGAATCGCCCCGGATAACAGTCGGTAAACCGGCCGTTTCGAACCCGAACGCCCGGTTAAAGTCTTTGTTCCGCCACGGGGTTTTCACTTGAATCAGGCGGCCACCTTTGTGGTTTCGTTAAAGAAGAGTGCCTGGCTGATGAGAGCCTTAACCATGTCTGGATTGAAAGGCTTGGTTACGAGGAAGGTCGGCTCCGGCCGCTCACCGGTCAGCAGCCGCTCGGGGAAGGCGGTGATGAAGATGACGGGGATGCTGGCGGTCTTGAGGATGTCGTTGACGGCGTCGATGCCTGAGCTGCCGTCGGCGAGCTGGATGTCGGCAAGCACCATGCTCGGCTTCGTCGCATTATAGAGCGCGACGGCTTCGGCGTGGGTGCGGGCAATGCCGGTGACGCGGTGCCCGAGGCTCTCCACCATCTGCTCGATGTCCATTGCGATCAGCGGCTCATCCTCGATGATCATGATATCCGTTGCCACCTGGCGCGAGATTTCGTGGGAGGCGGTATCGAGCAGGTGCATGGCATCGCTTTCGGAGACATCGAGGATATCGGCGATCTCGCCGAGGCGGAAACTTTCGACAGATGCGAGCAGGAAAGCCTGGCGCGCAAGCGGCGAGACCTTGGAAAGGTTTACGGATGCGCGCTGTTCCCAGGCGAAAGGAGAGGCTGGTTCAGGAATCTGAAGTGTCACGGAACCGAACAGCTTCGTGAACAGTTTATAGAGGGCGACACGGTCGCTGTCCGTGTCCGGAAAGATGGATATGTCGGCGATGATGGCTTCCAAAACCGCAGCAACATAGGCGTCCCCCGACGTCTGCGTTCCGGTCAAAGCACGTGAATAACGCCGCAAATACGGAAGATGCGGCGCAATGCGTGTGGAAAGTGTCATCAATGGCTCCCGCCTTTATCAAATTCTAATTAAATACAGCCCAGAGGCCGCAATGACTAACAAACGTCAGTTGAGTAAAAAAGTTCCTCTTTGCCGGAACTTTTTTTAGGCAGTCGCATTACAATGCTTACAATCGGTCGACCTCAACCTTTACGATTCGTTAGGCAACTGTTTTGAATGAGGTCAACCGCTCTCCCAAACGGGGCGCGCCTTATCCATGAACGCGAGACAATTGAGAAGCGAGCAGGCCAAATGACCATCCAGAATCACGAGGACGCAGACAAGAAGGCATCGGACCTGCGTGCGATGGATATCCTCGACCCCAACAATCAGATCGGCAACCGGCTCCGTTCGTTCTATGCCGCCATGCAGGACGAAGCCATTCCTGATCGCTTCCTGGATCTTTTGGAGAAGCTCGATCAAGCCGAACGCTTGGCTTCCGCAAAGGTCTCCGAATAGGAGGTGGCGCCATGGAAACGCAAACGAGCTTCAAGCGCGAACTTCTCGCCGCCCTGCCTAGCCTCCGAGCCTTTGCCATTTCTCTGACGGGCCGCCACGATCGAGCCGACGATCTCGTTCAGGACACGATCATGAAAGCCTGGGCGAAGCAGGATCACTTCGAGATGGGCACCAATATGAAGGCCTGGCTCTTCACCATCCTGCGTAACGAACTCTACAGCCAGATGCGCAAGAGTGGCCGTGAAGTGCAGGACAGCGACGGCGTATTCACCGAATCGATGGCGACACATCCCTCGCAATATGGCGCCGTCGACCTGCAGGACTTCCGCAAGGCATTGGATCAGCTGCCGCCCGATCAGCGTGAAGCCATCATCCTGGTGGGCGCATCCGGATTTTCCTATGAGGAGGCGGCCGAGATTTGCGGCTGCGCAGTCGGCACCATCAAGAGCCGCGTCAACCGCGCGCGCCAACGGCTGCAGGAATTGTTGGATATTTCCGGTGAGGCCGATTTCGGCCCGGATGCCACTTCGGCGCCGCTGACCTCCAAGGCATTCGCCTTCTGACAAAAAGCCCGGTCCTCCGATCGGGCTTTTCATTTTACACTCCGTGCAACTTCTCTTTTTCAGTCGCGGCCGCTTTCGTGCGGCACTCTCAGCGGCTCAATCGTCTTCGTTGGTCGATGAAAACAGGTTGCCGAAGAGGAGGGCAGCAGCAACGGCGGCGGTCATCAGCGGCTGCTTGCGTACGAGGCCGAGGGCAGCGGCTGCCATCGATTCCATTGCCAGCCGACGTTCGCGGGCTCTGCGCTGTTCCTGCCTGTCGATGATTGCCATGATGACGAGCACGATCAGGCCGAGCAAGAGCGCCCCTGCCGCTATCAGCAGCGCCGAAACCGCAGCTCCATAGATCGTCGCAAGCCAGATGGCAGCCGCGACCAAAGCGAAGGCATAGGCCGTCAGCAGCAGGAGGGTGGCGATGGCAATGAAAATACCGTTGCGCTTGGTCCGCGCAACGGTGCGGTTGAATGTGCCTGACAGAAGCAGGCCGAGGATCGGAGCGATCATCCCGCCACCCTAGCGGCGAGACAGAAGCAGAGCGACGGCAAGGCCGAAGGCGGCAGCCGCGCCGATGGTGGCGACTGGATGCTGGCGCACGGTTCTGCGCACTTCACGCGAGCCCCTTGCATAGCCGCGCTGCAAATCCTGCAGCAATTCTTCGCCGCGGACCGTGAGATCATCAAGTCCCGATTCGGCACTTGCGCGCCATTTCTTGCCGTGCTTTGCACCATTCTCGCCGATCAGCTTGGCAAAGGCCGCAACTTCTTCGCGCAGCGACTCGATCTGTTCTTCGATGGTTGCTTCGACATCGTGCAGGCTGCCGCCATTGCGCTTGCCGCGCGTCGAATGGAGGAAGGATGTGGCCATGTTCAGCTCCCTTTCGCTTTGGGCGCCCTTGGGCACCTGTTTTCGTGGTGCTCGGGAATTCTCCGACACACCAGAACATTCCACGCTCGGAACATCGATTCCGACCGCGTCATCTCAACGCGCGGATGCAATAAAAAGTTCCGGATGTGCGGAGGTGCGGCGTCAGTCGAGCAGTACGCTATGGGCGAGAACGAAGGGGGCGCCATCGGCGGGAACGCGGTTGACGCTCAGGTTGCAGCCGAAGACATGCTGCAGGTGCTGGTCCGTCAGCACGTCCTTGATCGATCCCGTGGCCTGCAGCCGACCGTTCTTTAGCAGGATCATCCGGTCGGCAAAAAGCGCGGTCAGGTTGAGATCGTGCATGACGGCGATGACGCCGCCGCCACGCCGGCAGAATTGCCGTGCAAGCGTCATGATGGTGAGCTGATGGCTGATGTCGAGGCTGGAAACAGGTTCGTCGAGCAGCAGCCAGCAAGGCTTGCCGTCGATGACGGGCTCGGAAATCTGGCAGAGCACGCGCGCGAGCTGCACGCGCTGCTGTTCGCCGCCTGAAAGCTCCTGATAGAAACGGCCTTCGAATCCGCCGAGATCGACGGCGGCAAGCGCCTCCGTCGCGATACGATTGGCCTGCTCCGGATGACTGTTGCGGCCGCTTGTCAGGCCCATGCGTACGATCTCGCGGACGGTGAAGGGAAAGGATATCGCGCTTGCCTGCGGCAGGACGCCACGCATTTCAGCAAGCTGCCATGGCTCCAGGGCCTTGACGTCGACGCCGTTCATATGGATGCCGCCGCTATAGGCGAGCTCGCCTGAGATGGCTTTCATCGTCGTGGTCTTGCCGGAGCCGTTCGGCCCGCAAATGGCGGTCAGCGTGCCAGCCTCGGCTGTGAAGGATATATCCTGCACGACCGGTTTACCGGCAAGCCGGACGCTCAGATTGGAGACATCGATCATCGCGAACTCACAGGCTGAGGCGCGAGCGCTGCCTGAGCAGCATCCACAGGAAGAAGGGACCGCCAACACCGGCCGTCAGAATGCCGATCGGCAACTCAGCCGGAGAAACGATGGTTCGGGCAACCACATCGGCAACGACCAGCAGCGAGCCGCCCAGCAGCGCTGAGGCCGGCAGCAGGAAACGGTGGTCGGGGCCGATGACCATGCGCAGGATATGCGGTACGACGATACCGATGAAGCCTATGCCGCCGCTGACGGCGACGGAGGCGCCGACCGCCGCAGCTACGCTGACGATGGCGATATTCTTCAGCCGCTGCACAGATATCCCCATGTGGAAAGCGGCCGCCTCGCCGAGCGTCAGCGCATTCAGCCCGCGCGCCATGAAGGGAAGGGGCAGAAGCGAAAGGAGGATGATCGGGCCGGCACCTGCGACCTTGCTCCAGGTCGAGCCCGCCAGCGATCCCATGCTCCAGAAGGTCAGGTCGCGCAGCTGCCGGTCGTCGGCCATGTAGATGAGGATTCCGGTTGCCGCCAGTGCAAGCGAACCGAGCGCGATGCCGGCCAGCAGCATGGTCGCGATCGAAGTCTGCCCGTATCGGGTCGCAACCTTATAAAGCAATATCGTCGTTGTCAGACCGCCGATGAAGGCGGCGATCGGTAGGGAAAAGATCCCGAAGAGATGCGCGAGAGGGGCAAGCGCGCCTGCGCCGAGGACGATCATGGCAACGGCGCCGAGGCTGGAACCCGCAGATACGCCGATCAGGCCGGGATCGGCGAGCGGATTGCGGAAAAGGCCCTGCATGACAGCACCCGAAACCGCCAGCCCGCCGCCGATCAGGAAGCCGAGGACGGCGCGGGGTAGACGAATGTCGAAAATGACGATGCGGTCGCGGATGCCAAGCGTGCTTTCCGTGCTGCCGGTCAGTATGCCCGTTACGACATCGATGACCGAAGCATTCGACGCCCCTGTCGTGATCGAAAACAGAAAGGCCGCTGCCGAAACCACTACGAGGCTGGCGATGACGAAGATCGCAAGCGTGCTGCGATCCCCCTCGCGTCGGCGTGCCGTGGTTTGCGACATCTGCTTCAGCCCGGCCATGGCATCGTTGAATGCCACGTCAGCCCCCGTAGATCGCCGCGTTCAGCTCGCGAATGGCGCTGGCCGTCCGTGGTCCGAAGCCGAGCAGGTGCAGGCCGTCCATGCGCACGACCGCCTTGTGGCTCGCGGCGGGCGTCAGTGAAATGGCTGGCTGCTTCAGGAGGTCCTCGTTCGACATCGACAGCGGCCCTTCGCGATCCATGATCAGGATCACGTCCGGCTTGGCTTCGATGATCGCTTCATCCGTCACCGATTTGTAGCCGGAGAAGCCGCTGATCGCGTTGGTGGCGCCCGTGAGCTTGATAATGCCGTCGGCGGCCGTATCGGTGCCTGAGGCCATGATCTTGCCGTTCTGGTTGCTGAGCACGAAAAGGACGCGCTTGCGCTCGGCCTCCGGACGCTTGGCGGAATCATTGATGGCCGCGTCGACATCGGCGGCGACCTTGCCTTCCAGGACCTTGGCCTTATCCGGCACGCCGAGCAGCGCGCCGACGACTTCGATCTTCTTCAGAATGCCGTCGCGATCGTAGGTCTGTGGTACGGTCTCGAAAGGCAGGCTGGCATTGCGCAACACGGCCAGCGCTTCCGGCGGGCCGGAGCCTTCCACCGCGATGATGGCGGTCGGATTGACGGCCAGGATGCCTTCCGGCGATAGCGCGCGCATATAGCCGACATCGGGAAGCTTAGTCGCTTCCTTCGGATAAAGGCTGGTGGAATCGCGGGCGATGAGCCGCTTTTCTTCACCGAGCGCATAGACGATCTCTGTCACATCGCCGCCGATGGAGACGAGGCGCGAGGTATCCGGCGCCTTGGCCGTTTCGGCGGCGTGCGCGTGACGCACGAAGCCGCCGAGCCCGGCGATCGGATTGGCAGGCACAAGCGGCAGAATCATCACCACCATGGTGAGTGCGACCTCGCACGGCCTGATGCGCTTCAAGTTCTTAAACATCGTCATGGACCATCTCTCACGCGGCAACGCTGGTGCCTGATCTCGTCAGGCTCTCCAGGATGGTGCGCCAATCTGGGCGCTCATCGAAGCCTTCTTTCCGCTTGCCGAAGAACTGGATAATCATCTCGCCCTGGGCGTTGTAGGCCTCGAGCGAGGTGACGTGGCCGTCCTTGGTCGGCTTGCGCACCACCCATGCCTCGGCAATGTGATCCAGCCGCAGGTGCAGATGGAAGGTCGGGTCCATGACATTGATCCAGGGACCCATGGTCTGCACGTTGTAGATCGGGCCGGAGTGGATCTGCACCGTTCCTTCATTGGCGACGAAGCACATGATCGGCAGGCCCTCGCGCACGCAGGCGTGCATCATCTCTGCGACGGCGCCGGTATCCAGCTTCCACGCATAATCGTCGCCGACGGTGCGGATCGCGTCCTGGCGGCCGATCTTCAGTTTCTTCAGCATACCGAAGAATTCGTGCGTATCGGTCATGCGACTCCAGTGGTCGCGCAGCTCGTCGCGGCTGACATCGCCATCCGTCGCGCCGTTGTCGTAACCGGAACGATCTTCGACGAATTCCTGCGACTGGTCTTCGATGCGCAGCTCTGCGACCATGGCGTGATAGGCTTCGACATTCGAATCGGGGCGCAGATGCACCTTGTGGACGGCATCGCCGGCCTTGTCGAAGAATTGCAGGCTGAGCCTCTTCTGATCGCCATCGGTCTTGGTGACGGCAAAGCCATGGACCCAGCGTTTGGGAAAGATGCGCAGGTCGATATTCTCGCCAAGCACGATCGCCGCCTGCGCGCCGAATTTCATGTTCTCATAGACGCCGATTTTCTCATGCACGGCGCTTTCGTTGCGCGACAGCGCCATGATTTCGCCGAGCGAGGCGATCCGCTCCAGGAAGCGATCGACGCTGGCATCGATGCGGATGGCCGAAATGCCGACTTCGGCCGCGACGAGCGCCGCTTCGGAAATATCGAGGCGGGCAGCGATGTCGCGCTCGCGCATCTTCGGGTTCTCGGCGCGGAAAGCGCGAATTTCGGCAGGAGTCGGGCGAGTCGTCTTATTCATCTGTCATGCCTATTTGTTGAGTATGAGTTTGCCTTGGCGCGTAATCTTCATGCGGTAGATGACGCCCTCGTGCTTGATCATGATTTCGGTCTGGCCCCGGAAAATATCCGTGCTCTCGACAATTCGTATCTGCGGTGCGGCCATGCATTGCACCGGCGGCGTAGGGGTCTTCTCAGCAATCATCCTGTTTAATTTTGCCTGAAAATTCATCGGGGGCCGAACCGTCGTGCGGCCAAATTTATCTTGACTCTCTTACTCATGGTTTCATAAACACACAATAGGATACTTGTAGAGTCAAGTTTAAAATTTCGATGATACACGCCAAGGCCGCGCTGGTCGGGCGAGCGGCGTCAAACACATACAGGAGACATGCCGATGCTGACGAAAACGATCTTGGCGCTCGTTGCCTCGGGGCTGTTTGCCGCGGCATCTTCTGTTTCTGCTTTCGCTCAGGATGCAAGTTCCGCGGCACCCACATCGACTGCGCACAAGCTCACCGTCGAGCTCAATGCATTGGCTCCCTCGCCGAAGGGATGCATGATGACATTCGTTGCCGAAAACGATATGGCGACGCCGATCACCAAGATCTCTTTCGAGCTTGCCTTCTTCAACGACAAGAATGCCGTCGACCGGGTTACGGTGCTTGATTTCCGCGACCTACCGCTCGGCAAGAAGCGAGTGCGGCAATTCGACATGCCGGGCGTCAAGTGCGAAACGGTCTCCCGCATCATCATCAATGACACGCCGGTCTGCGATGGTCCGGCGGCGGGTGAGTGCAAGGCCGCTCTAGCTACGCGCTCGCAGACATCTGTTCCTTTCGAAGGCTGAACCATGGCAATGCGCTCGGCGAAAGTTTCCATGGAACGCCGTGCCAACGGCGGCTTGAATGACAACTATCCGAGCGTGCTGCCGGGCCACGAACTGACCGGCCTCGAGGGCGTGCCCCGACCACCGGCGGCCGAGGTTGTGGCGCATTACAGTCGTTTCACTCAGATCAGCTCCTATCCGGATCATCCGGCGGAGGCTTCGCCGGTTGAGGCGGCGGAGCACCTGCCGATGGACGCGCTGCCTGAGAGGGCGCGAGAAACGGTTGCCGAGCGCAAGACGTCGCTGCTTTTCTCCGGCGTGGGATCCTGCCTGTTCCATGCCGTTATCGTTATTGCGCTGCTGTTTACCTTCGTCGCCACGCCGGAAGAAGCGCAGGAAGAGGCGGGCGATACCGTCAGTGTCATCATGATCGGCAATTCCGATGCCGATCAGATGGCTGCGGGTGAGGAAACCCCGCAGACTGAGCCAGAACAGGTGACCGCCGAAGCCGTGCAGCCGCAGCCGGTGCAACCGACCGAAGTTACGCCCGAACAGGCGCAACCGCCGCAACCGGATGTCGTTCAGCCGGAGACAGTAGAGACGCAGCAGGTTCAAACGGCCGAGCCCGTCGAGCCCGTGGAGCAGACCCAGCCCACCGCAGCCGCGCCTGGGCAGCCGCAGATTTTGGCGACGCAGGCGCCGGCCGAGACGACGGTCATCCAGCCCGCCGAACCGGTGCAACCTGTTGATAGTCAGGTTGCCGAAGCTCAGCCGATAGAGCCTCCGCCTGAGGTTGTGACGCCGGTGGAGAAGCCGAAGCCAGTTGAACGGCCGAAGGAAGTGAAGAAGCCGGTCGCAAAAGTCGGGAAGGTGAAATCGGGATCGCAAGGCGAGAGCGCCGAGAATTCGAAGAAGGGCTCTGTCGACGGCACCGAAACGGCGCAGTCCGATACCAATTCACAGGCAAATGCTCGTCGGACCGGTGCGGGTAGTGCAGCTGTCGCCAATTATCCTGGCAAGGTGCAATCGCGCATCCGGCGAGCTGTGCGCCTCTCATCCAAGTACGAGCCTGGCATTACTGTGCGTGTCCGCCTCACCATTGGTTCGAGCGGTGATCTGACCTCCCTGTCAATCGCGCGGAGCTCGGGCTTCCCGGAGTTGGACGAAGCAGTTACCAGCGGTATCCGCCGGGCGGCGCCGTTCCCGCCGTTGCCTTCGGAATGGGGCAAGCCGAGTTGGTCTTTCACGCAAGAAGTGCAAGTGACGGGACGATAGGTCCTGAGGCCCGCCGGCTAGGTGTGACCGGATGCCGTTTACCGGTTCTGGAAGGGGCAAATGCCAGCCATCTGCCAAGTGCTTTAAAATATGATAAAAATTCTCAACTTTATACTTTACTCCAAAACTCATGTTTACTAAGGTTCGCCTCACGCTCGGTGGAATCGAGCGTGGAAGAGCAACCAGCAAACGGGTGATGCATGGCGCGTAAGGGGAAGAGGGATTCTGGTCGCGAGAGCCGCGAAGCGCAGACAACGGTGCAGGTTTCCGGGAAATCCACTCTCGATGTGCGTAGCTTCCTCTATGTGGGCGGTCGCGATTGCCAGGTGGCGCATCTTCGCCAGATTGCCAGCAATTTCGGTGCCGAACTGATCCACCACGATGGCGGCCTTCGCGAGGCGGTTTCCCGCATCGACACCGTGCTGCCATCGGTCGACTGCGTGTTCTGCCCGATCGATTGCATCAGCCATGATGCCTGCCTGCGCGTGAAGACGGGCTGCAAGAAGTTCGGCAAGGCCTTCATTCCCTTGCGCAATGGCAGCAAATCCAGCCTCGAGCGGGCGCTGCAGACCATGAAAGAACGAGACGCTTCAAGATGATCGATAACGGCCCTGACGGGTTTATGCTGATCGGCCTGCACAAGCTGGCCGCACAGAACGGCGATGGCCTAGTGCCCGAACTCTATGAACTGCTGATGCGCCGCGCCAAGGAACAACGGCAGGCCGCCAATGTCGCGACATTTCCAGCCTGGAAGACGCGGCAGTCCGGAGAGGCGCCGGAGCAGCCGCTCGATGAAACGAGCCGCAATGGCGCAAATGTCGTTGCCTTTGCGCCTGCCGTGGATAAGACTGTCGCCCGTCGAAAGAAGGTCTGATCGCCGAACGAGGTTGCCATGTACATCGCCATGAGCCGCTTCAAGGTCGTCATCGGTTTGGAGGGCGAATTCGAAGAGGTCTGGAGGGGCCGCGATTCACGCCTATCGGAAGTGCCTGGTTTTCTCGAGTTCCGTCTCCTGCGCGGTAAATCCAGCTTGGAGGAGGGCTATACGCTGTTTTCCTCGCACACGACCTGGCACAGCGAAGAAGCTTTCATCAACTGGACGAAATCCGAGCATTTTCGCATGGCGCACCGCAATGCTGCCGATAACAAGCGCCTCTATTGGGGGCCGCCGCAATTCGAAGGCTTTGCTGTCGTTCCGGGGATTTGAGACAGCGTCGCCTACCTCGGTAAAATAGCTTTTCTCAGGCCTTGGTTGCACCGGTTCTGAAGAAAGCGCCGAGCGCAATCGCCGCCCAGCCGGCGATCATGCCCATTCCGCCCGTCGGAGCGGCCATCGGAAACAGCGAGCCGCCGCCGAAATGCCTGTTGATGAGATCACCGGCGAAGATCAGCGTTCCCAACCCCAGCAGGACAGCCGCAATCGGCGCGGTGCGGACACGGTCATAGCCGGCATAAAGCGCCAGGAGGGCAGGGGCGTGGGCGAGGCTCATGGTGGAGGCTGCACCGAGGAAATGCGTGTCGCCGCCATGAGTCGCGGCTGCGGCCAGTGCCACACCGCCACCGCCGAGAATGCCGGCGATAAACAGGGTGGCCGGACGGATTAAGGCGCCGATGCTCATGTTTTCCTCATTCCCTGTTCTGCATATGAAAGGCCAGACGTTCGACCGGCTCCCAGATGACGGCCCGCAGCTTTTCGTTTTCGATGGTTTCGTCCATGGCGCGGCGGAAGCACAGCAGCCACTCGTCGCGCTCCTTCGGGCCGATGGCGGCGACGAAATGCCGGCTGCGCAGGCGCGGATGGCCGCGCTTCTCGATGTAGAGCTGCGGCCCGCCGAGATAACCGGTCAGATATTCATAGAATTTCTCCCGCGAGCCTTCGAGGCTCGGCGGGTGCACGGCGCGGCAATTGGCCGCCTCCGGCAGTGTATCCATCAGTTCGTAAAAGCGCGCAGTCAACGCCCGTACGGTTCGGTCGCCGCCGATCGCTTCGTAAAGTGTGATCGTTTCTTCGCTCAAGCCCTAGGCCCCTGTTTGCGATGTCTACATGGCAATTGACGGGCGATGCTGCAACCATCGAAGCGGCCGTGCGGCGTTTCGCGCTGCTATTTTTGGGCAATCAGCTGGAAAGCATCACTCTCGCCGGGAATGAGCTCGAGCGGCCAAACGGTCTGACGCGTCTTTCTCGGATACTCCTGGCTGTAGGCGGGCATGCTGGAGAGCAGGATTTCAGCCAGCTCGACGCCAAGATCATGCACCGAGGTGCGGAAGCAGGTCAGCGCCGGCTGCAGGAATTTGGCGCGGGGCGCCTCGCGGAAGCTGACGACTGCAATGTCGCGGCCTGGAACGATGCCGGCTTCCATGAGGCGGCGATAGAGGCCGATCGCCATCAATTCGTAGATCAGGATCACTGCGGTCGGCCTATCTTGCAGCTTCAGCAGTTCGTCGCCAATTTGGTAACCACCCTGTTCGCTCGATTTGGCGCGAAGGACCAGTGCAGGGTCATAGGCGATGCCGTGCCGCTCCAGCGCCCGGCGATAGCCTTCCACGAAGATGATGCCGAGATTGATCTCGCTTGCTGGCGCGCTGATGGCGATGCGACGATGCCCGTGCGCCACGAGCCGGTCGACAGCGGCGTTGGCGACGCCGTCGAAATCGAGGTCGGCCCAGGCATGCTGTGCGCCGGAAAGACTGCGACCAAGCGCTACAAACGGGATCTTTGCCTTGGCGAGCAGATCGAAGCGCTTGTCGACACGCTGCGTTTCCGAAATGATCATCGCATCGGCAATACGCCGCGCCACCATACGCTTCAGATATTCATAAGGGTCTTCGTCATGCGGGCAGGGAAGCATGATCAAATCGAGATTGTGTCGCGAGAAGACGCTCTGCAGCCCGCCCGTCACGGTCAGGAAGAAATTGTCGCTGTTCTCGACCGTTTCCCTGCTGGACTGGATCATCAGGCCGATGACATTTGTTGTGCCCTGTCGCAGGCTGCGTCCCGATTGATTGGCGACATAACCCAGTTGCTCGGCAGCGGCGAGAACGCGCTTGCGGGTCTCCTCGTTGACATCGGGCTTGCCGTTCAATGCGCGTGATACCGTGCCGATCGAGATATCGAGATGCTCGGCAAGCTGACGAATTCCCTTCATCGGCCGCAGTTTTCCTCCATGCGCCATTTTCCATAGTCCTCCTCTATTGACACAGGAAAATCTTTTCGCATAGTATCGTAAACGTTTACGGAGCGTGTGTCATGAGGGGTTTACGCACCGCCCGCTGGAGGACATCGTGAAATTTAATGCCATTTTGTGCGGGTGCGGAGCTATGTCCAAGGGCTGGCTCAGGGCCATCACCTCGACGCCGGCGCTTGCCGAATCTATTCAGATTGTCGGCCTGGTCGATCTCAATCGAGCGACCGCTGAAAATCTTGCGAAAGAATTCTCACTCGACGGGGCCGTCATCGGCTCCGACCTCGCGGAGGTCATTGCTGCGACCAAGGCGGATCTGGTCTTCGATATCGTCATTCCGGCTGCGCGCTTCGGCGTCGTGTCCACGGCGCTGAAGGCTGGCTGTCATGTGCTGAGCGAAAAGCCGATGGCAACGTCGCTCGCCGAGGGCGCAGCGCTGATCGATCTGGCCGCTGAAGCCGGCAAGATCCATGCCATCATCCAGAACCGCCGCTTTATCTCCGGTATCCGTCGGCTGCGACGCTTTGTCGAGGAGGGGGCGATCGGGGAGCTGACGGGCGTTCATTGCGATTTCTTCCTGGGGCCGCATTTCGGCGGCTTCCGCGAAGAAATGGACAATGTGCTGCTACTCGATATGGCGATCCACACCTTCGATGCCGCCCGCTTCGTCTCCGGCAAGGTGCCGCTTTCGGTCTATTGCATCGAAAAGAATCCGGTAGGCTCCTGGTACAAGCATGGCGCCTCGGCGCATGCGCTCTTCGATTTCTCCGATGATGTCGTCTTCAGCTATCGCGGTTCCTGGTGTGCCGAAGGCCGGCGCACGAGCTGGGAAAGTGAGTGGCGGCTTACCGGCAGCAAGGGCACGCTAACCTGGGATGGTGAAGAGAATTTCGAGGCCGCCGTTGCCGGCAACGAGCCGGGTCTGCTGCACGGCTTTACGCCGATCGAGGTTCCCGGACCGAAGCATGAGGAGGAGACGCATGGCCATGCCAGTGTCATCGCCTCCTTCATCGAAGCGATCAAAACGGGCAAGCCGCCGGAAACGGCGAGCTCTGACAACATTCGCAGCCTGGCGATGGTCTTAGGCGCGATCGAGAGCGCCAAGACCGGCCGGCGCGTCGACATTTCAGCACAAGGATAATGACATCATGACAAATCCGGCAAAGGCCATCCGCATCGGCACGATGATCAGGGCGGCGAACGAGGATGCAGCCCAGAATATCGCCAAGATCGCTGATCTCGGCTTCGAGAGCTTCGAGCCCTTCTTCTGGCAGACGACCAACGGTCAGAACCTTGCGGAGCTCGGCAAGCGCTGCCGCGAGGCCATCGGCGACCGCGACATCACCATCTCTACTCTCGGCATGTTCGGCAATCCGCTCGAAGAGCGTGAAATGGACCTGCAGACGCTGCAAGGCTGGAAGGATTGCATCGACAATGCTCATCATTTCGGCGCGACCTGCGTTGCCGGCTTCACCGGCCGTATCCGTAACCAGCCGCTCACCGATAGTCTGCCGCGCTATAAGCAGATCTGGAGCGAACTTGCCAAGCGTGCTGCCGACAAGGGCATCAAGATCGCCTTCGAAAACTGCGCCATGGACGGCAACTGGGCGACCGGCGATTGGAACATCGCGCATAATCCGGATGCCTGGGAACTGATGTTCAACGAGACTCCGGACGACAATCTCGGCCTGGAATGGGAGCCTTGCCATCAGATGGTCTATCTAATCGAGCCGCTGCCGCAGATCCGCAAATGGGCGAAGAAGATTTTCCACGTCCACGGTAAGGATGCAACTATCCGTTGGGACGTCATCAAGGAGCACGGCATCTTCGGCAAGGAGAAGTTCGTCTTCATGCGCACGCCGGGCTTTGGTGACAGCAACTGGACCGACATCATTTCCGAGCTGCGCTTGGCCGGCTGGTCCGGTTCCATCGATATCGAGGGCTGGCATGACCCGGTTTATCGCGATGCGCTCGAAATGACTGGCCAGGTTCACGGCCTGAACTATCTCAAGAGAAGCCGGGGTGGTGATTTCGTCGAGTAAAGCGCGCATTTGCGAATCTGCATCGATTTAGGAAGCGAGTTGTGCGTTAATGAAGTGCCCGGAGCGTCTGATGTTTCGGGCAGGACGGGTACCCAAACGGAGGAACTGCCGAGCGTCCGCTCCTTGTCCCATGTGACAGGCGGGCGCTTGGTGCAGATAAGAGGAAAACGCCGATGGCAGCGCGGGCCATGTCATCGGACAGATACCGTCACGGTTCGCATGGTGGAGGAGAATATATGAATATTTTTTCGAAGCTGGCGATCACAGCCGGCATGTCGCTTCTGTTGGCTGCCGGTGTGGCGCAAGCCCAGAGCAAGACATTTAACGTCTGGTGGTTCGAACTGCCGGACACTTCGCAGGCCAAGGCATGGACCAAGGCGCTCGAAGAGCTGAAAGCCAAGCATCCCGACGTCACGATCAATTTCGAACAGAAGACATTCGAGCAATTGCAGAAGGCTGGCAGCCTCATCCTCAATTCGGATCAGGCGCCGGATGTGCTTGAATACAACAAGGGGAATGCCACTGCAGGTCTCGTCGCCTCGCAGGGCCTGCTGACGCCGCTCGACGATCAATTCAAATCGCGCGGCTGGGACAAAATCCTCAACGAAACCAATAGCCAGCTCAGCAAATACGATGGCAACGGCATCTACGGTTCAGGCCCGATCATCGGCATTCCGGTCTATGGCGAATTCGTTTCGGTTTTCTACAATATCGACATGTTCCAGGCCAACGGCGTGAAAGTGCCCACCACGCTGGACGAGTTCGAAGCTGCGTTGGACACTTTCAAGAAGAAGGGCATTACGCCGCTTGCCTATGGTACGGTGGATTCCAACGCACAGCACCTGGTCTATACGCTGGCGCTGACGCAGGCTGACGACACCTGGGTCAAGAACTATCAGGGCCTCAAGGCACCGCTCGATACCAAACCCTTCCTGTTTGCCGCGCAGAAGATCGCCGACTGGGTGAGCAAGGGTTACATTTCAAAGGATTCGACCGGCCTGAAGGGTACCGGCGGCGCCGACAATCTCTTCTCGTCGGGCACAGCGCCGATGTTTGTCAGCGGCACCTGGAATAACGGCAACTTCGCGAGTTCGATCAAGTCCTTTAAGTGGAGCCAGTTCATCTTCCCGACCCCGAAGTACAGTGTGGGTTCGACCGGCAACCTGTTCATGGTGCCGAAGAGTGCCAAGAACAAGGACCTCTCCTACGAGTTCATCGATCTCGTCCTGAGCAAGGAAAACCAGAACCTGCAGGCCAATCTCGGTGGCGTTGCCATCGCCGCCGATCCGGCCACGGTTACCGACGAAGTCGGCAAGCGCAATGTCGAACTCTTCAACCAGATCTCCAGCAAGGGCGGTCTTGGCTTCTACCCGGACTGGCCGGTGCCCGGCTATTACGAACTGCTGATCCAGGCGACCACGGGTCTTGTCAACGGTTCGACCACGCCTGATCAGTTCGCGGAGCGTCTGAAGAAGGCCTACGACGACGTGCAGGCGGCGCAGTAACACCATCGGCGACAATCACAACGGCAAGACGGCTTTCATGCCGCCTTGCCGTATCGGACTGGAGGATTTCGATGGATAAGTCGAAGAGCGCCGGCAGGGCGGGGTACTATCTCTATATGATCCCCGGCGTGCTGGGGTTTGTTCTTATCGTGCTCGTTCCGCTGATTGCCAATTTCGCCATCAGCTTTACGACATGGAAGGGCGGCGTCATTCCGCCGCGATATGTTGGCTTTGAGAATTACCAGCGGCTGCTTCACGATGCGGCTTTCTGGGGTTCCATCCAACATACGCTGCTGTTCATCATCTCGATGACGATCGTGCCCATCATATTGGGGCTGGTGCTGGCGGCGGTGCTGTTTGATTATATCAGTGCGCAATTCAGCCAGACATGGTCGAGTTTCTTTCGCGCAGGCTTCTACCTGCCGCAGATCCTGCCGCTGACAGCAGCCGGCGTGCTTTGGGCGTGGATTCTCAACCCCATCGGCATCATCAATGCGGTGCTGAAGGCAATCGGCCTCGATTTCATGGCGAAGAACTGGCTGGGGGATGCCACTTATGCGCTGTGGGCAGTTTCGGCCGTTATCGTCTGGGTGCAGGTGGGCTATTGCCTGGTCGTGTTCATGTCCGGATTGGCTCGCGTCGATCCTTCTCTCTACGAGGCTGCCGAGCTCGACAATGCGAGCTGGTTCGCGCGTTTTCGCGCCATTACCATTCCGATGCTGATGCCTGAAATCTTTGTCGTCGCGCTGACGACGCTGATCGCGGCGCTCAAGGTCTTCGCGCCGATCTATGTGCTGACGTCAGGTGGGCCGGACAATGCGACGACGGTTCCATCCTATCTGTCATACTACCATTTCTTCACGACGAACCGCGTCGGATACGCGGCAGCCATCGCGACGTTGCAGACGGTGATGACCATCATACTCGGCATCGTTTTCCTGCGTATGCAGTCGAAGCAGGCCGAAGGAGGGCATTGAGATGGCAACAGCATCCTCGATTTCCACACACACCGTTTCGACGGAGCATCGCGTAAGAAGCGGCTTCGGCCGCTGGGTCGTTCTAGGCATTCTCCTGGTTTTCCTCGCCGGCACGCTCTTTCCGTTCTTTCTCGCAGCAGTCAACGCCATCAAGACGCCTTCCGACTATGCCGCCAACGGTCCGCTTGCTCTTCCGCGCAGCTTCGACCTGACGGCGCTCAAGAATTTCTGGGCGACCGTCGATTTTCCCCGGAAGCTCTTCAACAGCGTTCTCATCAGCGGATGCACCGCCATTCTGGCCGTCGTCCTTAGCCTGCTGAATGCCTATGCCATCGGCATAGGGCGCGTACGAGGAGGGCAAGGGGTTCTCGTCCTCCTGTTGATATCCATCATGGCGCCGCAGGAGGCTTTGGTCTATCCGCTCTACTATATGTCAAAGCAGGTCGGACTGTTCGACTCGATGCTCTCGGTTATCCTGATCATTGGCGTGCTGCATACCGCATTCGGGACCTATCTTTTGTCTTCGGTGCTGGCGACCTTCCCGCGGGAGATCATCGAGGCGGCACAGATCGACAATGCCAGCCGCTGGCAGATCCTCTGGATGGTGATCGTGCCGGTGCTCAGGCCGACGCTTGCAGTGCTCGCGACCTTCTTCTTCATCTGGACCTGGAACGAGTTTCTGATCCCGCTAGTATTCCTCGTTTCCAACAACAATCAAACCATCTCGGTTGCTATGGGCGTGCTGACGGGCGCCAATACGCAGGACCCGACGGCAATTGCCGCGGCTTCGCTGCTCGGCATAACGCCTACGATCATCTTCTTCCTTATTTTCCAGCGGACCCTGACGCGCGGTGTCGCGGTCGGTGCCGTCAAATAACCAATGCGGAAGCCCCGTTCGGCGAAAGCCGCCGGGCGGGGCGCGATGAATGGCAAGTTCGATGAATTCGATTTTTCCGCAGGAGGCGTAAAGTGGCAGGTATCAATATCAAATCCCTCACCAAGCATTTCGGTGCGGTGCAGGTTCTGAACGACATCGATCTGACGATCGAGCGCGGCGAGTTCGTTGTCTTCCTCGGCGGTTCGGGCTGCGGCAAGTCGACCTTGCTCCGCATGATTGCAGGTCTCGAGACGATCACCAGCGGCGAAATCTGGATCGGCGGAAAGCGGGTCGACCAGCTGCCGCCGGGCGAGCGTGGTGTGTCGATGGTCTTTCAGTCCTACGCGCTCTATCCGCACATGACGGTTCGCGACAACATGTCCTTCGGCCTGAAAAATATCAAAACGCCCAAGCACGAGATTGCCAGGCGCATCGAAGAAGCCGCAAAGATCCTGGAAATGCCACACCTTCTCGATCGCAAGCCCTCGGCACTCTCCGGCGGCCAGCGCCAGCGTGTCGCAATCGGCCGCGCTATCGTGCGTGAGCCGGATGTCTTCCTGTTCGACGAGCCGCTCTCCAACCTCGATGCCGGCCTGCGCACCCGTACGCGAGTCGAGCTAGCGCAATTGCATGAGCGGCTGGGCGCAACGATGGTTTTCGTCACCCACGACCAGGTGGAGGCGATGACGCTTGCCGACCGTATCGTGCTCTTGAACAACAAGAAGATCGAGCAAGTGGCGACTCCTGTCGAGATCTACACGCGCCCGGCGACGCGCTATGTCGCCCAGTTCGTTGGCTCACCCGGCATGAACTTTATCAACATAGCCGGCCTGGATGAAGCGGGCGGGCTGGCAACGGCGACCTTGCCGGATGGCTCGGTCATCAAAACGGCTGTCGCGCTTAACGGCCTTTCGAATTCCGGGCTGACGCTCGGTATCCGCCCGGAGCATCTGGTCGTGACGACGGCGGAGAAGGGCGATATCGGCGGCCAGGTCGAGACCGTCGAACGCTTGGGCGACCGTTCGCTCGTTCACGTTCGGCTCAAGGATGGCTCGAAGATCATCGGCACGGATCCCGGCATGACGACGATCACGACCGGCTCGCCGATCGCCTTCGCCGTAGAGGCAACCAAGGTCAGCATCTTCGACGAGAAGGATGCGGCTCATCATTCTGTAAACTGAGGAGGCAACAACACGAGATCACCATAAACAATTAGGCCTAGACACTACCGATTAGAGCGTTGACGAAACCGTCCAACTGGTATGTTATGTCGCCATGTCCACCGCCCACCATAGAAAAAAGCAGCCGTTGTTCGTTCGCCAGCAGTTGCTGGAGGTAGCGGCGCGACTTGCTTCCGAAAAAGGGATGACTGCGGTGACGCTGGATGCCGTTTCTGGCGCCTCCGGTGTCAGCAAGGGCGGATTGTTGCATCACTTCCCCAGCAAGAACATGCTGCTGGAAGCACTGTTCGACAGCCTGCTGGAGCGGCTGGACGCTGCGATCGAGGAAGCGATGCGCGCTGATCCGTTGCCGCATGGCCGCTTTACCCGCGGCTACCTGCATGCCTGCCTGGCGCTGCGCGATCAGCCGCAGGGTACGAAGGACTGGGCACAGGTGACGATGGTGCTGCTCACCGAGCCGCAATTGCGGCAGCGGTGGCATCAGTGGGTGCGCGAGCGCAGCGAGGAATATGTCGGCACGGACTCCTCGGTGGATGCGGCAATCGTCAGATTGGCGGCCGATGGGATCTGGCTTGCCGACCTGCTCGGCAGCCACGACTTGGACGAGAGTGCCCGTCAAAGGCTGATCGACCGGTTGATCGAGCTGACACAGCTCTAGCCCTATCGGAGATAATGGAATGGCGAACGCATCGGTCTATGCAATGCTGCTGGTCGCGATCGTGCTTGAAGTGATCGGCACGACGGCATTGCAGATGTCGCAGCAGTTTACGCGCCTCGGCCCGACGGTCGTTCTGGTGATCTGCTATACGGCGGCGTTCTATTGCCTTTCGGTAACGTTGCGGGTCATCCCGGTGGGCATCGCCTACGCCATCTGGAGCGCGCTTGGCATCGTGCTGATTTCGATGGTGGGCGTGGTGCTTTTCCGGCAAAAACTCGATCTCGCCGCGATCGTCGGTCTCGCATTGATCATCGCTGGCGTACTCGTCGTGAACCTCTTTTCAAAATCCGTGTCGCACTGAAAACAGAGGTGTTGTTCATGGTTGCTTTTGGCTTTGTCAAATCGCTTTGAACGCATTATGTCTTGCACTGGATGGGCTGATGGAGGCTTGAAATACGGCGCTTTCCCAAAGCGCTTTGGATCGCATAACCTATTCAATTCTAATGGTATTAGAGGAGTGCCGTAATGACTATTCGTGCCGTCGTTTGGGGCGAGAACATTCATGAGCAAACAAACAAGGTCGTCGCCGAGATCTATCCGGAGGGCATGCATAACACCATCGCCAAGGCGCTGAATGCCGATGCCGGCATCGAGGCGACCACTGCAACGTTGCAGGAGCCTGAGCATGGCCTCAGCGAAGCGCGCATGAAAGACACGGACGTCCTTCTGTGGTGGGGCCACAAGGATCACGGCGCCGTCAAGGACGAGGTCGTCGAGCGCGTCGCCAAGCGGGTGTGGGAAGGCATGGGCCTCATCGTGCTGCATTCGGGCCATTTCTCCAAGGTCTTCAAGCGCCTGATGGGGACGCCCTGCGCGCTGAAATGGCGCGAAGCCGGTGAGCGCGAGCGTCTCTGGGTCATCAACCCCCGCCATCCGATCGCAGCTGGGCTCGGCGAGCATTTCGAGCTTGAGAATGAGGAAATGTATGGCGAGCAGTTCTCCGTTCCGGAGCCGCTGGAAACCGTGTTCATCTCATGGTTCCAGGGCGGCGAAGTCTTCCGCTCTGGCATGACCTGGCGTCGCGGTGCCGGTAACATCTTCTATTTCCGCCCCGGTCACGAGACCTATCCGACCTATCACAACGGTACGGTTCAGAAGGTTCTGATCAATTCCGTAAAATGGGCCTACAACCCGCTCGGCACTCAGGCCAGCATCCATGATGCGCCGAATGTGCCCGTCGAAAAGGCGTTGGAGCCGATCGTCGAACGCGGCCCGAAACTGCATCAAGCCGGCGAAGCCGGTTATCGCTGAGGTATCAGATGCGTCTCATAGTAGTTGGCACGGGCGGCATGGCGAAGAACCATGTGGAGCATTTCGCCCGCATCCCTGGCGTCGAAATCGTCGGCGCCGTCGATACGGATGCGACGAGGCTCACCGCCTTTTGCGACACGTTCGATATCAAGAAGCGCTTCTCATCGCTGGACGAGGCGCTAGCCTGGGGTGAGTTCGATTCCGTGACCAACGTCACGCCGGACAAAGCTCATAATCCGACGACGCTTCCGCTGCTCGCTGCCGGCAAGCATGTTCTCTGCGAGAAGCCTCTCGCGGAGAATTATGAAAAGGCTCTGGAGATGACGGAAGCTGCCGAAAGGGCAGGGGTCGTCAATATGGTCAACCTGACCTACCGCAATGTCGCGCAGCTGCAGAAGGCGCGCGAGATGGTGATTTCGGGCGAGATCGGCACGGTCAAGCATGTGGAGGCGTCCTACCTCCAGAGCTGGCTCGTCTCTAAGGCATGGGGCGACTGGCGCAGCGAGTCCAAGTGGCTGTGGCGCCTGTCGACGGGCCACGGCTCGAACGGCGTTCTCGGCGATATCGGCATCCATATCCTCGACTTCGCCGCCTATGGCGCCGCGACCGATATCGATCACGTCTTTGCCCGTCTCAAGACCTTCGCCAAGGCTCCCGGCGAGCGCATCGGCGAATATACGCTCGATGCGAATGACAGCTTCTCGATGTCGGTCGATTTCGCCAACGGCGCGCTCGGCGTCGTGCACGCGAGCCGCTGGGCGACGGGGCATCTGAACGAGCTGAAGCTCCGCATCTATGGCGAGCGCGGCGGCCTGGAAGTGTCCCATAGCCCCAACGGTTCCGAACTGCGCGGTTGCCTGGGCGATGATACGGAAACGGCGACGTGGAGGGTGCTTGAAGTACCGCCGGTTCCGACCAACTATCAGCGCTTCGCTGACGCTGTCATGACCGGCAGCAGCCAGGACCCGAGCTTCAGACACGCTGCGAACTTGCAGCGCGTGTTGGATCTTGCCATGGTGACTGAAGTTGAACGGCGCGAACTGAAGGTCTGACATCATAGTCAGCCTTCAGACAAGACCTTGGGAGTGCACGCATGTCTACCGAGGAAAAAGTTGCCAGCCACTACACGCACGGATCGCTGGAAACGGCGATCCTGCAAACGCTTGCGGCCGACGGCAAGGATGTCGACAATCTTCGCATCCGCGATCTGGCTGACGTCGATGAATTCCATTTGGGGCGACATGCCGCAACGGTGGATTTCGCGAGGGATCTCGATCTTTCTGCAGGCCTGCGTCTTGCCGATATCGGCTCCGGCCTTGGCGGGCCTGCCCGCCATTTTGCCGACTCCTACGGATGCATCGTATCGGGCATCGATCTCACCGAGGAATTCGTTCAGGTCGCCAATTCGCTGACGGTTCGCTGCGGCCTGGAGGATCTGGTTTCCTTCCGGCAGGGCAGCGCGTTGGCATTGCCTTTCGAGAGCGGCAGTTTCGATCGTGCGACGCTCATTCACGTCGGCATGAATATAGAGGACAAGGCGAGACTGTTTTCCGAGGTCAGGCGCATTCTCAAGCCGGGCGGCCGTTTCGGCCTCTATGAGATCATGCAGATGCGAGACGGCGCGCTCCCCTTTCCGATGCCCTGGGCTATGGAGCTGGAAACGAGCTTCGTCCGCAGCCCCGATATCTATCGCCATCTGCTTGACGAAGCCGGCTTCACGGTGGAGCTCGAGCAGGACCGCAGTGCTCTCGCAATCCGATTGGCACATGAAGCGCGTGCCAGGGCCGCTGCGGCGGGCGAGGTGCGAGACCAGGGCGTCCGTACGCTGATGGGTCCCCGGGCTGGTGAGCGCATGAGCAATGTCAACGTGTCGGTCGAAGGCGGGCTGCTTGCGCCGATCGAGATGATTGCCCAGGCGGTGTGACGGCTGCTGCCCGTTGACAGCGGCGGGCCTGCTTCTGTATGGAAAATACAACGGTAATGGATTTCTGCCGGGCCTTGGTGGCCGAACCGCTGCTCTGATTTCTCCAGGGAAGCTGATGACTCCTACTCAACACGCCTGAAAGGCGAAGGAGTAGAGTCATGCCTGTTATCTTACCGTTACCCCACTGTTTCTTGTTCACCGGCCCCGGAAGACCATGCGTGTGCTTCACGGGAGGGGCAGATTGATGTCCGCATCCGCTTATTTTCATCATCGTTTTCAGCAATTCCGCAGCCTGTTCAAATGGATCGTTCTCGTGGCGCCGATGGCTGTGGTCGTCGGCTCGCTCTGCGCGCTGTTTCTCTGGAGCCTCGACAAGGCTACGGCCGCGCGCTTCGATCATCCCTGGCTGATTTTCCTGATGCCAGTTGCCGGTTTCCTCATGGTGCTGGTCTACCAGCGCTTTGGCCGAGGCTCGGAAGGCGGTAACAATCTGATCGTAGACCAGATTCATGAGCCTGGTGGTGGCGTGCCGCTGCGCATGGCTCCCTTTATCCTGGTCTCGACGGTTCTGACGCATCTGGTCGGTGGTTCGGCGGGACGCGAAGGGACAGCGGTGCAGCTCGGCGGCAGCATTGCCAGCGCCTTTGCAAAGGTGTTCCGGCTCACCCACGCCGAGATCCGCATCCTCCTCATGGCGGGAATCGCCGCGGGCTTCGGCGCGGTGTTTGGCACGCCGATCGCCGGTGCTGTCTTCGCTCTCGAAGTTTTGACGATCGGGCGGATACAATATGAGGCGCTGATCCCGAACCTCGCTGCTGCGATCGCGGCCGATTGGACGTGCCATGCCTGGGGCATCGAGCATATCCAGTATCACATCGGCTATCTCTCAGGCACGCCGGTCAGCACGTTCCATCTCGATGCGCTGCTGCTCATCAAGGTCGGGCTTGCCGGCGTCATCTTCGGTTTGGCCGCACGTTGCTTCAGCGAGCTCTCGCATGCTGCGTCGGCGGCGTTCAAACGGTTCTGCGCCTATGCGCCGCTGCGGCCGGTCATCGCCAGCGCGGTCCTGATCGGCCTCGTTTACCTGCTCGGCACCCGGCAATATCTCGGGCTTGGTGTCTGGTCGCCCAACCCAAGCGATGCGACGATCCTCGGCTTCTTCGATCCCGCCCATGTCGACTACTGGAGCTGGTTCTGGAAAGCGCTTTTCACGATCGTGACACTCAGCTCCGGCTTCAAGGGCGGCGAAGTGACGCCTCTGTTCTTCATCGGGGCTGCACTCGGCAATGCGCTTGCCGCCATTCTTGGCGCACCGGTCGACCTCTTTGCTGCGTTGGGCTTCGTCGCCGTCTTTGCCGGTGCCACCAATACGCCGCTTGCCTGTATGATCATGGGGATCGAGCTGTTCGGCGCGACGCATGCCGGCTACCTCGCTGTCGCATGCTTTCTTGCCTACATCTGTAGCGGCCACACCAGCATCTATCTCTCGCAGAGGCTCGGCGTCGCCAAGAGCGCGGCTTCCGATAACATCCCAGCCGACACGCCGCTTCGCCATATTCGCGAGCGCAGCTTGAAGACGCGGCGGGAAAATGCCCATAAGGTCGGAAAGGTTTGACGCAAGGACGGCTGGAGGTTGTCGTGCTCTATCTTGTCGTGTTTCTCGGTGCCGGATTGGGCGGTGCATTCCGTCTCGGTGTCAACGAGGTCGCCGCCCGCCTGCTCGGGATCGAGTTTCCATTCGGCACGTTGATCATCAATGTGCTTGGTGCCTTCATCATGGGGCTGCTGACGGAGTATTTCGCTTTTCGCGGCGGTATGTCGCAGGAGATGCGGTTGTTTCTGACAACAGGCCTTCTAGGTGGATTCACGACGTTTTCGACCTTTGCGCTGGAGAGCGTCGTGCTCTGGGAACGCGGCCAATGGATGCCGGCCATCGTCTATGTGGGCCTGTCCGTTTTCCTGTCGATTACAGCCGTGATAGCAGGGCTTGCAATTGTCCGGCTAATAATTCAGGCTCAAACAGCTTAGTGATTGGAGATCGGCAGATCTCGCCGCATTTTTGCCGATTCTGAGGTGAATCCCTCTCGAGAATCGCAGAGATTTATTCCACGACAAACCACCGCTCGCTGCGAACGGACTCTCTTGCGAAATTCGACTAATCAACTCATATAATCGCCTATTAAGATCACCGCATAACACAAGGAGTCGGGCGTCGATCAGGATAAGCACAGGCAAGGCATTCCCAATGACAAGCCTGTTCTCGCTCCGGGATTCGCATGTGGATTCCCCGCGCAACTTCCTCCCGGACCGCACCGCCCCAAAAGACAGACATGACGGAGAGTCCCTTGAGCGCACCTGCTCCCACTTCCAACCAATCTCCTGCTCCGGAACAGACCTTCGGCACCGCCGGCATTGCGCCGATGGACCGCCCGAGCGCCATGACCCGCTTTTTCATGAGCATCGTAGCCTGGGCCGAAAGCCTCAACCTGAAATATGCCAAGCTCGGCAATCCGCCGGTCTATGACACAGCCACTTTCCCCTGGGCCGCCGAGATAGAAAAAGATTTTCCGGCCATTCGCGCCGAGCTCGAAAAGGTGCTGCTGCGCCAGAGCGAGCTGCCGACCTTCCAGGACATCTCCACCGACGTGAAGACCATTTCGACGGATACGCGCTGGAAGACCTTTTTCCTCCTCGGTTTTGGCGTGAAGTCGGAGCAGAACATCAAGGCGTGCCCGAATACCTGGGCAGCCGTGCAGAAGATCCCCGGCCTGACGACGGCCATGTTCTCGATCTTCGAGCCCGGCAAGCATCTCCCCGCCCACCGCGGCCCCTATAACGGCGTGCTGCGCCTACATCTCGGCCTCATTGTGCCGGAGCCGAACGAGAAGCTCGCCATCCGCGTCGACAAGCAGGTTTGCCATTGGCAGGAAGGCAAGGCGCTGATCTTCGACGACGCCTATGAGCACGAAGCATGGAATCATACCGACAAGACGCGCGTTGTGCTCTTCGTCGATTTCGTCAAGCCGCTGAAATTCCCGGCTCGTTTCGTCAACTGGGCCCTGATGAACCTGGCGATCTTCACGCCCTTCATCAAGGAAGGTCTCGACAACCACAAGGAATGGGAAAAGAAGTTCTACGCCGAAGCCGAGGCGTTCAGAAATCGGCCGAAGCCCTGATCTGATCGGCTGATTGATTTAACAAAACCCCGGAATCCTCGTGGATTCCGGGGTTTTGCTTTGAGCGATCAGGCTAGCCCTCAGGCAGGCTTATCCGTCTCTTCGGCATCGTCGTAATATTCCTCTTCCTCGGGCTGGGCGGCATTGGTCTTGCCATCGAGATTGCCGAGCAGGGCCGAGATGGCATTGTCGCCGTCGAAGCCGGCCTCCTTCAGCAGGCGGTCGAGGATCGGCTTGTTGGCCTGGTAGGAGAGTAGCTGGCCGGCAAGCCCTTCGCCGAGGCCGACGCCACTGCCGCCGCCCGTACCGTTGCCATTGCGGCCGAGCATGCCGCCGGTGTCGAAGATCCGGATATCGGAGATCTTTTCGATCGGCTTGACCGCTTCGGCAAGGGCGGCGGGCACGATGCGGATGCGCTCGCGGGTGATCTCGAATTCGATGATGGCCGGGCTGAGCTTGTTGCGCGCTTCGTTGAGCAGCGCTTCGCTCTCGGCTGTTGCCTTGCCGGTTTCTAGAATACCCTTGGCCTTGATGATCGCAGCGTCGGCTTCTGCCGTTGCCAATGTCTTGATGGCGTCGGCCTGGTCGGTCGCGGCCTGCTTTTCGGCTTCTGCAGCGATGGTGACGGCGGTTGCCTGGGTTTGGGCGCGCTTCTGCGCGTCGATCACGGCGATCTGCTTCTCGCGTTCGGCGATCTCGACTGCCTTGGCGGTGCCGACCTTTTCCTCGGCTGCGATAGCGAGTGCGCGAGCGGCTTCTGCCTTTGCCTTGGCTTCAGACTCTTCGCGGCTCTTGTTGGCAACCGCGATGGCGCTTTCCTGCGCGACGATCTGAATATCGCGGCGGGCTTCGGTATCGCGTTGCTGCACGGCGCGGGTCGAGTCGATGTTGGCGGATTCGCGAGCCTGTTTCGCAGCTGCCTCGCGTTCGGCGATCGCCTGTTCGGCGGCGATACGGGCTTCCTCCTCCGCACGCTTGGCGGCCTGTTCCTGCTGTGCGGTCTCGGCGCGGGTGGCGGCGGACTTGTTGGCGATGTCGCGCTGCTGGTTCAGTTCGGCCTCGCGCTTCGTCCGCTCGATGGCGAGCGACTGCTGGCGCGCTTCCAGGTCTTTCTGGGCGATCGCGACTTCGGTATCGCGAACGACTTCGTTGCGCTCCTTCTTGCGCGCCTCGGTGACGCGGGTCAGAGCGGCCAGACCATGGGCGTCGAAGAAGTTGTTGGCGTTGAAGTGCTTGATATCGGTCTGGTCGAGGCGCGTCAGTGACACGGATTCCAGTTCTAGACCGTTAGACTGCAGGTCGGAACCGACCGCATCCTGTACGGCCTTGACGAAATCCATGCGCTGTTCCTGCAGGGCATCGAGGCTCATCGTGGCCGCCACCGAGCGCAGGCTGTCCACGAACTTAGCTTCGATCAGCTGACGCAGCTGTTCGCTGTCGTTGGTGCGGTTGCCGAGCGTCTGGGCGGCGAGCGCGATGGAGGAGCTGTCCGGCTTGACGCGGACGTAGAATTCGGCGCCGATATCGACGCGCATGCGGTCCTTGGTGATCAGCGCGTCGTTCTCGCCGCGCTGGACTTCCAGGCGCAGCGTCTTGAGGTTGACGCGGGCGATCGAGTGGAAAATCGGCAGCACGACGGAACCGCCGTCGAGCACGACTTTCTGGCCGCCGAGGCCGGTGCGCACATAGGCTTCATCGCGGCTCGAGCGCACATAAAGCGAGGCAAGGACGAAGCCGATCCCGAGGATCAGGACGAGACCTATGCCTGCGGGGAGAATAAGGTCGTAAAGGCCGTTCATGAAGGTTGCTCCGTAGAGGATTTGTCATCGGACCTCACAAGGTCCGAGGGGGCGGAAACTGCGATGAAGATGTCGGCCTTGCGGTCGACAAGCAGAACTTGGGCGCCGATCGGCAAGGGGCTTTCACCCTTGGCGGCGCTGGCGCGCAACTGATGCCAGTTGCCATGCGCATCTTTGACGCTGACGCGGCCGGGCAGACCCTGATCCAGAGGACCGATGGAAACTGTGCCGATACGGCCGACGAAGTCATCGGCCTCGACGACATAGGTCTCGTCGCGCGGCACGATCCTGGCGATCATTCGCGTCGAGCCACGGACGAGAGGGATCGTGACGGCGAGGGCCGGCACTGCGGCAGCGATTGCCGGCAGCGGCGCCCAGATCACGTCGGCCACGGTCTGGATGGCAAAACCCGTCACGGCGAAGATGCCGAGGGCCAGCATGATCAGGATCAGCAGCGGCACGCCGCCGATATTGATCCAGGAGAGCAGGCCGGCGAGCACACCATCGTGACCTTCGAAATGCGGCTTGCCGATGAGTTCACTTAGCGAGAAGCCAAGCAGCATCGACAGGATTTCGATTGCCGTCAGTCCGATCAGGATCATTGCCGCGATGGCAAAGGGCGCACATTCGGATGCGAGAAACAGGTGCATCGGTTACTGGCCGCTGGCCTTGAAGCGGGCAAGGCGTGCTTCGATGGCCTGCTCCCGATGCAGGCGGTCCAGCTCATCAAGCTCGGCGCTGGTCGCGGGCTCGCCCGATGGGACGCCGGTCAAGCGGGAAACGGTGGCTGCCGCGCGGGCTGCACCAGCGACCGGTGTCGGCCGTGGATTTCCGCCCGTTGCCTCTTCGGGAGCATGGCGGGCGATGCTGCGCTTGAAATCGACAAGCCGCGCTTCCGCCTCGCGACGCGCGGCTAGAACAGCCTGAAGCGCCTTCTGACCCTCGTCGATCTGTGCGTTCGCATCCGCAAGCGCCTTGTCGAGGGCCGCAATCTGGGCTTCGAGATCGATCTGGCGCGAGACGCCGGCCTTGGCGAGATCTTCGCGGTCGGCAGAGATCGCAAGCCGGATCTTGACGTCGAGCGCGTCGAGATCGGCGACAATCTCGCTGCGGCGGCTCTGGATGCGGTATTCCTCGGCGCGCGCCTTGCCGAGATCAGCGCGCGCTTCATCGGCGGCGGCGTCGATCTCGCGCAGAGCCTGCTCGATGACGGCAACCTTGTTGGCGCCTTCTACGGTGTCGAGCGCAGCATTGGCGAGGCCTGCAATCAGTCGCCCCATGCGGGAAAGAATGCCTTCATGCATCGTCATGTTATCCTCCGTTCGGGGAGAGTTTGGTGTTACCCCGATGTGAATCGCGTAATGGCCTCCATCGGCGACCAGGTAGGCGGGGATATTGCTATCCCAGCCTTTGAAATAGCCGGCCACGTCGAAGGGCACGGCAACACGGCCGCGCACCGTCGAGATTGTCAGGTCTGACGGACCCTTGATGGCAAAGAGCTTTTCGTCGAGCGGTAGCCGGTTCCAATCGGCAAGCCCGCCTCGATTGGCCGCAAAATCACGCAAGCCCAGCGTCACGAGGCGCGCGGGCAAAGCGGTTTGTTCGCGGATCGTCTCATAGGCAAGATCGTGAAGCGTGACGAGATTTGCTCCGGCTCTGTCCGGAACGATTTCGCCCAAGAGTTTCATCATCTGCCCGTATGCGGCAAAGGTCTCATCCAGAGCCTGCCGCGCTTCGTCATCGGGAGCGAGATCATATCGCAGACGAGAGCGGTGCGTTGGTGCGTGTGTCTTTGTCATGGCCTTCAAGTAAAGCACCGCTACGGTGCTTTTCAAGGGAACATGGCGTTAAACATGAATGAATTGTAATGAATGATAGGCCGCATAGGTTGCAGAAATTTGATACTTCCCTCCTCCTATGGGCGATCATGCAAGTTGTGAGCTCGCGTATATGTGGTGATTGGACGCGAAAAAACCATATGAAAAGCGCGGCCAATCGGCCGCGCTGTGAATCTTTGAGTGGAGCGTTGGGGAGGAACCGCGGGTTACTTCACGGTCCGTACGATTGCAGCACCTGCCGTCATGCCGCCACCGAAGGCCACTAGGCCGAGATTGAGCGGCTCTGTGTGTTCGTTGGCGACATGCAGCATGGCAAGCGGAATGCTTGATGAGCTGGTATTGCCGTAGGTCTCGATGACGCTGAGGGCCGGGCGGCCGCTGCGCTTGGCGATCGTGTCGATGATGCGCTGGTTGGCCTGGTGCGGCACCAGCAGATCGAGATTGGCAAGCTCGATGCCGGCATCGACGCAGGCATTTTCGATCGAGCGGGTCATCGAATGTACGGCCTCGGTGAAGACCGAGCGGCCGTTCATCGCGATGACGCCATCATCCGGCAGCGGAACGTAGAGCAGATCGCCCGGTTCCGGCCGGCCGCTGACGATCGGGCGGCTCGCGGTGAAGAGCGGGTTGCGCGCCATATCGCGGCTGGTCACCAGGCTGGCGGTCGCGGCATCGCCGAAGAGGATTGCGGTGGAGAAATCGTTCATGTCGAGCAGCGGCGACAGGACTTCCGAGGTGATGATGAGCACCTTGGCGTCGTTCTGCTGTGCAATGAAATCATAGGCTTGCTGCAGCGCGTAGAGATAGCCGGAGCAGGCGGCACCCATGTCATAGGCAGCCAGCGACGGCCGCACTCCATCCTCCGCGACGGCAACCGCGACGCGGCTTGCAAGCGACGGTGTGGCGATGTCGGGCGTTCCGGTGGCGGCGATCACCAGATCGACATCGTGGATCGACATCTGGTTCTGCTTGAGGAGATCGCGCGCGGCCTTTGTGGCTAGGCTCAGCGTGCCTTCGTCTGGCCCGACCCAGAAGCGACTCTTGATGCCCGTCAGCGCCAGGATTTCGTCGGCGCGGCGGTTCGGCCAGTTATGGATGATTTCTTCGTTGGTGACGCGGCGGGCGCCGGTCGCGATGCCAATGCCGTTGATGACGACTTCCGAGAAGCTGCCGGTATGGCGGCGCAGCGTCGGGATGACATGCGACTTCAGGCGCCGCAGCACGAACTTGTTCTGAATCTCCGAAGCGAGCGCAAAATTCTGTTCGCTGAGATCACGGTTGGCATCGACGGTCAGAAGCGGGCTGTCAGTGGCGATCTGGTCGCCGATCTTGGCGAAGACCTCCTGCACGATGCCACCGATATTGGCGCAGATTTCGACGGAGGCTTTCGTCGCCTCGACGACGGCAACGAGCTGGCCGACTTCGATCTTGTCGCCAGGCTTGACGAGCAGATCCGTCACGAGGACGTTCTCGTCGGCGGGGCCGGAGCCGATCGCCTTGATCGCTGCCGTCGGGCCGCTGTCGTCCTCTTCGTGCCAGGTAACCTCGCATTCGAGGACTTCGGCCATCAGGTCGACCAGCTTGCGATAGGAGGGTAGCGTTTCGAGCTGATTGCGGAAGTTGAAGGGAATGTGAGCGTCCGAACGGGCCAGCCGGCGCACGACGACCGGCACATCGGTCTTTTCGGTGACGGTCGCGATGATTTCCGCGCCCATGCCAACGGTGCGATTGTCTTCGTGGACGACGATCAGGCGGCGGGTGCGCCGTGCACTCGCCAGCACTTCCTTCTCATCCCAGGGCGAGATCGAGCGCAGATCGATCACCTCGACGGAGAAGCCCTGCGCCTCGAAGGCGCTTGCAGCATTGGCGCAGAGCGAAACCGTGTTGCCGTAGCTGACGAGCGTGATGTCGCGGCCACGGGCGACATGGCGCGACAGGCCGGGATGGACGAAGTGCTTGTCCAGATCCTCGGAGGTACGGCCGTCGGAGTTGTTGAGCACGGCCTTTGGATAGAGGAAGACCGTCGGGCGCCGCGATTCGAAGGCGGCATTCAGCAGACCGGCGGCATCGCCGGCGCTAGAGGGCATGACGACGTCGATGCCCGGCGTGTGCGCCAACATTCCCTCGAAGCTCTGGGCATGGAACGGGCCAAGGCCGGGCTTATAACCGCCGCAGCTCACCATCAGGATGACGGGCGCTTCCCAGGCGCCATTGCTGCGCCAGAACATGCTGCCCATTTCAGAGACGATCTGATTATAGGCGAGCGGCAGGAAGTCGGCGAACTGCAGGAAGGCGACGGGGCGCTGGCCCGCCAGCGCGCGGCCGACCGCCGTGCCGACGATTGTCGATTCGGTGAGGGCGGCGTTGCGCACGCGGTCGGGATATTTCGTGCTGAGGCCGCGCGTCACACCAAAAACGTCGCCCTTCGGATCCTCTATATCCTGGCCAAAGAGAACGACTTCGGGATTTGCGGCCAGCTGCTTGTCGAGGACGACATTCAGCGCCTCGCGCATCGTCAGTGTCGAGGCGTTCTCGTTGCCGCGATATTCTGCCTTCTTATCGAAGGAAGCGGGGTAGGGAGCCTTCGCTTCCGGCTCGACCTTCGGGGCATCTTCCTTGCGGGCAAGGGCGGCTTCCGCCTGCACCTCGGCAATCAGTTCCTGTTCGATCTTCCGAAGCGCATCGGCGTCGACACCGGCTTCGTGCAGCATTGCCCGCAGGTTCGGCAGCGGATCGCGCGAAGAGCCCGCCTCGATTTCGAGCAGGGTGCGATAGGTCTTCTGATCGTCGGCGTTGGTGTGGTCGGAAAGGCGCTCGACATTCAAAAGCACGATGCTCGGCGCGCGGTTGTTGCGGCTATGGCGGACGGCCTTGCGGAAAGCGTCGCGCGATGCGGTGAGATCGTCGCCATCCGTGCGGATGATATCGATGCCGTAAAAAGAGGAAGCTTGGCCGGCGGGCAGATCGAAGAAGGTCTGTTTGCTTGTGCGCGTCGAGATGGAGAAGCTGTTATCCTCGATGACGAAGACGACGGGATATTGGCTGCGTACGGCCTCGGCGACCGCTTCGAGGAATTCGCCCTGCTGCGTGGTGCCATCGCCGACACAACAGATGGCGATCGGCATGCCGGGCTTTTGCTTCAATGATGCCGCGACGCCGACGGCATGCAGGGCATTGTTGCCGACGGGACCGACGATCGACGTGATGTTGAGAGCACGGGAAGACAGATGCGCGCTCATCTGCCGACCGGCGGAATGAGAATTGGCTGTCGCAAGCAGGCTGGAAAAGAACTCACGAATGGGCATGCCGCGTGCCAGCATCAAGGCCTTGTCGCGATAATGGAGATGCAGCCAGTCGTCGTCCTGAAGGAATTCGTTGAGAAGCGCCGTGGACTCGTGGCCGGCGCCGGAAACGTGAAAATGTGCTATGCCCTGCTTGATGAATTCTCGCTCGAGCCGATCTATTTCTCTGGAAATGAAAAATATTCTGTGAAGTTGCTTAAGGTATTCTGTTGCAAACCTCCCTTCCATCTCAATGATTTTCCTGATCTTTCGTCTCAATTAAATGCTGGGAGTTAGGTAAACCCCCAGCCTGCCTTTTTCAATACACGTTAAATGACAAGATCTTCTCGGATTGAAACCGAAATACGTATATTGCGGGGCTACAATTTTTCACGATGTTTCTGTCCACAAGGTATGCGCGACAATGCACCCGCCCAAACGCGAAACGGGTGCGCCTTTCGTGCATCTCATCAGCCCGAGTTGCGCATCGAGGCGGCGGCACGTTGTCTTTCGGCGGCGGCCTTTGCGGCCTGTTCTTCCTTGAGAATCAGCTCCTTGGGTTTCTTGCCGATAATCTCCTTGCGGCCTTTCCGGGAGAAGGGCTGAACGAGCTGAGCGAGAAAACCCTTGGCTACCTTGCCCGTGATGCCGATATCGGTAGAGGACGGACGCGGCGGGTTGTAGAAAGTGCCGAGAAGCTGATCCCAGATCACGAGGTTTTCCCCATAATTCGTATTTCCTTCGGCAAGAATCTTGGAATGATGCCAGCGATGGAGGCGTGGAGTCGAAAATATGAGGTCGAGTGGGCCGGTGCGCATGTCGACGTTACAATGCGTGAGCAGACCGATGAAAGCCGTAACCGCGCCGATCCAGAGGAAGACAGGCAACGGCGCGCCGAGCAGATAGAGCGGAATCTGACCGAGCGCGATCTTGAACAGCGTATCGATGACGTGAAAACGGCCTGTGTTGATGACCCATAGCCGTTCGACGCTGTGATGCAGGGCATGGAAGCGCCAGAGCGACAGATGCTCATGCGCCAGGCGATGCGCCATATAGAGGCCGAACTCGGCGATGACGAGGCCGAGCACAACCTGGAACGCCATCGGCCATTGATCCGGCCAGAAATGCGAATGGTAGCTCAGCGCGGGCTGCGCGACTGTCGCGACGGCCATCGGGAAGGAGGTGCCGATCGCAGCGGCGATCTGTACGCCGCCCTTGTTCAGCAGCGTGTGGGCGATATCGTTGAACGTCTCACCATCGCGCCTCTGCCAGGTCTTCTCATAAGGCATCAGCCGCTCGAAGAGGGCAATCACCGCCACCGTCGACAGATAGACGACGTTAAACCAGAGCAGATGCATATTCGATTCGAAGGCGAAATATGCACCGGTCAATCCGGCACAGAAGATGGCGGGCCACAACAGGGAGGAAACAGCAGCGTAAAGACGCGAACTGCTTTGAAATGTCATTCCTTCAACCTCAGATTCTAATCGGCGAAATAGCGCGTGAATATGTGCGATATGTAGCGCGATGATTGTGGAGTCGAAAGCGAAATTTTTCCATTGGCTGGCAACAGGGCAGTTGGACAGGAGATCAAGACATGCGGATAGAGCAGGCAGCAGACGAATATCTGCATGAGTGGACGCGATTGCGCGCCGAGCTTTGGCCAGATAGTTCGTACGAACATCATCGCGCGGAGCTGGCACAATTTCGCGCCAATGAAAATGCTGTTGCGTATCTCGCGATCGATTCTGCCGGTCATGTCGCCGGTTTTGCTGAAGCGACATTGCGGCACGATTACGTCAATGGCTGCAAGACGTCACCGGTTCTCTTCCTCGAAGGCATCTATGTGCGCCCTGAACATCGACGCGGAGGGATGGCGCGCGCGCTCTGCGATGCAGTTGGCGCATGGGATCGGGCCGCCGGCTGCACGGAGTTTGCCTCGGATGCGCTGATCGACAATCTTGCGAGCCATGCCTTCCATGCGGCGCTCGGCTTTATCGAAACCAGGCGCGTGGTTTATTTTCGCAAGCTTCTATAGCCGGCGTCGCAGAGAAGCACCGGTCATCCGAACGTCAGCTTGGTCTTCTGCTGGCCAGCCTCATCGAAATTCTCCGGGGCCAGCCAGTGCTCGTAGCCGGCCTTCAGCCGCGGCCAGTCGGCGTCGATCATGGCAAACCAGGCGGTGTCGCGGTTCTTGTCCTTCGCGACCATGTGCTGGCGGAAGATGCCTTCGAAAACGAAACCAAAGCGTTCGGCTGCCCGCTTCGAAGGTTCATTGAGGTTGTTGCACTTCCACTCGAAGCGACGATAGCCGAGCGTGTCGAAAACATAGGATGCGAACAGATAGAGCGTTTCGGTCGTCACGCGGCTGCGTGCGATGGCGGGTCCCCAAAGGATACTGCCGATCTCGATAACGCCATGCGTGTTGTCGATGCGCATCAGAGCCTGCCGGCCCTCGGCACGGCCTGTGCGCCTGTCGATCGTCGCGAAGAAGAGTGGATCGGCGCTGGATGCGGCTTTCTCAAGCCAGGGCAAAAAGGCAGAGCGATCAGCCGGTGCGTCTTCGAAGAGATAGCGGAAACGATCTTCCGCGCCGGGCGCGCGGGCCGAGGCATAGAGATCGTCGCCATGACGGGCCGGATCGAGCGGTTCTATCCGCGTATAATGGCCTTCCAGAGTAATGCGCTCGGGGCGGGCGACGCCCTTCCAGTTCGTGAGATCCATATCAAAGTCCTTTGGTCATCAAATGCGGTTTAGCGAAGGCGGCCCGATTGTATCAGGTCTCCGAGGGATTGTGGCAGCTCTATCCCGTCGGGCATGCCCGGCGCCGGTTGCGGCGGCACAAGGCGGCTTTGGATGGGTAGGATACCGGCCCAGACGGGATGATCTGCCTCGTCCATATCGCCCGGTGGTCCGTTGCGGACCTTGGCCGAGGCCTCGTCAATCTTCATTCGCATCACCGAGGTCGCTTTCACTTCCTGCGCGGTCATCGGCCTCAAACTATCCCAGCGGCCGGGAAACAGGTTTTCGATAAAGCGGCGCAGCGCATCGGTCTTTTCCTCGATGTCGTCGACCAGACGGGCCGTGCCAAAGACCATGGCCGAGCGATAGTTGACGGAATGATTGAAGGCGGAACGGGCCAGCACATAGCCGTCTATGATGCTGCAGGTCAGGCAGACCGGCATGTCCTCCGCGGCGCGCAGGAAACGACTGGCGGAAGAGCCGTGCCAATAGACGTAGTCGTCCTCCCGCCAATGCAGGGTCGGCGTCACATAGGGCGCACCGTTGATGACATAGCCGACGTGACAGAGCGGCGCGGCATCCAATATCGCGTGGACGTCGGCATGAGCGTGGCTGCCACGCTTCGGGCTGCGCCGCACACGGGTACGCTCGGTGGTCGGGTAGGTCTTCGTATGGGGCGAATAGTGATCGGCCATGTCTTCCTCACAGATCGGGGCGTTGATCTCTGCCAGCAAAGAGGTAGGCTATAAACGGCCAGTTTTTTGATTTTTAGCAGACCAGTTGAGATTTCATGACAGCGGTGGCGCAGTGGCCGGCACTGGACCGGATTTCGGGCGATCTGGAAGGGCAAGTCTATCGCCTGATGCGCGACCGCATCCTTCGTGGCCAGATGCCTGCAGGGCAGCGCGTGCCGTCGACGCGGGCGATGGCCGTCTCGCTCGGCGTTGCGCGGTCGACCGTGGTGAATGCCTATGATCGGCTCAAGGCTGAAGGTTATCTGCGCTCGGCATCGGGTGCGGCGACACGCGTTGCGACTTTCCCGACGACGCCGTTGTCGGGTCAAGCTGCACCATCGCTCCCAAATCTGCCGCGCGTTACGGAATTCAAGACCGGGGGATTGTATGAACCCGGCGTGCCCGATGTCTCGACCTTTCCCCATGCAGCTTGGGCGCGTTGTCTCGGCGCTCGCGGCCGCTCTTTGCGGGTGCATGATCTTGGTTACAGCGATCATGGCGGCGTTCGCGAGTTGCGCGAGGCCATCCTCGAGCACATCTCGGCGACGCGTGGCGTGGTTGCCCGCCCCGAGCAGATCGTGATCGTGCCGTCGACCGGTGCCGCGATCGGGTTGCTTGCGAGCGTATTGCTTCAGCCGGATCATCCGGGTGACATCGCCTGGATGGAGGACCCTGGCTATGCCAGCGCGCAAGCGATCCTGCGGATGGCTGGGGCCAGTCTCGTGCCGGTGCCTTGCGATGCCGAGGGTATCGATATCGCCCAAGGAGCCGGGCCATCGCCGCGCCTCATCTATGTCACACCTTCGCACCAATATCCGACCGGCGTCACCATGAGCCTGCCGCGCCGGCTCGCCTTGCTGGAATTTGCCCGCGCCAACGGCGCGATCGTGCTGGAAGACGATTACGACAGCGAGTTCCAGTATGCCTCGCGCCCTATTGCCGCCCTGCAGGGCATTGATCACGGTGAGGTGGTCGCTTATATCGGCACCTTCTCGAAGACGCTCGCGCCTGGTCTGCGCGTCGCTTATGCCGTCATTCCCTCGCGGCTTCTGGCGGCGACCGAAGCGGCCCAACGGCTGAGAGGCGCCGTCGTGCCCGTTCACATCCAGGCGGCCTTGGCCGATTTCATGCGCGAAGGGCGGTTTCGTGCGCATCTGAGGCAGATGAACGCCATTTATGCGGAGCGCATGGCGGCGACCGTCGAGGCGCTTCGTCGCTATTGCGGCGATGGGCTGGAGGTGGCCGAGGGTGGCGGTGGATTGCAGCTGGCAAGCTGGTTCTGCGATATAGAGACCGATGATGTCGCCGTCGCGCGCGCAATTAACTCCAATGGTTTCGCCGTGCGGCCGATATCGGCGCTGTATCTGGGACCTGCTCGACCCGGGCTGCTGCTTGGTATCGCGCGCATGGAAGCTCGGGCCGCGGATGCTGCAGTGGCAAGGATCGCCAGGCTGCTTGCGACGATGCCCGTCAACGCCTGACGAACAATCGCCGGTATTCCCGTGGCGTCATGCCTTTCAGGCTTTTGAACTGCCTGTTGAAATTGGCAAGCGAGGCATAGCCGACGGAATCGCTGATATGGTGGATCGCCTGGTCGGTAGAGGAGAGGCGGGCGCAGGCGTCGCCGATGCGCATGCGCATGAGATAATCCGATATCGTCCCGCCGGTATGGCGGCGAAACATGCGGTGCAGGCCGGAGACGCTCAGCGCCGCGATATCGGCCAGTTCATCGAGGCTGATCGCACGGGCATAATGAAGATGCATATGCGTGAGAACACGGTCGATACGCTCGCGGCTTTCCTTGAGATCCGGAGCCTGCGCCGGCGCGCTGGCAAGCGGCGTCGCTTGCCGATCTTCCGCGACCGTCACCAGGATGCCCAGCAAAGCCAGAAGGCGCTCGACGGGTGGCTTTTCGAAAATGGTTTCGAACGAGGAGCGGACGGCGGCGGAAGTTGTCTGCGAAAAGCGCAGGCCGTTATCTCCACGCTGCAGCATCGCTTCGATCGACCGGAATTCGACGGTGGCGCCCGTCATCTGCAAAAGCCAGTCGCGATTGAACCAGAGCACCAAGGCAATATGCGGCTTTTCTTCTTCGAGCTTGGCACGCGAAACCCAGCTGTGTGGCAGATTGGGGCCGACGAGAACGAGATCGCCGTCATTATAGTCGCCACTATGATCGCCGATGAAGCGCTGGCCGATGGAGTTCAGCGTCAGCGTCAGTTCGAATTCCGGATGATGATGCCACTGGAACGGAATGCAGTCGTCAAGCCGACGGTTCAGCATGCTCCAGGATGCCTCCGGTGAACGGGGCAGGACTTCGAGATAGGGCCTCATGGGCGTCCATTCTTCTATGGAAGCCAGAATAGTATCAGAACTGGCCAGGGCCGGGCAACATCGCCGCACCAATTGAAGCTACATCTTTCCCGTCACCCGAAACCAAAGGGTCAGTGAGATGGAGGAAACTTATGCAGCCTGCCTTGAAACGAGACGCGCACCCGACCGCGTCAGCGGTTACGACGCAACTGAAGGATATCCGGAAGACATTGCCGCTCAGGGTGCTGTCGAAGGACGATTGGCAGCATTGGATCACCAAAGGCTATGTGATCGTGCGACAGGCTGTGCCGGCAGCGAATGTCGAGCGGCTTGTCGAGCTTTTGTGGCGTTTTGACGAGAAGGACCCGAACGATCCCTCCACCTGGTATGCGCCGCAGCGGCGCGAGCACAAGATGAAGGAACTCAACAACACGGGCATGCTGGAGATCTATAATCACCAGCATCTCTGGGATAACCGCATGGAAAAGCGAATCTACGATGTCTTCGTCGACATCTGGGATCGCGAGGATCTCTGGGTCACGATCGATCGTGCCAATCTCAACCCGCCGAAGAAGGTGAAGGGCAATCCGAACGGTTTCATCCATTGGGATGTCGATACTTCCATTCGCCCGCTGCCGATCGGCGTCCAGGGTGTTCTCAGCCTCAAGAAGCAGGATGGCGATGTGGGCGGATTTCAGTGCGTTCCTGAGCTCTTTGAGCATTTCGAGGAGTGGGAAAAGACACAGCCAGCCGATCGCGATCCGATGCATCCGGACATGACAGGGTTGTCGGTCGTCAATATCGACATGGAGCCCGGCGATCTGATGATCTTCAATTCGCTGCTCGCGCACGGCGTCCGTCCGAACCATTCGGACAACCGTGTTCGCATGGCGCAATATATCTCCATGCATCCGGCGGAATACGACAATATCGCTGAACGCGAGGAACGCATTCGCCTGTGGAGGGAACTGGACTCTCCGAAGCGCGACGCCTTTCCCGGCGATCCCCGCGACTGGGAAAAGCACAATGCGACGACGGCCGAACTGACACCGCTCGGTGAAAAGCTGTTGGGTCTCAAGGCCTGGTAAACGGCTGAAAGCACACTCTCGAAGACATCGAGCGGCCGTGGCCACTCGAAATTCTTAGACAGATGTGATGGTAAATACGCGGCCGTCAGGTCTCATTCCAGCGACGAATGACCGGCTCGGTCAGGTCATGCTCGTAGCCGAGCACGCTGATGCTTGTGGTGTCGAGGATAAAATGCTCACCGCCTTCCGGCGGTAGGCCAACCCAGCGAGCAGCGAAGACGCGCAGGAAATGGGCGCTGGAAAAGATCAGGACGGAGCCGGCAATGCCGCGAAGTTCGCCGATGATGCGGTCGGCACGCGCGCCGACATCGGCGGCAGATTCGCCGTTCGGGCAGCCGTCGCGGAAGACTTGCCAGCCGGGACGTTCGGCAAGGATCGCCTTGGTGGTGATGCCCTCATAGGCACCGTAATCCCACTCCGCCAGATCCTCCTTGACGACGCGGCGATCACCGAAGCCGGCCAGCGCGCAGGTGTTTTGTGCGCGCTGTGACGGGCTGGACCAGACGGCGGCGAAATCGATCCGGGATAGGCGAGCGGCGAGCTTGCGGGCAGCTTCTTCGCCGGCAGCGGTGAGCGGAATATCGGTCCGGCCGGTGTGCCTGCCGGAGAGGCTCCACTCCGTCTGTCCGTGGCGTACCAGATAGACTTCGGGATAGGCGCTGCTCATGCCGTTTCTCCTTTGCATTTGCCGTGCGAAATTTTTCGCATCTGCGAAAGCGTCTGTCGAGAGCTAAAGCGGATTGGCAGCTGAGCCGACAACCCTCTGCAAATCCAAGCTCTTGCAGAGGGTTGTGAATCTCATCGTTTCACAGCGCGGCGAACGCTGTAGAGCAGAATGGCGAGGCAGCCGATCAGCAACAGAAGGCCACCCGCGAGCGGTGGCAAGGCGAGAAATTCCACCGCTCCGGCAATGACGAGGATGAGGATGAGGCAGAGCGTGGCGAGACTGCCATCATCGATGAACATGCCGATAAGCTCGGACAGGGCGATGCGCAGGATGCTCATTGGGCTGCCTTTGCTGTTGGATTGCCGCGCATGGCGCGGATGATGGCATAGGAGGCGAGCGAGACGATCGCGAAGATGGCGATCAGTGCGAGATCCTCGCCCGGCCAATGCGCGCCGATACCTTCACCGGTCCAGAAGATGCCAAAGCTTGTCAGCATGAGGCCAACGACGAATTTGAGGGTATTTTCGGGCACGGTAGCAAGCGGGCGATGCACCAGCAGCCCGATCAGCATGACGAGCACGAAGGCGGCGAGCGCGCCGAGGCCGGCATAGAGTGTCAGGCCATGCGCACCGCCGACGGCGATGACGATGAAGACCACTTCGACACCTTCAAGCAGCACGGCCTTGAAGGCGGCAAGGCCGGCGAGATAATCGGCACGGTGATCGGTTGATTGTGCCTGCAGGGCGGCGGTCTCCTTCGAGAAGGCCGCTTCCTCGTCGTGCAGGGCGATGACGCCGAGCGAGCGGAGAATGGCTTTGCGCAGCCAGCGCATGCCGAAGAGGATCAGCAGAACGCCGACGACGAATTGCAGGATTTCGATCGGGATCAGCGCCAGCAGCGGTCCGAAGATGAGAACGAGGGCCGCCAGCACGGCAAGCGCAAGCGCGGCGCCGGTCAGTGCCGGGCGCCAGCTTCGTGTGACGCCGACGGCAAGAACGATGGTGAAGGCCTCGACGACTTCGACAAAGGAGCCGAGGAAGGATGCCGTCACGGTGGAGAGAATGGGTGTGAGGCTGTTCATGAACTGATTCCCGAATGACGGTTAGGGCTTTGAATTCGTGCGGTATTTTCCGGATTATTCGTCCTCATGTGCTAGATGAGCTCACGCATGAAGCACTCCGGCTTGGCGGTCTGGTTGCCATTCACTTGCGTTTCCTCGTGCCGCGCTTGCTCCATGTCTTGTCGATGGCGCCGCGCAGCTGGCTGAGCTGATCGAGGCTGTCGATGGCGGCATCCTTGCCCTTCGCGGCGAGCGCGACGATCAGGGCTTCGATCAGCACCATTGTGCCGCTATGCATGGCGAGATGGCCGGCATTGCCGCGCGGCACTGGCAGGACCTCAGCCACCTTGTCGGCCGTGAGCAGGCCGAGATCGTCGCTGATGAGGATGACTGGAACGCCATGTTTGCTCGCATGGTCGAGGATCACTTCGACTTCGCGATAGAGCGGCGCATAGGCCATAACCAGCACCGCATCCCCCTTGCCGATCCAGAGCAGGCGATCCGCAAGCGCTATACCGGAGACCGAGAGCGCGTTGGTCGGCAAGCCGATGCGGTTGAACTGCAGGCTGGCATAATCCGCCATGGCGCCCGAGGGGCCGATGCCGAAGACATGACGTCGGGCTGCCTTGGCAAGAATATCGACGCAGCGTTCGAAGCTTGCGGCAAATTCCTCGCGTCGCAGAACATCTAAAGCCTGCTCGTGCATACCGATGACATGGTGAAGCGCATCGCCGGCTTGGCTGCCCGTTTCAGCCAGCGTGCGTTGCATCCGCATTCCGGGTGACGGCGTTCCCGTCAGCTCCTCAAGCAGGGCGGCCCGTAACATCGACAGGCTTTCGAAGCCGAGGGCGCGGGCGGTGCGGACGACCGTCGCGTCGCTGGTGCCGGCGAGCTGCGCGATCTGGGCAGCCGAATTCAACAGTGCGGCCTGCTTTTGATCGACGAAGAAACGCGCGATACGTTGCTCTGCGGGTGCGAGGGTCTCGATCACATCGAGAACGCGGTCTTCGAAAATGCGAGGTTTCTGCGTCGCTTCTGCCATCGGATATCTTTTGTAGTGAATGCTACTAATTGCATTATCTGTAGCATTTACTGCAAAAGAATGACAGCACAAAACAAAAGGCGCTTTGCTGTGTCGCAAAGCGCCTTTTTTGATCGCGTTGAAAGGCAAGCGCAGAGAGCTTGCTGCGACTATTCCGCCAAGGCCGCGCGCACAGCCGGGATCACCTTCCGGCCGTAGAGTTCGATACAACGCAGCATCTTGTCATGGCCGAGTGCGCCGGCGCTGTATTTCAGCTGAAAGCGGCTGATGCCGAGCGTCTTGACGACCGGGGCGAGCTTGGCGGCGACCGTTTCCGGCGAGCCGACATAGAGCGAACCCTTTTCGATCTCGTTGTCGAATTCCGCGCGCGTCATGGGCGGCCAGCCGCGCTCGCGGCCGATGCGGTCGCGCATCGCCTTGAAGCAGGGCCACAGCTCCTCGCGTGCCTGTTCATCCGTCTCGGCGATATAGCCGGGCGAATGGATGCCGATCGGCTGCACCGGCTTGCCGAGTTGCTCGTAGGCGCGGTGGTAGAGATCGACATAGGGCTGGAAGCGATAGGGGCTGCCGCCAATGATCGCCAGCATCAGCGGCAGATTGTAGTGAGCGGCGCGCACCACCGATTCCGGGCTGCCACCGACGCCGATCCAGGTCTTCAGCTGGTCGCTCTCGATGGTCGGGAAGACCTTCTGGTTGCGCAGCGGCGGGCGGATGCTGCCCTGCCAGTTCACCGGCTCATTCTTGAGCAAGGCCGCGAACAAATCCAGCTTTTCCTCGAACAGCTGCTCGTACTGCGACAGCTCGAAGCCGAACAGCGGGAAGGACTCCGTAAACGAGCCACGGCCGAGAATGACTTCGGCGCGGCCGTTCGAAACAGCGTTCAGGCTGGAGAAGCGCTGGAACACGCGGATTGGGTCGTCCGAGCTCAGCACGGTGACGGCCGATCCCAGATGGATTTTCGATGTGCGGCTGGCGATGGCGGCCAGGATCGTTTCGGGCGAGGAGACCGCAAAATCCTCGCGGTGGTGCTCACCGATGCCGAAAAAGTCTATTCCAAGCTGGTCGGCAAGGACGCCTTCCTCGACGACATTGCGCAGCACCTGCGCATGGGGCAACGGCGTGCCCTTGTCGTCGAAGGTCACGTCGCCGAAAGTATCTAGGCCGAATTCGACATTGTTTGTCGTCATGATTTTTCCTGTCATGTGTCGAAATGATAATGTTGAGACAGCATGTAGTGCCGCTTCCGACCATCCACTACCCGGAAAGTTTCGGCTGAAATCTTCGAAGGATTCGATATGCCGATGGCAACCGGCGATATTCGTCAGTGCCGGCGTTGCGATCGGTAGCACTCGCGCCAATATTAGCTTGAACCTGAGCGCAGTTGGATGAAGGAGGAAACATATGGTCGCACTGAAAAAGGTTAATCTTACCAAAGCCTTTGCAGCCTTCGATGAAACTTGGAGTCCGCACATCGGCGGCGATATCAACGATTTCCAGGTCAAGCTCACGAAGCTGGAGGGTGCCTTCCATTGGCACCATCATGAAGAGGAGGACGAGCTCTTCCTGGTCGTCAAGGGAACGCTGCGCATGAAGCTGCGCGAGGAAAACGGCGGCGATATTGTCCTTGGCCCTGGCGAATACATCATCGTTCCGCATGGGGTGGAGCATTGTCCGGTCGCCGAGCCGACCTGCGAAGTCGTGCTGTTCGAGCGCAATACGACGCTCAATACTGGCAATGTCGAAAACGAGCGGACGATCCGCACGCCCAAGCGTCTTTAAACGATCCCGATGGTCCGGCGGCCCGTCAAAAAGGGCTGCCGGACATTGACCAGTCCATCAGTTCAGCGCCAGCTTGTTCGACGGCGTGCGGCAGGCCGCGAAAACATCCAGCTTCGGATCATAGACCTTCGTCGAGACGTCCATCATGCCAAGAACGCTGTGGAAGATGTTGTCGTGAGAGTAGGTGCCCTCGGCGGCCTGCTTGGCAAGACAGGCCATGTCGAAGCCGGCGGCCTTGGCAAGATCGTCAGCCATCCATACCAGCATCGGCACATGCGTCTGCTGTGAGGGTGCGATGATATAGGGCGTGCCGTGCAGATAGATGCCGTTTTCGCCGAGCGACTCGCCGTGATCGGAGAAATAGAGCACGGAGCCGGACACCGAGTTCGAACGCTGCTTCAGCTTGTCGATCACCATGGCGACGATGTGATCCGTGTAGAGGATCGTGTTGTCATAGGCATTGGTGATTTCCTCCTGGGAACAGGAGCTGAAGTCATTGGAGCGGCAATCCGGCTGGAACTGGCGGAATTCTTCAGGGTAGCGCTGATAGTAGGCCGGACCGTGACTGCCGAGCTGGTGCAGCACCAGCACGCTGTCGCCCTTCACCTTATCCAGCCAGCCGTCGATCTTATCGACGAGGATTTCGTCCCTGCATTCGCCGTCCTTGCAGAAACGCGGATCGGCAGAGGGCGGCAGGTAGGTATAGGAGACGCGATCGGTGACGTTGTAGCTGCCGGTGTCATTATCCAGCCAGGTCACATCCACCTTGGCATGGGTCAGGACGTCGAGCAGGTTCTCCGTCTCAAGTCCTTTGCGGTGGGTATACTGCCCGCGCGTATAGACAGAGAACAGGCAGGGTATGGAGGTCGCCGTTGCCGTTCCGCAGCTGCTTGTATTCGGGAAATAGACGACGTTGCGTTTTGCCAGCTCCGGATTGGTCATCTTGGCATAGCCGCCCAGCGAAAAATTCTGTGCGCGGGCCGTCTCTCCGGCGACAATGATCGTGACGCGCGGCCTGCCCTTGTCGACGACGCCGACCCGATGGGCGTCCGTGCCCAATGGCTGTGCGACGACGTTTGCGTTTCTTTGCGTATCTATGACGTAACGCACCGCGCTTGTGATCGGCATCACCGGATTGAGGGTATCCATCAGGTCGCGATGAGCGCGGCCGACGCCCGCATAAGTCTTATAGAAGGTCGTCCCGGCGATGACGAAGATCGCCGAGCAGGCGAGGATGACGGCGGTATTGTAGGCAAGTTTCTTGAAGATCGGGCGGTGGACGATCCGGATCCATGCGACGACAAGCGACGGCAAGACGCCCGTCAGCAAAACATAGGTGATGAAGCGCGTCGTGATCAGATGGCCGCTTTCCGCGCCTGTCGAAACAGCCGCATTGCGGATCATCTCCTTGTCGATAATGACGCCGAACTGGTCGTTGAACCAGGACGATACCGATGCCACCAAAATGAAGAAGATCAGGACCGGCTTCGTGACGTATTTGGCGGAGAAGAGCGTGAAGAGCGCCATGATGGCTGCGGAAATACCGATGACGAAGGCGGCAAAAGCGGCCCGGTCGGCGATAAAGTAGCCATAGGACTTCGTCCAGAACATCTTGTTTGTCACAAGAAGTACATAAAGCGTGGCTATAAGGCACAGTGTGACACTGCCGATTGCTGGCCTGAATATCTGTCGGCCAGATGATGCGTTTTCGCTGGTCAATGGTTGTCTCCGAGGCATGGGTTATCGGCTGGGCGCCTGTAAACCCATCACTGCAGGATGGCGCTTGGGCTGTTGAAGCCGACGACCATGGTTACCAATCCTGACATTTACCTGAACGACAAGCTTTTGTGCAGGGCTATTTCGGGCCTGATTCCGATTGTCGTCTTTTTTGCCGGCTTCATATCGGAGTTCAGGTCGCCGTCAGAAATAGGCATCATAGCTGCTTGATTGCAACTGGGGATGCAATCGTGCGGCTTCTATTGGTCGAAGACAATGTACTCATAGGCAATGCCGTACAGGATCATCTGCATGCGGAGGGCTGGTCAGTCGACTGGTCCATGGATTTGGAATCTGCCAGGGGCGCTGTCGCGGCCGAAGCCCACGACGTGATGCTGCTTGATCTTCGCTTACCCGATGGCAGCGGCCTCGATCTGCTCAAGCTCATGGAAGCGCGCGGCGAAACGACCCCAGTCATTATCATGTCGGCCTATGATCAGCTGTCGGACCAGATGGCGGCCATGGATATCGGTGCCGTCGACTATCTCGTGAAGCCCTTTGCGCTAAGCGAGATGGCGGTTCGCGTGCGCAAGGCGGCAAGACGCCGCCGCTTGATCCGCATGCGCAACGCTGGCTGAGGCGACGGCTTTCAGGGCCGGGCTGTCGTTCCCGACCGCAGGAGATCTAGCACAGCGATGGCTGCGGCAAAAACCACCAAGGACAAGAGCCAACCCAGGACCGCGTCGGACAGATAGTGTGCTCCGGTCATCACGCGCATGATCGGCATCATGATCGAGACGGCAGCAAGGGGAATGCCGAGCGGAAAACGCAGGCGCGGCGGCAGCAACAAGATGAGGCAAAGCAACCAGCCGCCAGACGACGCCTCACCGGAGACGAAAGAACAGTTTCCGAGACACCGGCCGGCAAACGAGCCTGCCTGGACGAAATCCAGCGAGCCGCCGAAGAGATCCGTGCTGCGCGGTCTCGGCCTGCCGCTGTAGCTCTTGAGCAGCGTGTTGACGATGAGGCCGCAGCCGATGACAAGCGATATCAATGCAGCGATGTACCGATCCGTTTTCAGCGTCCGCCAGCCTGCGCCGAATTTGCGCCAGGAGGAAATCAGGTTGGCAATCAGGACAACGACGGCGACATAGGGCAGGGCGAGCGTCACACCTCGCACGATCTCGAAGACAGGGTTCTTGGCCAGGGCAAAGGCGCCGCAGACTTCACCCGGAATGACGGCGGATGCGCAGGGTGTAGCAGCGAAGACACTCTTCGCGACGACGAGATCAATATCGGGAAATCGATAGAAGACGAACAGCAGCACCCACCAGAGGACGAAGAGCGCGAGAAACACAAAAAAGGATCTGCTGATGGGAGCGGTCCGTTTTGTGTAAGCAATGGAGTTGTCGTACATCGTAGACGCTGGCCACTGTCCGAACAGGTTCAAAACAAGTGCCCGTCCGCGTTGTGCAAACGCCCAAAGGCCACTATCGGGCGTCTTTTATGACAGAAGCCTGACAGTAACCTGAAAGATCAAACAGTTAAGAACGTCCTTGAGGCTCGGTAACCCGGTAAAGCGACTGCGGCGGTTGACCGTGCCTTACTATGTTGTGCGCGGTGACTTATTCACCGGTCTTGAAATAGGCTTCCAGCCGGTAACCATCGGGATCGATAATGAAGGCGGCATAATAGAACTGGCTGTAGTCAGGCCGGATACCTGGCTTACCGTTGTCTTCGCCGCCGTTGGCGATACCGGCGGCATGGAAGGCGTCGACGGCTGCCTGGCTTGGCGCCACGAAACAGAAATGCAGGCCGGAACCGCGATCGGCGGGAACGGGACGTTCCACCTCACTGACCCAGAACTGGGCACGCTCCGCCCCATATCCGACTGTGCCGTCGAAATTGGTCAGACGTTCATAGCCAAGCGGTGCCAATGCAGCATCGTAGAACGCCTGTGCCCGCGCCAGATCTTTGACGCCGATCGAGATATGGTCGAACATGAAAACTCGCTCCGTGTTGTCTGCGGAGTATTGCGAAGCCGCCCCTGGAAGATGCCAGCTTTCGAAGCCCGCAGGTTCAATTGGGCCTCACCATCTTGCAATGGTGATGGGAAGTCAACAAAGCGAAGCGGTCGGTTATCGGGTCGTTCGATCCAAATTTCCAATCGCAAATCGTCTGGGCGCCGCCGATCTTGATGAGCCAAGCCAGCGGCCGCACTTGCTGAAAATCGGAGAGAGCATGATTTCCTGATGCGCCGTGCCGCCGAAGCCGCTGACGCAGGGAAGGATTGACCCGCCGGAGAGGCGGGTCATCTTGCTTTGAACTATTCTGCAGCCTGATAATTCGTGGCCCTTGCCGCGGAGGAACGCGGGCCGACGGCGGCGAGCAGCGTGATGGCGGCAGCGAGGATCGTCACGAAACCGATGCCGGCAATATAGGGGTTCCAGCCAAAGCTCGGAGCCGCACTGAAGACGGCTGATGCCGCCGCCAGGATGATGCCGCCGCCGATCTGGAAGGAGGCAAACAGCATGCCCGAAGCTAGGCCGGATTCATCGTCGCCGACGTCCGAGAGGGCTGCAACCTGGATCGACGGATAGGTCATGGCGTAGCCGACGCCGAGCAGGAGCTGCGAAATGGCGACGAGTACCATCGTATCGATATGCCCGGCCGACAGCACCCAGAAGAGATAGCTGATGGCCTGCAATCCCACGCCGAAGGTCATCAGCAGGGTCGTACCGCGGTTCTGGCCTATCGTTGCAAAGCGCGGCGCCAGGAACATCACGCAAGTCCCGCCGATGGCGAAAGCGAAGCCGGTGGCGAAGGCCGACCAGCCGACGACGGTCTGGTAGTAGAGCGTCGCAATGAACTGGAAGCCGACATAGGCTCCCTGGTACAGCGCAGCGACGGCATTGGCATGGCTGAGCTTGGTGCGACGGAACATGGCAAGCGGCACCATCGGATCACGATGGCGCGACTCCACGACCAGGAACAACAGGATCAGGAGCAGCGCGGCAAGGAGCGCGCCCCAGGTCGCGAAGGCCTGCCAGCCATCGGCGGCGGCATTGGTGACGCCGAAGACGAAGAGCAGCAGGCCGGGGGTGATCGTCAGGGCGCCGGCCCAGTCGAAACGGGCGCGCGGGCCGCTGCGCTTGTGGTCGGCCGGCAGGACGAGCGGAGCAACGATCAGCGCCAGGATAGCGATGGGAGCACCCATGACGAGGGTCGCGCGCCAGCTTATGAGGGTCGCCGCTCCACCCAGCACCATGCCGAGAACGAAACCGGCAGCACCGGTGGATGAGAAGACGCCGAGCGCCTTCGCCCGGGCATTGCCTTCTCCGAAGACGGAGAGAAGGAGAGCAAGCGCTGCCGGCGCGGTGAAGGCGGCGGCAATGCCCTTGACCAGACGGGCGGCGATCAGGGTCGGAGCGCTATCGACGAAGCCGCCGGCAATGCTGGCGGCGGCAAAGATGCCGAGCGACCAGAGGAAGACGCGGCGGTGGCCGAAGAGATCGGCAACGCGGCCGCCAAGCAGCAGAAAGCCGCCGTATCCGAGCACATAGGCGCTGACGGCCCATTGCAGCGAGGTCGCCTGCATGCCGAGCTCTTTCTGGATTGCGGGCAGGGCCACCCCAATGGTGGAGACGTCCATGGCGTCGAGGAAATTGGCGGCGCATAGCAGCAGCAACGCCAATCCCGCCCCGCTTCGGGTTTGGGAAGAAGTCATCGGGATCGTTCCTTTCTAGGCTGCCGGTTCTTGGGAGGGTGAAAGCGGCAGGGAACGAGAAAATGTACATCTTCAAACCCTATTGCAAATTGATAGTAACCATGTCAGGTATTACTGGCGATGATGAATGATGCGACGCTTCGAAAAATCGATCTCAATCTGCTGCTCGCTTTCTCCGTGCTGATGCAGGAGCGGAATGTGAGCCGCGCGGCGGAACGCTTGTTGCTCGGTCAGCCTGGTCTTTCCGCGGCCCTTCGCCGGCTGCGCGAGACGCTGGATGATGAATTGTTCGTCCGTGTCGGGCGCGGCTTGCAGCCCACACCGCGGGCGCTGTCTATCGCGCCGGCGATCGAAGATGCGCTTTCCGGTATCGAGCGTGCCATTCGTCCACCGGCAGCCTTCGATCCCGCGAACTGGCATGGCGAGTTCCGCGTCGGCATGTGCGATAATCTCGAATCGTCCTTCTTCGGCCCGCTGGTGGCAAGGTTGCGCCAGCAGGCACCACATGCCCGGCTGGTGAGCGTGGCGTTCGACCGGCGGGATGCCGCGCGTTTGCTCGACGAGGGAGCTTACGATTTCAGCATCTCCGTGCATGACGAGCCGGCTTCCTGGCATGTTCGCGCGCCGCTGTTCGAGCAGGCCTCGCTCTGCGTTTACGACAGCCGCCATCTGAAATGTGCCGCGCCGCTCAGCCTGAAGCATTTCACCAGCGCGCCACATGTGATCGTATCCATTGAAGGCACCATATCGACGAATGTGGATGCTGCCTTGGCGCGGCTCGGTCATAGCCGTCAGATCGTGGCGACTGCGCCGCGCTTTTCGGCCCTGCCGACGACGTTGCAAGCGATCCCGGCGATCGCCACCGTTCCGGAATCCATTGCCCGCTGCATGGCGCAGCTGCACAATCTGACGATTTCGAAGCCGCCATTCGAATTGCCGGCCGACCCGGTGACGATACTCTATCGGCGTGTCGATCAGGCCGATAGCCGCTCGGTATGGCTGCGCCGCCTTACGGTGGGAGTGGTGCAGGATGCGCTAGCGGCAAGCGGCTGCACTACAGGTGTGTCAAAGGATGCCTGCTGCTACGATCCGCCCGAACTTGCTGAGGCGGTATGATGCTTCAAGGGGAGGGACGATGATCCGGCATACGCCGCGCCTGTCCCTGCGCATGCCGGAGGAGCGCGATCTCGACTTCGTCACGGCTTTGTTTGCGCGACGGGAACTGGTCGCCCACAGGCCGGATCCTAGACCGGATTCTCCCGAAGAGAGTGCCCGGCGTCTCGCTCGAGATCAGGCGCACTGGCGCGTGAACGGCTTCGGGCGCTGGGCGATCGAAACGGAAGGACGGCTGATCGGTTTTGGCGGCGTTACCGTCTCGACGGAATTCGAGGGGCTCAATCTCTCCTACCACCTGCACCCCGATTATTGGGGAAGCGGCTATGCAACGGAATTGGTGACGGAGGCATTGGCCTTCGCCTGCCATGATCTGCAGGCGAGACGCGTTATCGGGCTGGTGCGGCCCGTCAACGTTGCCTCCCGGCGCGTTCTGGAAAAATGCGGCTTCGGCTTCGAGCGGGAGGTCATGCTGCATGGCGCTCCGACTCATCTCCTGTCCTTCAAGTTAGCGGTGGCGAGCGCCGGCGAACAGGACTAGCCGTCCGGATAGGGCATGCCGTCCTTATGCACGAAACGGCCGTCCGTGCTGGAGCTCATCATGTCGACGTCCGAGCAGGTGATGAGGTCGGTCGGGGAACGCGTGCCGGCCTCGAGATAGATTGCCGTGCTATTCGATTTGTTGATCATATGATGGCCGTTGCCGGAGCCCTTCGGGAAGGCCGCGCAATCGCCGGCGCGCAGCACCGTCTCGCCCTCGTCCTCGATCAGCGTCAGCTCACCTTCCAGCACATAGACGAATTCATCCTCCTCCGAATGCCAATGCCGCTGGCTCGACCAGTTGCCCGGCGGCAGCCGCATCAGGTTGACGCCGAAATCCTTGAGGCCGCCTGCATCGCCCAGTCGCTGCCTGACGCGCTCGGCGGAGTGATCATTGAAGGGAGCGGGATAACGCGTGCCCTTGATTTCCGGCGCGGCTGCAACATCGATCTTCGGCATGATGATCCTGCCTGCGATTTGCCAAGGGTGGATATGCTGCTTGTGTGGTTTCAAGTCTAGCAAGACTCAGTGCTGTCAGTCCAGCATCCCATCCCGCATTATATCCTTGCGATATCCTCAGTAAGTGTCTGGTAAACAACCTCTATTTGCCGTTTCTTGTCATCTATCTGTCATCGTCCGTACACATGTGCGTCGTTTGGGCAACAGAGTATATGTACATGCTGTCACATACACCGGGTCCCTCATTTCGATCCTTGTAAAAGCAAAATACTAAATGCAGCTTACTATTCGGAAGTGAGGCCTTGTGCTTCGAGTTAGGCACTGGAACTTGATGTCGAGCACCCCCAGGTTCGTATCTCGCGCAAGTTCGTTTGAAGGATGGAGTTAGCATGAACATCAGGAGCTTGCTTATTGGCTCGGCTGCAGCCGTCTGCGTCGTATCCGGCGCTCAGGCGGCTGACGCCATCGTCGCCGCCGAACCGGAGCCGCTGGAATATGTGCGCATCTGTGACGCGTTCGGCGCCGGTTACTTTTTCATCCCTGGCACCGAGACCTGCCTGCGTGTCGGCGGCAAGGTCCGCACCGAAGGTCAGTGGAAGGATCCTTACAATCGCGACAGCAACTTCGGCACCAAGTGGCATACCCGCGCGGAACTCAACCTCAATACCGCGACCGACACTGAATACGGTCCGCTGAAGACCGAGACCATCGTGCGTTGGGATTGGAACGACGGCGGCTCCACCGGCACGAACCTGCTGTGGGCCTATATCACCCTCGGCGGCTTCACCGTCGGTAAGACGGACTCGCAGTACAACCAGTTCGTCGGCTATGCCGGCGACGTGATCCAGGACGACGTCATCTATGACGGTCCGTATGAATTGAACCAGCTGACCTATAATTACGACAGCGGCACGGGCTTCACGGGTGTCATCTCGCTCGAAGACAGCAATTCCGGCACGACCACAAGCGCCTATGGCGGAAGCTGGCAGCTTTCGAAGGCTGATCACTACGCTCCGAACGTTGTCGCCGGTCTCGGCTACAAGGCCGGCGCCTGGCAGTTCCGCGTGGTCGGCGGTTATGATTCGATCGTCGAGGAAGGTGCCATCAAGGCGCGTATCGATGCCGATTTCGGCGTCTTCTCGGCCTTCCTGATGGGTGGCTGGAATACCGATGGCGACAAGCTCAACCAGTATGCCGGCTCGAACCAGAACGTCTCGGCCTGCACGACATCCGATGGCGTCGTTCACGGCGCGGATTGTGGTTGGGGTGATTGGGCCGTCTGGGGCGGCGTCGGCGTTCCGATCAACGACAAGCTGAAGTGGAATGTTCAGCTTGCCTATACCGACTCCAAGATCTTCGAAGCGACCACGAACGTCAAGTTCAACCCGGTCAAGAACCTGCTGGTCGAGCCGGAGTTCACCTACGTTCACTATGATCTGCCGAGCGACGATACCTTCTCGGGTATCCTGCGCTTCGAGCGGACCTTCTGAGGCTTTCGGTCTCGGCTGATCTTCGCAGAAATGAGGCCCGGTCTTCATATCGGGCCTCATCTGTCGTGACGGACGATTTCCAAATCTCCGTTCGCACCGCATCCTGCCGACAGGCACCATGCGATGCATAGTGACCTCCAGCGCAATCGTACCCAAACGGGCGTCAGGTCACCCTTGGCAGTGGTCAAACAGCCGATAAAGGGAAGTCGGTTCACTGTCACAAATCCAATGCTAATCAACGACTATCTCATTTTCGATAGCGCCCTTCGGCGCGACCAAAGGAAGCCCCATGAAGACGATCATCATACTTGCCGCAATCGGAATGTTCTCGACGAATGCGATGGCCATGTCGGCCTATAATTCCAAGTCGATGACCTGCGCAGCTGTGCATGAAAAGATGGCCCAGGAAGGGTCGATCGTGCTGAGATATCCCTCACACCATCCGGGCCTGATGATGTACAGCCGGACGGTGTCCAATTCGATGGCTTGCCTTGGGCAGGGCGCCATGGCCAGCGCCAGCGTGCCCACGAGCGACGACCCCAGCTGCAAGATCAAGACCTGCAGCTTTGCGACCGGCAAGGGGCCGAATAAGAATCATTGAGGTGGTGGCATAAGGCGGACCAGCTCTTGCAGGCGGAATATCGGCAGGGAGGATATCCTGCCTGCCGATCCGTGATCGCGAACTGATCAGGACGGCGAAGTTAACAGGATAGCGGCGTTGCTTCTCCTCCGGCCTTTAAATGCCGGGCCGACTTAATGTTGTCGGTGAGCCATTTACTCGATCGCTTCTTGAACACCGCTGCAAGCCGGATCGTGATCTCGAAAGCGGCAGCTGCCTTGATCTTTTGAAGAGAAGAAAATGGCATGCCGGAGAGAATGAAACTGAGAACTGCCATGTCATTACTATGCTTACTCATTTCTGATATTGAAGCTCGCCTTGAATCTCACAACGACCCGGCATGGATTTCGGCAACCCAATCTCTTGGTACCCGGTAGACAATTCGTGGTTGCGCTAATGATTCAAATGGATATTCTTAAAAAGAAAGGGTCACAGGTACGAGGCAATGGCCAAAACACTAGATCGCAGGGGGGCAAAGCGTGCTTCTCAATCCAAGTTGTCGCCTCAAATAAAACTTTTCCGCCCTATTAGCTGGTACGACGGGACGATAGCTAGATCTGTCGGTGAGTACGTTTCCCATATGCTAATGGAACTTGGCCGCCTCGGTCTAGATATCGATGACATCGAGAGCCGTTCCAGACCGCCAAACAGGGATACCGTTCTTTCCGACCTAGTGGATTGGCTGAGCGACCACCCGGGCAAGGCCTTTGCGCAACTCGCCAATTGGCAAACCTTAGATCTTGCGCAAATTCGATCTCGCCTTGAACAGGATCGGTTCGCCAAGCCGCGCATCGAGCTGTCAGCGCATATTACCAAGATGAATAATTTGTCTGTGCGGTGGCATCCAGCCGGCTGGAGAGATACGGAATTTGATTGGCACCGAACCGATCATGGCTACTTCAATCTGATTACCCATAGAAAATGGTCCCAGCCGCCGGATTTTCATTGGTTCACTGGTGATGAAGATCCAACGTTCGACAGCCGCCCTTCCAATGAACTCATGTACATCCGAGGAGTCGGTAATCTTCGGCCGGAGCCGCGCGGCAATTACGGACCCTATGCGATCTATAATACCGATGTTGTCGACTCTATTCTGATTTGCGCGGTGCGCGCAGCCTATGAGGGTCTAGTCAAACAACTTGCGCACAGCTTCGAGGTCACTGTTATCGACGCCTTTGATTTTAAAGTCCGAGACGAAGTCGATGACGTTGATCCCCCTCGGTACCGGCGTGAAATTCATCGTGTCGTGGCCTGGAGCATCGAGGATGCTGCCGAACTCAAGGCCCGCCGCGAGCGGGACGAAGCGGCCGCGCAGAATGAGCGTGACCGGGCCGAGTTTGCCGGCGTGACCGAGACCTACGGCTTTACACTTGAAATGTTTGTCGCAGTGCTTTTACACGCCTCTTCGAAGAAGCCGTCAGGGCCTATCCCCTCTAGGGAGCACATAAATCGAAATGCCGCGAGAAACCTGCGCAATGCTGGCTTTTCCATAGACGCTGGAGGCGTGCGTCGTGTCCGCCAACTCATCGAGCGTTACAGTCCGAAAGCTCTGCCGGAATCACTAAGCCCTGAGGAGCACGGAACCTATTGAATCTCGACCGAACTACGCAGATCGCCGGGCTGCCAATCAAGATTGTGAGGGATGCAATCCGAGAGATGAATCGCCACGATAGCAACGACTATGGCTGGAGCGTCGAACGATTGGGAGACCACCTCAAGATCTCAGCAACCCACGCTGAATGGCTCTGTGATATCTTGCAACAGCAAGGCATTCTTGAGCGTGCTCCTCAGCCGGATACGCGTTGGCACTCGCTCGGCATGTATTATCGCTTAGGTCCCACAGGTACCCGCTTTACGAATGCCAGCATGCTCAAACGCGTTGATCGCACTCGGGTTGATAGGCTCCTGGTTGACCTTTTAGAGCGAGTGAAACAGATCAACGCCAATGGCGATCTTTGCTGCTTTGTCAACGAAATCAGACTATTTGGCAGCGCGCTTGACAAAAACGGTACGAGCTTCTCGGATGTTGACATTTGTTGTGTTTTGGAGCGCCGCAAAACGCCACCCCAGTACAAGGAGTGGACGGACTGGAACATCGCGCGGGCAGAGCAAAGTCACCGACAAAGTATTCAATACTTTGAGATGCTCAACTACGGCGAGACCGAGGTAAAGCGCCTACTCAAGAATCGCAGCCCCTACCTCTCGCTACATAGTCTTGATGATGTGGTGGGTATCGGAGCATGGAGTTGCCCCTTAAAAACCGGACCGGATCAGGTTTCTGTTTGACGGTTTAAGAACTCACGAGGCGAGCAATACCCCAATGCCTTATGCGGGTGAAGGGTGTTGTAGTGTTCGAACCATGAGGGCAGTTTCGCGATGACGGTTATGGCGTCCGGCAAGGGGTTGACCGAGACGTAATCGCGCTTGAAGGTTTTGACGAAGGCTTCGGCCATCCCGTTGGACTGGGGGCTGCGAACAGGCGTTGAACATGGCTCCATGCCGATATCGACGAGCAGCGACCTGGTATCCTTTGCGATGAAGCAGGAGCCGTTGTCGGTCAACCATTCGATTGGCTTTGGAAGGGTGTTGACGAGACCGAAGCGGTTCTCAACAGCCGTGATGACAAGGTCCTGGACGTCCTCGCTCTTGATGCCCTCGGTTGTCGCTACATGGGCAATGGCCTCGCGATCACAGCAATCGAGAGCGAAGGCAACGCGCACCTTCTCTTTATTGTCGCAGCCGATTTCGAAGCCGTCTGAACACCAGCGTAAATTCGACTGCTCGACAGCAACACGGCCATCGTGGCGACGGGTGTCGATTGCACCGGTGTGGCGCTGAAGGAGCATGCCGTGAACCTTCATCACCCGATAGACGCGCTTGGCATTCGGCCATGGACGGCTTTCGCTGCTGGCTTTACGGCGCAGGATCGCGTGAACCCGGCGATATCCGTAGGTCGGCATGTCGTCGATGATCGTCTTGATCTCATCCAGCAGTGCCTGATCGGCGAGCGGCGGCCGCCCTCTGGCTCTGGAAGGACGTTGCTTCACACGTTCCGCAATGTTGGATCGGGCGACACCAAGGGTCTCGCACACCGCCGTCATCGCGAACCATCCTTCGGCAACGAGAGCGAGCGCAACAGGTGTTTTTTTGACCCTGATGCTATCTCAAGCGCTTCTTTGAGGATTTCGCCTTCCATCGTCTTCTTGCCGAGGAGGCGCTGCAGCTCTTTCACCTGGTTCTGAAGCGCTCTGTATTCGGATGCTGGGACGACCTCTTCCTGCGATGCAGTGGCCGTCAGTGCACCCTGCGCCGCAAGTTTGCGCCAGGCGAACAACTGGTTCGGCTGAATCCCATGCCGTCGCGCAACGATGCTGACCGTGACGTCAGGCTCGTAGGTCTCCTGGACTATCGCGAGCTTCTCCGCTGTCGACCAGCGGCGGCGGCGCTCAGGGCCGGACAGCACTTCTATCTTAGGTATGTGATTGGTCATAATGGGCACATTACTCCTAACACTTAACAAGTGGGAGATCGTGTCCGGGGATTTAGGGGGCCACTACAGAGCAGACAGTGTCCGCCTTTACGTCGCGCCGGAAGGCGCTATTGAGGCAGAAGGTGCTCGTATGTCGGGTGAGGCGTTGTCACAAGCTTCAATGAAGACCGCCATCAAGAACGCGGTTGCGAGAGACAAAGGAAAGTCTACCCCAACCATCATTGCCGTTGAAAAGCCGCGGGATCGCTTGATCCGAGCAATTAAGTCGCTAGCTTTCGATATATTGCGCACCATCGATGAATCAGTGCCGATGGGAGCCCTTGAGCGCAGCATTGAGGTCGCGCATGAGCGCATTCAAGCGTATCGTCGAGAAGGCGAGGCGGAGCAGGCAGAGGATATTTTACATAAGGCTTTGTCGGTTGATACCATTGAGCAAGAAAACGCCGAAACTGGAAGATTCGTATTTTCCGAAGATCGCGAACGATGGGCTCATGACGGTACGGATGCGACGTTGGCAGCCAAGCGGGGCATGAAGCATGCCGTTATCGAGCAGCTCAAATGCACCATAACAGATAGGCATAATTCGAATCTCGATAATGGCATGATTGGCCAGTTCGAAGCTTACCGGCGCGCCCAATACGATGCATGGAAATATCAACAAAAGCACGGCTATGATTGGTACGGCCCGGAGCGCCTGTCCGGCCGAGCGGTCGCGACGATCCGAAGAATAGCAAACGGTACAGACGAGAAACTCGACAAGCAGGCGCTCAAGACGTTGAGCGAAAATGGCTTCGTCAAACTGTTCCGTAAAACAAAATGGCGTCTAACTGCCAAGGGCGAGAATGCGATTAAATATCACGATGAGCGCGATGTGTGGATAAACGAGCAAAACGAGATTGGGGGCGGCAGACGAACTTAGTGACACGGCTACCACCGGATTCGGATCCCGTACGGTGTGTAGACCCTGCAGACAATTGAAATTACTAGGAAAACGGTGGCGCACCCGACAGGATTCGAACCTGTGACCTTTGGAATCGGAATCCAACACTCTATCCAGCTGAGCTACGGGTGCATGCCGTGGCGGTTTTGAATCGCCTGTCCGATGGCTGGTTCTTAGCCTAGGAAGCGCTTGGCTTCAATCGGGAAAATTCAGGAAAGCGTGAGATCGGACATTTTGGTGGGGAGGCCGCGGGCTTTTGACGCGCGGCCTCGGTTTCGGTGGCCGGATCGGCTCATTCCTTCATGGCGCCGGGGCCGGGAGTGGCCTTTGGCGGCACCTTGCCGAGGATGATCATGCCCAGCACTTCGTCCTTGGTGACGTCTTCCGTGCGGGCGTGGCCGACGACCTGGCCGTTTTTCATGACCGACACGCGGTCGGCAAGGTCGAAGACGTCGTGGATGTCGTGGCTGATGAGGAAGATGCCGATGCCCTCCTTCTTCAACTGCTTGATCAGTTCGCCGACCTGCGCCGTCTCCTGCGGGCCGAGTGCCGCGGTCGGCTCGTCCATGATCAGGATGCGGGCATCGAAGAGGATGGCGCGGGCGATCGCGACCGACTGGCGCTGGCCGCCGGAGAGCGCCTTCACCGGCTCCTTGAAGCGCTTGAAGTTGGGGTTGAGGCGCCCCATCACTTCGCGGGCCTTGGCTTCCATCGCGACGTCATCGAGCGTGCCCCAGCGGGTCTGCAGCTCGCGGCCGAGATAGAGGTTGGCAGCCGCGTCGACATTGTCGGCGACGGCGAGCGTCTGATAGATCGTCTCGATGCCGTATTTCTTGGCGTCGCGCGGGCTGCGGATATCGGCAGGCTCGCCGTTGATCAGGATATCGCCGCTGTCGCGCTTGTAGGCGCCCGAGAGGATCTTGATCAGCGTCGACTTGCCGGCGCCGTTATGGCCGAGGAGCGCTACGACTTCGCCGGGGTAGAGATCGACCGAGGCGTTGTCGACCGCGTGGATGCCGCCGAAGGAGATGGAAATGTTCTTCATTTCCACAAGCGGAGTGGTTTGATCCGTCATGGTTCAGAATTCCTTTTACTTGGCGCGCGAGCGATAGACGATGTCGAGCCAGACGGCGATGACGAGCACGACGCCGACCACGACGTTCTGGATCGGCGTATCGACATTGGCGAGCCCCATGCCCGATTGCAGCGACTGCATGACGAGGGCGCCGAGCATGGCGCCGGCGATGGTACCGCTGCCGCCGGCAAGCGATGTGCCGCCGATGACGGCCGCGGCGATAGTGAAGAGTTCGTAGGTCGTCCCTTGCGAATTGGCGGCGGCGTTCAGGCGGGCGGTGGAGATAGCGGCGGCGACCGCCGCAAGCAAGCCCATCAGCCCGAAGATGCGCACCGTCACCCAGCGGGTCTTAATGCCCGCGAGCTCGGCTGCCTCCGGATTGCCGCCGATCGCGAAGACGTAGCGGCCGAAGCGCAGGCGGGTGGCGATGAAGGTCATGACAATGCCGATGCCGACGGCGATCAGCACGGGCACGGCGATGCCGTAGGGGATATCGAGGCCGGTCTCGGGCCAGGTAATATTGTGTTCGGTCGCGTATTTTTTCGCGATGCCGACCGGCCAGTAGTAGATGTTGAACACATAGATGGTGCCCAGGACCAGAACCGAGCCGAGGATGGCGAGGAAATATTCGGCCCAGAGCGGGCGGCGCGGGAAGTTGAAGCGCTTGCGCTGATGCCGCCCGCCGATGATGCCGAGCACGATGAAGACACAGGCGAGCACACCGAGTATCCAGCTCCAGGTGGCGCCGATCGAGCCTTCGGCGCCGCCGCCCATGATGCGGAAAGTCGCATCGAGCGGGGCGACCGTCTGGCCGCTGGTGACATACCAGGCAAGACCACGCCAGGCGAGGAAGCCGCCGAGGGTGACGATGAAGGAGGGGACATTGAAGAAAGCGATGATCACGCCCTGGAAGGTGCCGAGCAGCGTGCCGACCGCGAGGCCGCAGATCAGGGTGATCGCCCAGGTCCAGGAACTGTCGAAGCCGAGATAGGTCGGCAGATATTTTGCCTGGACGACGCCCATCACCATGGCGACGAAACCGAGCAGCGAGCCGACGGAAAGATCGATGTTGCGGGTGACGATGACGAGCACCATGCCGGTGGCGAGCACGGCGATTTCGCAGGTCTGGACGGAAAGGTTCCAGAGATTTCGAGGCGTCAGGAACAGGCCGCCGGTATAAAGATCGAAGCCGATCCAGATGACCAGCAGTGCGCCGACCATGCCGAGCAGGCGGGTATCGATTTCCGTTGCACGCAGGAAGCGCGTGATGGCGCCTTCTTCTGCATTGCGCGGACCGCTCGATGTTGTGGAATGTGTCATGTCGGCCATCGCTTTGCCGTTCTCCCACTTGTTGGGCGCAGGCCCGCGAATGCTCTTTCTTGATCGCTGGGCAGTATCCGCGCTGGTCACAATAGACGTCATCGCTCGCCCATCCGGTGTCCCGGGTCCACGACCGCCATCCGGCAGGCCGATCGGATATGCGATGACGCAACACATGCGGGAGGCCTTCATTCCCATTCTGGGTTTGGTTGCGGGCCTCTCATCCGCATTCGACGCCGCAATGGAGAGCCCCTTGCGGCGTCGGCATTATCTTCGGGTCAGCCCGTCAAGCCGGGTGCTTATTTGCAGGCAGCGACGCTGCCGGCCTTGACGCCCTGGCAGGCTTCAGCCTTGGAGATCCAGCCTGCGTCGATGACGACGTTCAGGTTGTCCTTGGTGATCGGGATCGGGGTCAGGAAGACCGACTTCATGGCGACGTGCTTCGGGCCGCCGTTGAAAGTCTGGACACCTTCGATCTGGTCCTGGGTCTTGCCGCCGGCAAGAGCGAGGGCGATTTCAGCGGCGCGCTTGCCGAGTTCGCGCGAGTCCTTCCAGACCGAAACGGTCTGCGTGCCGAGCGCGATGCGGTTCAGAGCGGCCTTGTCGGCATCCTGGCCGGAAACCGGCACGGAGCCTGCGAGCCCCTGGGCGTCGAGGGCAGCAACGGCGCCGCCGGCGGTGCCGTCGTTGGAGGCGACGACCGCGTCAACCTTGTTGTTGTTGGCGGTCAGGAACTGCTCCATGTTGCGCTGCGCGTTCTGCGGCAGCCAGCCGTCCGTATAGGCTTCGCCGACGTTCTTGATCTTGCCGGCGTCGATGGCGGACTTCAGCACTTCGATCTGGCCGGAGAACAGGAAGTCGGCGTTCGGGTCGGACGACGAACCCTTGATGAAGACATAGTTGCCTTCCGGCTTTGCCTTCAGGACTTCGCGAGCCTGCATGCGGCCCACTTCCTTATTGTCGAAGGTGATGTAGAAGGCTGCCGGATTTTCGATCAGGCGGTCATAGCCGACAACCGGAATGCCTTCGTCGGCGGCCTTTTCAACGGCCGGGCCGATGGCATCGGAATCCTGGGCGAGAATGATGAGGGCGTTGGCACCCTGTGAAATCAGCGACTCGACGTCGGTCAGCTGCTTGGAGGCGGACGACTGGGCGTCGGCGGAAATATACTTGGCGCCGGCTGCCGCGAGCGCCTTCTTGATGGCTGCCTCATCCGTCTTCCAACGCTCTTCCTGGAAGTTCGACCAGGAAACGCCGACGACGAGATCCTTGGCGAAGGCAGTGGTCTGCATGGTCAAAACGATGGCCGCGCCCGCAGCCAGCTTGATGAAAGCTTTCATGTGATCCTCCCGAGTGAATGCGACCGCACGTATCCTGAACTCCCGTCGGCCGCGGCGAAAATGCTGACAAGAAAAGCTTTGGACTTTTTTCTCGACAGTCGAGAAATTTAGTGTCAGAGATTTTTTCAGCTGTCAACACCCGCACTGCCAGGTTTCATCGGTCATCCGAAAAAGCTATCACGGGCTGCGGAGGAGGAGGGTTGAATGAGCAGGGAGTTCGCCAATGCTGGCCAAATCGAGCACCGAATTGGTCCGTCAAAAGAACAGCGCCTTGGTCCTGTCGGCGCTGCGCCGGCATGGCCCGCTTGCCCATACCGAGCTTTCTGATTTCACGAAGCTCTCCTCCGCGACCGTATCGGTCATCACGGCGGATCTCGAGCGGGCGCAGATCATCGAAAAGGCGGAGCAACAGGCGGCCGGCGGCCGGGGGCGGCCGCGCGTCCTGTTTTCGCAACGGCGCGATTGCGGCTATCTGATCGTCGTCGTCATCTCGTCGGATGCCGTGCAATATTCGCTCGTCGATTATACCGGTCGGCTGATCGACCGCTTTACCGAGGACAGGCAACAGAACGCTACGGGTGTCGAGAGTTTCGTGGCCGGATTGCGCGATGCCCTGAACCGGATCGTCACCCGCTCGCAATTATCGCGCGAAAAGGTGCTGATGATCTCGATCAGCAGCAAGGGGCTCGTCGGTGCTTCGGAGCCAGTGCTGCGCTGGTCGCCGATCTTCGGGCGCGAGGAAATCGATTTCGCTGCCGTGCTTCGCGACGAATGGTCGGCGCAGATCATTCTCGGCAACGAGACTTTGCTGGTGGCTGCCGCGCTCGGGCGGCAGGAAGAAATCGATACGCGTGGTGATTTTCGCGCAATGGCGGCGCTATCGCTCGGCCATAGCATCGGGCTTGGTATCGTACGCCGAGACCATGAAGGCCATCACCAGATATCGGCACCGAATTTCGGGCATATGATGCATGTGCCCGGCGGCGGCCTTTGCCGCTGCGGCGCGCGGGGATGTATAGAGGCGTATGCCGGTTTCTACGCCATGCTGCGCACGGCCTTCGATGTGCCGCTCGATACGATCCCGGCGAAGTTCGTGCCGATCGCCGAGCTCGACAAGATCGCCGCGAGCGCGCGCCACGGCGGGCGCCGCAATGTACTGGCCTTCCGCCAGGCGGGCCTGGCGCTCGGCAATGGCCTTTCGCGTGTCTTGAGCCTGCACGAGCGGATGCCGATCGTCATCACTGGTCCCGGCGTACGCTACTATGATCTGCTGATCGAGGGCATAACCGAAGGTTTGGCGGAATCGCATGTCGTGCGCATGGAGGGTATGCCGGAGCTGCGAGTCATCGTCGACGAGCCAACGCTCGTCTTCGAAGGGCATCTGGACCGCGCATTCTCGATCATCGACAATGATATCGTGAAGAGGGGAGGCTCGATCGTGGAGCTGCGCGACCAAGCGGGCTGAGAGGCGTGAGGACAGGGCAAGGCTTAGCAATGCGCTTGGCCGTAGGGGTCGTCATTTTAATCAATCTGCATCAATCTGCCAGGCCTAAAGGCTGTTCGTCTTCGCGGACCTGAAGGATACGGTCGATCAGCCCCCATTCGAGAGCTTCTTCCGCCGTCATGAAGTGGTCGCGGTCCATGGCGCGTTCGAACTCTTCATAAGAGCGGCCACAATGCTCGGCATAGAGTCGCGTCATGCGATGCTTCGTTCGCCTCATTTCTTCCGCGTGGATAAAAATGTCCGATGCCTGTCCCTGGAAACCGCCCAATGGCTGGTGAATATGGATGCTGGCATTTGGAAGCGCGGAGCGCTCACCCGGCTGGCCTGACATCAAGAGGAAAGAGCCCATCGAACGAGCGGTTCCCATGCATAGCGTATGCACCGGCGCGCGGATGTAACGCATGGTGTCATACATTGCGAGACCGCTGGTCACGACGCCACCGGGCGAATTGATGTAGAGATGGATCGGTCTCTTGGGATTTTCGGCTTCGAGAAACAGCAGTTGCGCGCAGACGAGAGCTGAGACGTCGTCGTTGACCTCGCCATTCAGGAAGATGATTCTCTCGCGCAGCAGGCGGGAATAGATGTCGAAAGATCGCTCCCCTCTGCTGGACTGTTCGACGACCATAGGGACGAGTTGCATCGCTTCGCGCATCGGCGAACTCCAATGTTCTTGAAATTGTTGATCTATTCAGAGCGTCAGGCGGCGCGCATGACGGTCAGGCTGTTATTGTTTGCTGCAGCTCTTTCCGTTTCGCGAATCCGAACGTCATCGAGCTCGTGGATGATCCGCAGGCTGGTGCCACCGCTTGCGTTTGAAGATATTCTGAAAGTCACAGTGCTTTCGAGGAAGGGCGGTGCGTCGTCTCGCAGCCTGTAGCTGACTTCCTTGCCGGGCGTGACCGATATCGCCTCGGGATTGGCCAAGGCCTCCTGCGGCAGCCAGTTTTGGCGAAGCTCAGAGGTGCTGATTGCACGCCAGACTTTTTGCGGCGCTTCGTCGAGTTGGTATTCCAGCTCGATGCCGTTCTTTCGCTCGGGGATCTCGGGATTGTTCATTGATCCATATCCTTCAGCAACACCTTGAGAGCTTCGATGCGGGCGGGCCAGTATGCGCGGTATTTCGCCAGCCACTGGGCGATGAGGGCAAGTCCCTCCGGATCGACCTCGTAATTCACGAAACGCCCCTGTCGTTCTTCCCTGACCAGCCCGGCATTCCGCAGAACCGCCAGGTGCTGCGACATCGCCGGTTGGCTGATGTCGATACCTTCACGCAGGGCGCTGGCATTCATGCCGCCTGCCGCCAGCTTCTCGAAGATGGCGCGTCGCGTCGGATCGGCCAAGGCCCGGAATATCTCGTTCTCCATCATGAGAACAGATAAGCATGGACTTATGTGATTCGCAAGGGATTTCCATCGAAGCCTCTTCGGGAGCTCCAGATCGTGCAAAAGAAAAAGTCCGCCGCAAATGGAGATCGCGGCGGACTTTTGGGAGGATCGCATTCCTTGAGGAATGGAGACGGCTCAGTCGATCTTGATCAGGCGGCCTTCCTTGACGGACTGCAGGGCGGCATCCGCCAGCTTCAGTGCGGCAAGACCATCGGCGCCCGATGGTGTGATGGCGACGCCCTTTTCGACCGCGGCGATGAAGCTCGCGATCTCGTTGGCATAGGCTTCGGTGTAGCGGGTCATGAAGAAATCGTGCAGCGGCGGGCGGGTGTAGCCATCGCCGTTTGCGACTTCGATCGAAAAGGGGCGCTGGTTTTCGGCCGATACCAAGCCCTTCGAGCCATGGATCTCGATCCGCTGGTCGTAGCCGTAGGTGGCCCGGCGCGAGTTGGAGATAACAGCCTGCTTGCCGGATGCCGTCTGCAGGATGACCGAAACGCTATCGTAATCATCGGCTTCGCCGATCGCCTTGTCGACGAGGACTGCGGCGGTTGCGGTAACGGCGACCGGCTCTTCGCCGAGCAGGAAACGGGCCATGTCGAAGTCATGAATCGTCATGTCGCGGAAGATGCCGCCGGAGCGCTTGATGTAATCGACAGGCGGGGCGCCCGGGTCGCGCGAGGTGATCGTCACCATCTCCACGGTGCCGATGCGGCCTTCGTCGATCGCCTTCTTCACGGCCATGAAATGTGGGTCGAAGCGACGGTTGAAGCCGACCATCAGCTTGCCCTTGGTTTCCTCGACAACCTTGATGCAAGCCTTCACGCGGGCGACGTCGAGATCGATCGGCTTTTCGCAGAAGACGGCCTTGCCGGCGCGCGAAAAGCGCTCGATCAGATCGGCGTGGGTATCGGTCGGCGTGCAGATGACGACGGCATCGATATCCTTGGCGGCCTCGATCGCCTCGATGGTGCGGACTTCGCAGCCATAGGCGGCGGATATGGCTTCCGCAGCCGCGGGAAACGCATCCGCGACGGCGACGAGCTTGGCGTTGGCATCGCCGCTGACGGCTTTCGCATGCACCTTGCCAATGCGTCCGGCGCCGAGCAGACCAAATCTGACAGTCATTTCTACCTCCCTGAATTCGGAATAAATGGACCGAATATAAATCTCTGTGGAATTTTCATTCCATTTTCCGGTGGCGGCGTCAAGCCGCCTGAACTTCACAATTCTCAAAATCACCGTTCAATATCGGCTTAGCCGAAATCCGCTCGCGAAACCTTATTTTATCCGGACGGCTTCACAATTTTCGTGGGGATGCGCTAAAGACATGTCTTCTTACACAGGCAGAAGAAACCCATGCAACTGATCGATCCCAGCCATCCCATCTACAAGCCGCTTTGGGTGCGCATTCTCATCGTGGCTGTCTGCTTTGGCTGGGCAGCGGTGGAAACGCTGGGCTCGCAGCCATTCTGGGCGATGCTGTCGGGCGCGCTCGGCGCCTATTCGGCCTGGATGCTGCTCCTGAATTTCAAGCCGCAACCGCCTGAAGCCGCAAGCGAAGCCCGGCCGCAAGAGGACGCTGCTGAGGATGATGAGCCATCCTCTGACGACAAGAAATAATTATCGTCTGAGGCGACGTATGGCTTCATCGATCAGCTGATTGGCGAGCGTCATACGGATCGTCGCCTGTTCGCGGAAGAGAGCGGCGACGCTGTCCGGATGATTGGCCTTGGCGAAACTGCGGCGTTTTTCCTGCAGGGCTTCGCGTGTGAGGTCGGAGGTAATTGCGAGCTCGGCGGCAACTTCTTCCCGCGATGTTCGTGCCAGATGTTCTGGCATGATCGGCGGCTCCGGCTTTTGCCGAGCGGGTTCAGACTCCAATTCAGGCAACATGATGGGGTCGCCGAGGTTGTCGCGGTAGGCTTCGTCAGGCCGATGGGCGTCCGGTGTCTCTCCGCCCAGCACCGTTGCGGCAAAGCTGACGTTCAGGCCGCGGATGCGATGCGCGGCCTCTTCCTCTTCCGCGGGTTCCTCTTCGCTATCGAGGCGAGCGAGCACGGATTGAAACAATGATTGCTTGAACAGCATGCGTGGTCTCCACACCAAGCTTCATAGGAGAGGAAGTTGGCGCGGAGCTTATGGCTTGCATGTATGTTATGTCAGCGAGAGATGCCGGCTCTCTTCCAGGATCATGTCGTGCAGCAGCCGCGCGCTCGGCGGCATGGCGCGTTCACGGGCGGTGATGAGGCTATAGGGCCTGACGTCGATATCGAAATCGATCGGCAGGATGGAGGATTCGCCGGCCTGGGACGTCTGCCCGCAGATGAATTGCGCCATGTCGAGCGCAATCGGTGCGATCGCATCCGTCTTGCAGACGACCGCAAGCGTCAGAAGCAGAGACGAGGTGTTGACGACGTTTTCGGGCAGGGGCACGCCGGCGGCGAGAAAAATGTCTTCCACCTTGCGGCGAAGCAACGTGCCCGGCGGTTGGAATACCCAGTCGTAACCGGCCAGATCGTGCAGGCTGGCTACACCTTTTTCAAGCAGCGGATGCCAGTTGCGGACCACCAGGCAGGCTTTCTCGACGCCGATCTCATGGGCAGTGAACAGACGCGGATCGAGATCGTCTGGGATGCGGCTGATGATGAAGTCATGGCGGGCCGCCAGCAGCTCGCGGGCGAGCACATTGCTATTCTCGACCTCGATATTGATCTCTATGCCGGGATAGGTGCGCGTCACGCGCTGGATCGCCGGAACGACAAGGCTGATCGCCGGCGCGGTCACCGCCCCCAGAAAGACCGAGCCGCCCTTGCCGGTCCGCAAGGCGCCAAGCTCCCGGCCTGCCTCGCGCAGCTCCAGCAGGATCTTGCGCGCCCGCTTGGCCAAAGCGAGGCCGAAAGGGGTCAACACGACGCCTCTGGCGACACGCTCGTAAAGCGGGCTTTTGACAATCGACTCCATTTCTGAGAGCATGCGTGAAGCCGCAGGTTGTGACATATTCATGGACTCAGCGGCGGCGGATATTTGCCCGTGATCCTCGATCGTGACGATCATGCGCAGGTGATTGAGCTTCAAACCGGCTTTCAACAACGCATCGTCGCGAAAATTGTCGGAATGAATCTCAATGCCATCGCTCACATAATCGTTATATATTTTCTCCATAACGGCCAATTTTCCCCTTCATCGGCAAAAAAGTACTATTTTTTAACATTATACCAAACTTGGTATATGTTTAGCCAGTTATTCTATTTGACAGTTATACGAAATCGTACGAGTTTGCCGATTGTGCGCTGGGTACAGCTCATAAACCGTGAGAGCGTGGAGGAGACCTACTTCGTTTCTCACAATTAGAAGTAAATCATTCCTTCTACGGAACCTGCCGCAGTTTCGGGCGGGCATTTTTTGTCCGCCGCATTAATTCAACAAGGGAGAGAGTAATGAAATCCATTATCTCATTGATGGCCGGCGCTGCGTTCGGCGTCGCTACGCTGGTGGTACCTGCCTTCGCGGCGGACAAGGGCACGGTAGGCATCGCCATGCCGACCAAGGCTTCGGCTCGCTGGATCGATGACGGCAACAACATCGTCAAGCAGCTCCAGGCTGCGGGTTACGGCACCGACCTGCAGTACGGCGATGACGACATTCCGAACCAGCTCTCGCAGATCGAGAACATGGTCACCAAGGGCGACAAGGTCCTCGTCATCGCTTCGATCGACGGCACCACGCTGTCCGACGTTCTGCAGAAGGCTCACGATGCCGGCATCAAGGTCATCGCCTATGACCGCCTGATCCGCAACAGCCCGAACGTCGACTATTATGCGACCTTCGACAACTTCAAGGTCGGCGTCCTGCAGGCAAACTCGATCGTCGACGCTCTCGGCCTCAAGGATGGCAAGGGCCCGTTCAATATTGAGCTGTTCGGCGGTTCTCCGGACGACAACAACGCCTTCTTCTTCTATGACGGCGCAATGTCGGTCCTGAAGCCGTACATCGACAGCGGCAAGCTGGTCGTAAAGTCCGGCCAGATGGGCATGGACAAGGTCGGTACGCTGCGTTGGGACCCGGCAACGGCCCAGGCTCGCATGGACAACCTGCTGTCGGCCTACTACACCGACGCTCATGTCGATGCCGTTCTGTCCCCGTATGACGGCCTGTCGATCGGCATCCTCTCCGCGCTCAAGGGCGTCGGCTACGGTTCCGGCGGCGTGAAGCTTCCGATCGTCACCGGTCAGGACTCCGAAATCCCGTCGGTCAAGTCGATCATTGCCGGCGAGCAGCATTCGACGATCTTCAAGGACACCCGTGACCTTGCCAAGGTTACCGTCAACATGGTCAACGCTCTGATGGAAGGCAAGACGCCTGAAGTCAACGACACCAAGACCTACGACAACGGCGTCAAGGTTGTTCCGTCCTACCTGCTGACCCCGGTCGCAGTCGACAAGACCAACTACGAGAAGGTCCTCGTTGAGGGCGGTTACTACAAGGCTGACCAGCTGAAGTAATTTTTCAATAGACCGGTCAGGGCTCGCTGAAAGGCGGGCCCTGGCTTTCATATTTAAGACGATCGCGCGGTCTGCTATGTTCAGCCGCGGCGTTGGATTTGGACAATGGACAATACCATTCTCGAAATGCGGAACATCACCAAGTCGTTCCCCGGTGTGAACGCCTTGGAAAATGTCAATCTGAAAGTCCGTCAGGGCGAGATCCATGCCTTAGTTGGCGAAAACGGAGCCGGCAAATCCACCCTGATGAAGGTGCTTTCAGGCGTTTATCCGGCCGGCACCTATGAAGGCGACATCTACTACGATGGCGGAGTCCGCCAATTCAAGACGATCAGGGATTCCGAAGACATCGGCATCATCATCATCCATCAGGAGTTGGCGCTCGTTCCGCTTCTGTCGATCGCCGAGAACATTTTCCTGGGCAATGAGGTCGTAGCCAATGGCATGATCAATTGGCAGGAGACTTTTAGCCGGACCAAACAACTCCTTTCCAAAGTGGGCCTCAAGGAATCTCCGAATACGCTCGTGACCGACATCGGTGTCGGCAAGCAGCAGCTCGTCGAGATCGCCAAGGCCCTGTCGAAGAGCGTCAAGCTGCTCATTCTTGACGAGCCGACGGCATCGCTGAATGAAAACGACTCCGATGCGCTCCTCAATCTCCTCATGGAGTTCCGTAACCAAGGCATCACGTCGATCATCATCACGCACAAGCTCAACGAAGTGCGCAAGGTGGCCGATCAGATCACGGTGTTGCGCGACGGCATGACGGTGAAGGCGCTGGACTGTCACGAGGAAGAAATCAGCGAAGACATCATCATTCGCAACATGGTCGGCCGTGAGCTGGCGGATCGCTACCCGCCGCGTTCGGTTCCGATCGGCGAAACGATCTTCGAAGTGAAGAACTGGAATGCCTTCCACCAGCAGCATCGCGATCGCCAGGTCCTGCACAATATCAACATCAATGTGCGCAAGGGCGAAGTGGTCGGCATTGCTGGCCTGATGGGCGCGGGCCGTACCGAATTCGCCATGAGCGTCTTCGGCAAGTCCTATGGCCACAAGATCAGCGGCGAAGTCTTCCTGGACGGCAAACTGGTCGACACCAGCACGGTGCGCAAGGCGATCGATGCCGGTCTTGCCTATGTGACCGAAGACCGCAAGCAGCTCGGCTTGGTTCTGACCAACAGTATCCTGCACAACACGACGCTTGCCAATCTGCTTGGCGTTTCCAAGGCGACCGTCATCGACGACGTGCGCGAGCTGCAGGTGGCGACGAACTATCGCTCCAAGCTGCGCATCCGTTCGGCCGGCGTCTTCCAGGAAGCGGGCAACCTCTCCGGCGGCAACCAACAGAAAGTGGTGCTGTCGAAATGGCTGTTCTCGGACCCGGACGTCCTGATCCTCGATGAGCCCACACGCGGCATCGACGTCGGCGCCAAATACGAAATCTATTCCATCATCAACCAGCTTGCCGCCGACGGAAAGGGCGTTCTGATGATCTCATCGGAAATGCCCGAGCTTCTCGGTACCTGCGACCGCATCTACGTCATGAACGAGGGTCGAATTGTTGCCGAACTGCCGAAGGCAGAGGCAAGCCAGGAGAGTATCATGCGCGCTATCATGCGCTCAGGGGAGAAGCATCAATGAGTTCGGCCAACCCAGCCACGGAAAGCAGCCACGTCGTTTCAATCGGCGACCATATCCGCAACAACATTCGTGAATACGGCATGTTGATCGCGCTCGTCGTCATCATGCTGCTGTTTCAGTACTTGACGAACGGCGTTCTCTTCAGGCCGCAGAACCTGACCAACATCGTCCTGCAGAATTCGTTCATCGTCATCATGGCGCTTGGCATGCTGTTGGTCATCGTGGCCGGCCATATCGACCTTTCGGTCGGCTCCGTTGTCGGCTTCGTCGGGGCGGTTGCGGGCGTTCTGGTCGTGCAGATGCACATGAATCTTGCGCTCGCGACGGTCATTTGTCTGCTGATGGGTGCCGCGGTCGGCGCCTGGCACGGATATTTCATCGCCTATCACCGCATTCCGTCGTTCATCGTGACATTGTCGGGCATGCTGGTTTTCCGCGGCCTGACCTATACGATCATCAACACGACCGGCAACGGCAGCAGCATCGGTCCGTTCCCGCCGGCGTTCCAGATCGTCGCAACGGGCTTCATTCCGGATTTCGTCGATTTGGGCGGTATCCATTCGACATCGATGTTGCTGACAGTTGCCATCCCGATCGTGATGTTCTTCCTGTCATGGCGTCGCCGCAGTGTGAACGAGAAGCATGGCATCGATGTCGAGCCGTTCAGCTTCTTCGTCGCCCAAAATCTGGTGGTTGCTGCCGCCGCCATCTTCATCGGCTACCAGATCTCCTCCTACAGAGGTCTGCCGAACGTTCTGGTTCTCATGCTGCTTTTGATCGCGCTCTATAGCTTTGCCACGCAGCGCACGACGATCGGCCGCCGCATCTATGCCATGGGCGGCAATGAGAAGGCGACGAAGCTCTCGGGTATCGATACCCGCCGCCTGACCTTCTACACCTTCATCAACATGGGCATCCTGGCGAGCATAGCCGGCATCATCATCGCGACGCGCCTGAATTCGGCAACCGCAAAGGGCGGTGACGGCCTCGAACTCGACGTCATCGCAGCCTGCTTCATCGGCGGCGCTTCGGCCTCCGGCGGCGTCGGCAAGGTGACGGGTGCCGTTATCGGCGCTTTGATTATGGGCGTGCTGAACCAGGGCATGTCGATCCTCGGATACCAGACGGACTCCCAGAAGATGATCAAGGGTGCGGTTCTGCTCGCTGCCGTGTTCATCGACGTCTACAACAAGAACAAGGGTTGATCGTTTAGCGATCAACCCAGCTTTTAAAACCAAATCTATGACAGAGTCCGGCTCTCGCTGAGAGCCGGAACGGGAAACTGCATCCGATCTCTGTCTGTTAGGAAAGGATGAAAGACATGCTCATCTCGCAGATCAAGGGTTCGAACGGCGAGATCGTCGTTGCGGTCCGCAACGGACCCGGCGAAGCTGCCAAGGCTGTCGTCAATGGTGGCAGCGTCTACAAGCTTGCGATCGAAGCTGCCGATAGCGGCAAGTCCCTCGCTTCAGTCATCGAGGCCCATGGTCTCGGCGAGGCGATCGATCTCGAAAAAGCCTATGCAGAGGGCCGTTTCCTGCCGCCGATCACGCATCCAGATGCAGCTCACCTGCACCTGACGGGCACCGGCCTGACGCATCTCGGCTCTGCCGCGACGCGTGATTCCATGCACAAGAAGACGACGGAAGCAGCCGAGGAGACGCTGACCGACTCCATGAAGATGTTCAAGATGGGCATCGAGGGCGGCAAGCCGAAGGCAGGCGAGAAAGGCGTGCAGCCCGAGTGGTTCTACAAGGGCAACGGCTATGGCGCTGCAGCCCCGGGTGCGGCACTCGTATCTCCATCCTTCGCGCTTGATGGCGGCGAGGAGCCGGAAATGGCCGGCATCTATGTCATCGCCAAGGATGGCGCGCCGTTCCGTATCGGATTTGCGCTGTCGAACGAGTTTTCCGATCACGTCACCGAGCGGATCAACTATCTCTATCTCGCCCATTCCAAGCTGCGTCCGGCAAGTTTCGGCCCGGAAATCCGCGTCGGTGTTGCGCCAGAAGATATTCGCGGCACGTCCCGCATCAAGCGTGGCGACAAGGTGATCTTCGAGAAGCCGTTCCTGTCGGGCGAAGCGAACATGTCGCATACCTTCGCGAACCTTGAATATCACCACTTCAAGTACGGCATCTTCCGCGTTCCAGGCGATGTGCATGTCCACATGTTCGGCACTGCGACGCTTTCGTTTGCCGAAGGCATCAAGCCGGAAGTCGGTGATGTCTTCGAAATCGAAGTTGGGGAATTCGGACTGCCGCTACGCAATCCGCTGGCGATCGATGCCGAGGAGAATGTGGCTGTTCGCCAGCTGTAATGCATCGAGCCCGGCCGCAAGGGATCGGCCGGGCATCTTTAATACGATCCAGGAAGGCATGACGCCATGACCATTCATCAGAACTTGATCGCCGGGGAGTGGACGGGGACGAACGGCACCGAGAACATCAACCCGTCGGATACGAACGAGGTCGTCGGCCTCTATGCGAGCGCAAGCGCGCAGGACGTCACGGATGCGATCGCTGCTGCGAAGGCTGCTTTTCCGGCCTGGTCGCGCTCCGGTATTCTGGAGCGCCACACGATTCTTAAGAAGGCCGGCGACGAGATCCTGGCGCGCAAGGACGAGCTCGGCGCGCTGCTCGCCCGCGAAGAGGGCAAGACGCTTCCGGAGGCGATCGGCGAGACGATCCGCGCCGCGCAGATCTTCGAATTCTTTGCCGGCGAGGCCTTGCGTCTGGCAGGCGAGGTGATGCCTTCCGTGCGCCCGAACATCGGCGTCGAGATCACCCGCGAGCCGCTTGGTGTCATCGGCATCATCACGCCCTGGAACTTCCCGATCGCCATTCCCGCCTGGAAGATCGCGCCGGCGCTCTGCTACGGCAACACCGTCGTCTTCAAGCCGGCCGATCTCGTTCCCGGCTGCTCATGGGCGATCGTCGATATTCTCCACCGCGCCGGTCTGCCGAAGGGCGTCTTGAACCTCGTCATGGGTAAGGGCTCTGTCGTCGGTCAGGCAATGCTCGATAGCCCGGTTCTTTCGGGGATCACCTTCACCGGCTCGGTCGGCACGGGCAAGCGCGTGGCGCTGTCGTCGGTCGAGCACGGCCGCAAGTACCAGCTGGAAATGGGCGGCAAGAACCCGATGGTCGTGCTTGACGATGCCGATCTGACGGTTGCCGTCGAAGCGGCTGCCAATTCCGCCTTCTTCTCGACCGGCCAGCGCTGCACGGCTTCGTCGCGCCTCATCGTCACCGAAGGCATTCACGACAGGTTCGTGGCGGCGCTGACAGAGAAGCTGAAGACGCTCAACGTCGACAATGCCATGAAGTCGGGCACGCATATCGGCCCGGTCGTCGATGCCAAGCAGCTGAAGACGGATAGGGACTATATCGAGATCGGTAAACAGGAAGGCGCCAAGCTTGCCTTCGGTGGTGAGCTCGTCAGCCGCGACACCCCCGGTTTCTATCTACAGCCGACGCTCTTCACGGAAGCGACGAACCAGATGCGCATCAGCCGCGAAGAGATCTTCGGCCCGGTTGCTTCCGTCATCCGCGTTAGGGATTACGAGGAAGCCTTGGCAACGGCCAACGACACGCCGTTCGGCCTGTCCTCGGGCATTGCTACGACGAGCCTGAAGCATGCGACGCATTTCAAGCGCAATGCGGAAGCGGGCATGGTGATGGTCAACCTGCCGACGGCGGGCGTCGACTTCCACGTACCGTTCGGCGGCCGCAAGGGCTCGTCCTTCGGTCCGCGCGAGCAGGGCAAATATGCCGCCGAATTCTTCACTACCGTCAAGACGGCTTACACGCTCGCCTGATCATCGATTTTAAAGCCCAGGCGCGAACGAGGCGGCCTGGGCGACGCAAAGGGTACTGAGACATGAAAAAGAAAGCTGAATGGCCGCGCAAGCTGCGCTCCTACGACTGGTTCGGCGGCACCGGCAAGAACGCGATCATGCATCGCTCCTGGATGAAAAACCAGGGCCTGCCGGCCGATACGTTCGACGGCCGTCCGATCATCGGCATCTGTAATACGTGGTCGGAACTGACGCCCTGCAACGCGCATTTGCGTGATCTTGCAGAGCGCGTGAAGCGCGGTGTCTACGAGGCGGGCGGTTTCCCCGTGGAATTCCCAGTCTTCTCCGTCGGCGAAAGCACGCTGCGCCCGACGGCAATGATGTTCCGCAATCTGGCGGCCATGGACGTGGAAGAAGCGATCCGCGGCAATCCGGTCGATGGCGTCGTGCTGCTCGGCGGCTGCGACAAGACCACGCCAAGCCTGCTGATGGGCGCGGCTTCCGTCGACATTCCGGTCATCCTTGTTTCCGGTGGACCGATGCTGAACGGCAAGTGGCGCGGCAAGGATGTCGGCTCCGGCACGGCGATCTGGCAATTCTCCGAAATGGTGAAATCCGGCGAGATGTCGCTGGATGAATTCATGGATGCGGAGCAGGGCATGGCCCGCTCGGCCGGCAGCTGCATGACCATGGGTACGGCCTCGACCATGGCGTCGATGGCCGAAGCGCTCGGCATGACGCTGCCCGGCAATGCCGCCATCCCGGCCGTGGATGCACGCCGTCGCGTTATCTCGCAGCTGTCAGGCCGCCGCATCGTCGACATGGTCAAGGAGGATCTGAAGCCTTCCGACATCCTGACCAAGGAAGCCTTTGAGAACGCCATTCGCGTCAACGGCGCCGTCGGCGGCTCCACCAATGCTGTTCTGCACCTTTTGGCGCTTGCCGGCCGCATCGGTGTCGACCTGTCGCTGGACGATTGGGATCGTCTCGGCCGCGAAGTGCCGACGATCGTCAACTTGCAGCCGTCGGGCAAGCACCTGATGGAAGAGTTCTACTATGCCGGCGGTCTGCCCGTTGTCATCAAGGCGGTCGGCGAAATGGGCCTGCTGCACAAGGACGCCATCACCGTGACGGGCGACACGATCTGGGCCGGCGTCAAGGATGTGGTCAACTACAATGACGACGTCATCGTTCCGAAGGAAAAGGCACTGACGCAGTCGGGCGGTATCGCCGTTCTGCGCGGCAATCTCGCGCCGAAGGGTGCCGTTTTGAAGCCATCGGCCGCTTCGCCACATCTGATGCAGCACAAGGGCCGCGCCGTCGTCTTCGAAAGCATCGAGGACTATCACGCCCGCATCAACCGCGACGATCTCGATATCGACGAGAACTGCATCATGGTGCTGAAGTATTGCGGCCCGAAGGGTTATCCGGGCATGGCCGAAGTCGGCAATATGGGCCTGCCGCCGAAGGTACTGAAGAAGGGCATCACCGACATGATCCGCATCTCCGATGCGCGCATGTCCGGCACAGCCTACGGCACGGTCATCCTGCATACGGCTCCGGAAGCCGCCGATGGCGGCCCCCTGGCGCTGGTCCAGAACGGCGACATCATCGCCGTCGACGTTCCCGCCCGCACCATCCAGCTCGAAGTGTCGGATGAGGAACTGGCAAAGCGCCGCGCCGCTTGGGTTTCCCCGGTCAAGCCGCTCACCGGCGGTTACGGCGGCCTCTATGTGAAGTCGGTCATGCAGGCCGACACTGGCGCCGACCTGGACTTCCTCGTCGGCCAGCGCGGCTCGGAAATCCCGAACAACCGCGACAGCCATTGAGATTGGTGTCTGGAGTTTGATAGGGGCGGGGCGAAAGCTCCGCCCTTCTTCATTCCCGCACTTTGGGGTATTGACCATCTCGCTTTAGATGACCATATTTTATGTACATCTGTACGGGAATTGTGCCCATGTCTGTCAAATCTGTCGGTGCCGCCGAATTCAAAGCGAAATGCCTTCATCTGATCGATCAAATGGGCAATGACGGAGAGCCCATTATCATTACGAAGCGTGGAAAGCCGGTCGCTTTGTTGGCCCCCGCGCCGGAGAAATCAAATCGCCCCAGTATCATCGGCGCGATGAAGGGCACTGTTCTCCAATATGACGATCCGTTTCTGCCTGTTGTCGATGCTGAAGAATGGGATGCGACGCATTGATCGTCATCGATACGCACGTTCTGATCTGGGCTATGCATGACGATCCGAGGCTGAACGCTCGGGCTCGTGAACTTATCGATGAAACGACGGCGCGCAGTCGCATTCTGATCTCAGCGATTACTCCTTGGGAAATCGCCATGCTTGCTGAGAAGGAACGCATCGCACTTGGTGACGACGTCAGCCGTTGGCTCGGTACAGCACTCGCCTTGCCCGGTTTGGAGCTAGCTCCCATAGAGCCACAGATCGCGGTGGATAGCGTTCGGCTGCCGGGAGAGTTTCATGCCGATCCGGCTGACCGGATTATTGTGGCGACAGCACGCTTTCACCGTATTCCGCTACTGACAGCCGATGATGCAATTCTTCGCTATGGCGGCAAAGGCCATGTCGAGGTTTTCTCGGCAGGGTAAATTATGCCTGTCAGCTTTGACTCTGGCTCTGGCTTTGCCCCTGGCTCGCTACCGTCACTTTGACCATAAGAGTTTCGCCCGGCGTGCCGATCCGCATGCCGGAAACGGGAGCGGCATCCCGATAGCATAGGCCGGTCGCGATGCGGACGTAGCGGGCATCGGGGCAGACGTCGTTGGCTGGATCGAAGCCGACCCAGCCGAGGCCGGGAATATGCGCCTCCGCCCAGGCATGCGTGGCGGCCTGCTCGTTCTTGCCTTCCATCATCAGATAGCCGGAGACGTAACGGGCCGGGATCTGCAATGCACGGGCGCCGGCGAGGAAGATATGGGCGTGATCCTGACAGACGCCGCTCTTGGCTTCCAGTGCCTGTTCCGCCGTCGTCTCCGTATTGCTGGTGCCCGGCTTATATTCCACGGTCTCGTGGATCGCTTTCATCAGTGCATGCATCCTGCTGAGCTCGTTGTCGCCGGAAACGCCGCGCAACAGCTCCTTCGTCAGCCTGCCTGCCTTGGTACGCGGCGATTCCCGCAGGAAAAGCCAGAGCGGGCTGAATCCCTGATGCAGCCCGACAACGCCGTTCAAATCCTGGGTCTCGACTTCGCCCGATGCGATGATCTTCGTTGCGTCCTGCTGCCCATCGAGGGAAACCAGCGTGGCCCGATTGCCGAACTGGTCGTCATATTCCACCTCGGGTTTGGCGCCTTCGACGGAAAGCTTCCAGTCGATGACCGTCTGCCCCACGCCCGTCAGCGGCGTCAGATGAAGCCGCTGCAGGGAAAACTGCGCCGGCTCGTCGTAGCGATATTCGGTGATATGGCTGATCGTCAGTCTCATGATATCGCCCGCCTACTCGTAGAACCGGTAGCCGTCGGAGATTTCGGCACCCAGCTTGTTGTTGCTTGCAACGAAATCCTCCAGGAATTCATGCAGACCCTGATCCATGATGTTCTTGACCGAAAGCCGTTGCAGCGACTGGCGAATGGCTTCGGCTGTTTCATGCGCCGGCAGCCGCTTCTCGTATTCGGCGCCGAGATAGCCCATGTTGCTGACGATCTTGTCGTAGCAATAGGCAAGCGAACGCGGCATCTGGCCGTTCAGGATCAGGAAGTCGGCAATGTTGGCCGGCTTGTATTCGGGATCGTAGGCCCATTTATAGGCCCGGTGCGCCGAGACAGAGCGCAGGATCGATTCCCATTGCGCGTTGTCGAGTGAGGAGCCGACATGCGAAACCGATGGAAGCAGCACGTAGTATTTTACGTCGAGGATGCGGGCCGTGTTGTCGGCGCGCTCGATGAAGGTGCCGATGCGGGCGAAGTTGTAGAGCTCGTTGCGCAGCATCGAGCCGTGGAAGGCGCCGCGAATTAGTCCCGCGCGCTGCTTGATCACATCGATCGTCTCGGGCAGTTCGGCCGTTTTTAGCCGCTTGCCGAGCAGGGTCTTCAGTTCGATCCAGCATTCGTTGGTCGCTTCCCAGGTGTCGCGGGTCAGCGCCGTGCGCACCATGCGGGCATTGTTGCGGCCGTATTCGATGCAGGACATGACGCTCGACGGATTGGAGCGGTCGCGCATCAGATAGTCGATCGCGTCGGCGCCGGTCAGCTTGTTATGCACTTCGTTATAGGCTTCGCGCACGCCGGCGCTTTGCAGGACGCCGTCCCAATCGTCATCGACGGCGTCGCTGCGGGTCAGCGACATGCGCTGGCCGGCGTCGACCAGGCGGGCTATGTTTTCGGCGCGCTCGATGTAACGGAACATCCAGTAGAGGCCATTCGCGGTTCTTCCCAGCATGTCCGATCAGTCCTCCAGAACCCAGGTGTCTTTGGTGCCGCCGCCCTGGCTGGAGTTGACCACCAGCGAGCCTTCCTTCAGCGCCACGCGGGTCAGCCCGCCGGGGATGATCCGCACCTTGTCGGAGACGAGGACGTAGGGCCGCAGGTCGACGTGGCGCGGCGCAATGCCTTTGTTGACGAGGATCGGCACGGTCGACAGCGAAAGGGTCGGCTGCGCGATGTAGTTGTTCGGCTTGCTCTTGAGCTTTTCGGCAAAGGCCGTCCGCTCCTTCTTGGTAGCCGTCGGTCCGACAAGCATGCCGTAACCGCCGGAGCCGTGGACCTCCTTGACGACGAGATCGGCGAGGTTATCGAGCACATATTGCAGGCTGTCGGGCTCCGAACAGCGCCAGGTCGGCACGTTCTCGAGGATCGGCTTGCGGCCGGTATAGAATTCGACGATCTCGGGCATGTAGGAATAGATCGCCTTGTCGTCGGAAATGCCGGTACCGGGCGCATTGGCGATGGTGATATTGCCGGCGCGGTAGACATCCATGATGCCGGGAATACCGAGCGCGGAATCCGGGCGGAAGGTGAGGGGATCGAGGAAGTCGTCGTCGACGCGGCGATAGAGCACGTCGATGGCCTCGTAGCCGCGCGTGGTGCGCATCTTCACCTTGCCGTCGATGACGCGCAGATCGGAGCCTTCCACCAGCTCCACGCCCATCATGTCGGCGAGGAAGGAATGCTCGTAATAGGCGGAGTTATAGATGCCCGGCGTCAGCACCGCGACACGCGGTTTGCCGTTGCAGCCGGGAGGCGCGAGCGATGCCAGGCTCTGGCGCAGCAGCAGCGGATAATCCTCGACGCGCTGCACCTTGTTCTGGTGAAACAGCTCGGGGAACATCTGCATCATGGTTTCGCGGTTTTCCAGCATGTAGCTGACGCCGGAAGGCGTGCGGGCATTGTCCTCGAGCACGTAGAACTGATCTTCGCCCGTGCGGACGATGTCGGTACCGACGATATGGGTATAGACACCGCCCGGTGGACGAAAGCCGATCATTTCAGGCAGGAAGGCGTCGTTCTTCTCGATCAGTTCGCGCGGGATGCGGCCGGCGCGTATGATTTCCTGCTTATGGTAGATGTCGTCGAGGAAGGCGTTAAGGGCGATGACCCGCTGTTCGATGCCCTGGGCGAGCTTGCGCCATTCGCGGCCTGATATGATGCGGGGGATGATGTCGAAGGGGATGAGCTTTTCGGAGGAGTCGGCGTGTCCGTAGACCGCGAAGGTAATACCCGTCTTTCGGAAGATGGTTTCCGCATCGCGGGATTTGGCAATGAGGTGGCCCCTGTCCTGGCCTGAGTACCACTCGAAGTATTTCTCGTAAGGCGCGCGCGGACTTTCATCCGCAGTAATCATTTCATCAAATGCCAAAGGTGCGGTCCCCGTGTTTTTACCCATTTGAATACAACGGTTTTTACAATGCAAGAACTATGCGCAGTTGCCATCGCGAATTTCGCAACATCGAAAAATGCCGGGTTTACAGGCATTTAAGAGTAATAGAGTTGTTGCCTGCCGGCTCTTGCCGCAATGTTTGGATCAAAATTTGAGCATCTGCTTCTTTTGCGGACTGGACGTCTGGGTGGTGGCTAAGGTTTCTGAAACCACGGCGGTGATTGGCCGGACGTGAAGAAAAATTGATCGCTGTTTTCAGCAGATCGATTTTGACCGTACAGCCGCCATCGGCTATCAGCCTTCAAACCCTCCGCGCGACACCCTGAGTCGACCAGGATTCCGGATCCTAAGCGCCACATATATCGGTCCGATTCCCATGTCCCTCGATAAACTTGCGCCCGCGATTTTTGTCCTTCTCTGGTCCACCGGCTGGATCGTCGCCAAATATGCTTCGCTGCATGCAGGCCCTTTCACCTTCCTGATGATCCGCTACAGCCTGTCGGCTGTTGCTTTCGTGCTGCTCTGTTCGATCGTCGGCGCCCGGTGGCCGCGCGACTGGTCGAGCGTGTTCCGGGCCGTCTATTCCGGAATTTTCCTGCATGGCATCTATCTGGCGGGCCTTTGGTGGGCGATTGCCGAGGGCGTGCCGGCCGGCATTTCCGGCATCATTGCGGCGCTGCAGCCGCTGATGACTGCCATGGCCGCACCGCTTCTCGTCGGCGAGCGGCTGCGGCCGATCCAGAAGGTTGGCCTTCTTCTCGGTTTCCTCGGCATTGCCATCGCGATCTCGCCGAAACTCTTGGCGACGGATACTGCCAATCTCTGGCAATCGGCGGTGCCGCTCGTCGTCAATCTGTTGGCTATGGTCTCGGTGACTTATGGCACGCTCTATCAGAAGCGGCACCTGCAGACCGGCGACCTCAGAACCATTGCGACCTTGCAATATGTCGGCGCGCTGATTGTGACCGTTCCCTTGGCCTTCATTTTCGAAGGCCTGCGCTTCGACGGCACGCAGACGGCGATCCTGTCGCTGCTCTGGTCCGTCTTCGGCCTGTCCATGGGCGCCGTCGGTCTGCTGCTCTATCTCATCCGCCGCGGGCAGGTGTCGCGCGCCGCATCGCTGATCTACCTGATGCCGCCCGCCGTCGCCATTGAGGCCGCCATCGCCTTCGGGGAGCCGCTGACGCTGCCGATCATCGTTGGTACGGTGATTGTGGTGATCGGTGTTTACCTCACCAATCGGCGTCAGGCGGAAGTCGTGCCGGAATAGGCTCTATGACTTCTTCCGGGCACCGATCCGTCGCCATTGTAAGAATCTGCCATCGACAACTACGAGGCTGGAGACGATCAGGGCCAATCCGAGGAACTCGTAAGTTTCCAGACGCTCTCCAAGAAATGCGGTGCTCAAGATGATCGCGCTCGCAGGCACGAGCAGCGTCACCAGCGACGCATTTGTCGCCCCGGCAGAGGCGATGAGATTGAAATAGAGAATGAAGGCGAAAGCGGTCGTCACGATTGCGAGAGTTCCAATGGCCAGCCAGATCGAGATATTCGCGCTCACGATGTCGCTCGGATTGTAGAGAAGAAGGACGATCGGTATCATAAAGATGGTGGAGGCGGTCAGTTGGCCAGCCGCGACGACGATCGGCTTGATATCCCGAAATCGCTTTGCGAAAACGGCTGCAAACGCATAGGAAATTGCCGCTGCGATGACCGCAAGCTTCGCCCATGTCGGTCCGCCGAGATTGGCGAAGAGCCCTGGGCCGATCATGGTGGCAGCGCCGCCAATCCCCAGAGCCACGCCCGCAAGTTTGCTGGCGGAAAGCTTTTCATCTGATGTCAGTAGATTTGCGACCAGGACTGTCCACAGGGGCGTCGTCGCGTAGAGCACCGAGGCAAGGCCCGCTCCGATCTCCGTTTGACCGCTGAATATCAGAGAAAACGGGATGATGTTGTTGAGCAGCGCGAGCCCCAGGAACGAAGCTGACCTGGCGATGGCGGGCGCAAAGGAAATGTTACGCAGGCGCAACCAGACATGCAGGACAAGCGCGGCAATCGAAACCCGATAGAGGACCAGCGCCAGCGGCGGGATTTCTGCCACCGCTATATGGGCAAAGAAGAATGATCCGCCCCACAGCGCGCCGAGAAGCACGAGTTGCGCCCAGTCGCTTGCCGACATCGGCCGCGTTGCCGTCTTTTGCAATGCACCGCCTCCCAACCCTCTAAACATGCTCTAAGCTATGCCTGCAAAGGCTTATCTGGAGGAGACAGTCATCCAAACATTGTTCTCCGAGCGAAATGGGAATGCCAGATAGCCTCCAAGTTTCGAATTTACTCTCATGACTGCATCCGTAGTCTTCATGCAGGCCGTAAACAGATGAACTATCGATGGCGATTGAGATTCGGTCAGCCGTTGAGGGTGATTTGGCGGGTATTGCCCGAGTCGTGGTCGATTCCTGGAGAGTGACTTTTGCCGGGCTGCTGCCGGAGGATTTCCTCAAAGGCATGTCTTATAGACATCAGGAGCAGCGCCATCGCCGTTATCTGGGTCATGCCGGCATCGTTTATTACGTGGCGAAAGACGAGAAAGGCGAGGTCGTCGGATTTGCGAGCGGAGGGCCAAGCCGGCATTCGGGCTTTCCTCAGGAAGCTGAGGTTTATGCGCTTTATCTTCTGCCTGGCTATCAGCGCCGTAAGATCGGTTCGGTTCTCTTTGCTGAAGTGGCGCGAGATCTCGGAGATATGGAGCGCAAGGGATTGCTGGCCCTGGCATTGCAGAACAACCCAAACAGGGTTTTCTACGAGCGCCTGCGCGGTCGACCAGTGGCGACGGGGCCGCTTACATTCGGCGAAACTGCAATCGGTCAGATCGCATATGTTTGGGATGATCTCCCCGCATTAATCGAAAGCCTTCGAGACCAGGCAGAATAACCAAAGAAAAAGGGGGTCAATCGACCCCCTTGAACTCTATCAGGCACGCTCGCGGCGCTGGCCGCCATTGCCGCGGCGGCGCATGCGGCCGTTGCCGCCATTGCGCTGTTCGCCCTGTGCGCCACGCTCTTCGTTGTGGCGGCCTGCGGGGCGGCCGTGCGCGTGGCGCTGGCCGCGATGGGCACCGCCCTCATGCGCGGCTCCGTTGCCGTTGTGCTGCTTGCGAGCGGGGCGGAAATCCGAGGTCGAGGCGAGGTCGTTGTCGACCTCCGGACGCGGTGTCGGTTCGTTGCGGCGCTGACCACGGAAATCGGCGTTGCGATTGTTTTCGCGCTGCGGACGGTCGTTGCGTGGGCGACGTTCCTGGCGCTCGCCTGCCTCACCACGAGCCTCGCCGTTTTCCTTATCGAAGAACGGACGGCGGGCCGGACGTTGCGGGCGGCCTTCGCCGCGCTCGCGTCCCTGGCCATTCTGCCCTCTGCCCTGGCCGCCATTGTTCTGGCCACCACGACCCTTGCCGCGAACGGGACGGCCGCGATCGGCCGGGGCTTCGCCACTGGCAACGGCGATCTCGATCCCCATCAGGCGCTCGATGTCACGCAGCAGGCGGATTTCATCGGGGGCACAGAAGGCTATGGCGATGCCATCGCGGCCGGCGCGCGCCGTGCGGCCGATGCGGTGAACATATGCATCCGGCACTTCCGGCAGATCGAAGTTGTAGACGTGCGAAACGCCGGGGATGTCGATGCCGCGGGCGGCAACGTCGGTCGCGACGAGAACACGGACATCACCGTCGCGGAAGCCCTTGAGCGCGCGCTCGCGCTGACCCTGGCTCTTGTTACCGTGAATGGAGGCGGCGGCGAAGCCGACGTGATCGAGGTGCTTCATCAGCTTCTCGGCGCCGTGCTTGGTGCGCAGGAAGACGATGGCACGGCCATCCGGATTGGCAGAGATCGTTTCCTTAAGGATTTCGGTCTTGTGGTTCTGGCCGGCGACGAAGTGGACATATTGCTCGACCTTGTCGGCTGCCTTGCCCGGAGGAGAGACTTCGACCTTGACCGGATTGGTCAGGTAGTCGGAAGCGAGATCGGCGATCGCCTTCGGCATGGTTGCCGAGAAGAGCAGGGTCTGGCGCTTGGCCGGAACGAGCTTGGCGATCTTGCGCAAGTCGTGGATGAAGCCGAGATCGAGCATCTGGTCGGCTTCGTCGAGAACGAGATGGGTGACATGGCCGAGGGAGAGGGCACGGCGATTGATGAGGTCGAGGAGGCGACCCGGTGTCGCGACGAGGATATCGGTGCCGCGCTCGAGTTGAAGCTGCTGTTTGTTGATCGACGCGCCGCCGACCACAAGGTTGATCCGCAGCGGCGACTTGCGCACGAAGAGCTTCAGATTGTCGGCGATCTGGTTCACCAGCTCGCGGGTTGGGGCGAGGATCAGCGTGCGGACGGTGCGGTTGTCGGGACGCTTGGCTTCCTTCAGCAGCATCTCGATGATCGGGAGGCCGAAAGCGGCTGTCTTGCCGGTGCCGGTCTGGGCGAGGCCGATGAGATCGCGGCCCTGGAGAACGATCGGGATCGCCTGTGCCTGGATCGGCGTCGGCGTAGCGAAGTTGTTCTGCGACAGTGTATCAACGATCTGCTTGGAGAGACCAAGCGAGTGAAAATCGGTCAATTCAATACCTTTCGGGGGCGCCACAGAAAATAGGCCGGGTCGCACCATGCGGTCCGGTCTGTCTGTGGCGTCAAGAACCCCGCGTGAAGTGGGAACTTGTAAGTTGGAAATAGCTTCCCAGCGCATCCGGCCACAGCACCTGGCGCGGCCTCATTCATTAAAGCGCTTTTGTCCCTCTCTTGCGTACAGATTGTCCCGCAGGGCACGCTCACGCGGCGGCCGGAAGGTGAAAGCTGAGGCGCATTTGGTCTTAAACGCGAGGAATGTCAAGAGGGGTAAGCGAAAGCTTTTCATCAGGCGTACAAAAATGCCGCCGAAATCCGGCGGCATCCGAGATCTGATAAGGGCGCATGCCCTCAATCAGCGATTGCTGATCCTAGCGGCAAACCTCCACGCGATAAGGACGGCCCCAGCCATCGTGACGCCATGCCCAATAGCAGCTGGGGTAGGGGCGTACATAGACGCGCTCGTAGACCGGGCCATCATAGTAGGCCGGATATGCCGGGTAATAAGCGGGGTAGGCCGGCCGCGCAGCCCCGGCTACCAAAGCGCCGCCGACGACACCCGCGGCGAGACCGCCGAAGAAGGCGCCGCGGTCGGAGGCGCTGGCAGTGGTGGTGGTTACGGCGGCGGCGCTGCCAAGCGTCAGCGCGATCAAACCGGCCGTCGTTAATGTGCGAAGCACAGACATTGACATCCCTTTCCCAAAAACACGGGGCTTCCAGCCGAAGCCGAGTTTGACGGTGCTTGGGAAAGCTGGCGAAGTCGCGGCCAAAAAGAGGTCGAGAACATTAAATTTCGTTCATGATTTGAGGCGTAAAGCCTTTGATTTTCAATCAGAAATCCGTAGGAACGCCACCCTCTGCCTTGCGCTTGGCGACAAAGGCGTCGAGCTCTTCCTCGATGGCCGGATCGAGCGGGGGGCGTTCATAACGCTCGAGCGTTTCCTTATAGACACGATTGGCGTGATCGTAAGTCGTGGGCCTCCCGGCTTCCGTCCATGTCTCGTTGTTTCGCCAGTCCGACAGGATCGGTGAATAGAAAGCGGTTTCATAGCGAGCCAGCGTATGGGCCGTGCCGAAATAATGGCCGCCGGGGCCGACGTCGCGCACGGCATCCAGCGCCAGAGCATCGGCGCTGACATCGAGCGGCTTCAGGAATTCCGCGACCATCTGCAGCATGTCGACGTCAAGGATGAATTTCTCGAAGGAGGCGGTCAGCCCGCCTTCGCTCCAGCCGGCCGCATGCAGGACGAAATTGCCGCCGCCCTGGGTCAGCGCCCAGAGCGACAGCGCCGATTCGTAAGCCGCCTGTGCATCGAGCGTATTGGAAGCGTTCGTGTTGGAGGTGCGGTAGGGGATGCCGTAGCGACGGGCGAGCTGCCCGCCCGCGATGACCGCTTTCATATATTCCGGCGTGCCGAAGGCGGGGGCACCCGTCTTCATGTCGACGTTCGAGGTGAAGCCGCCATACATGACCGGCGCGCCCTTGCGCACCATCTGGGTGAAGGCGAGGCCGCAGAGCGCTTCGGCATTCTGCTGCACCAGTGCGCCGGCGATCGTCACCGGCGCCATGGCGCCTGCCAGCGTGAACGGCGTCACGACTACCACCTGGCCGCGTGAGGACATTTCGATGATCCCCTGCAGCATCGGCCCGTCGAGACGGAGCGGCGAGGAGGAATTGATGATGGTGAAGAGCGAGGGCTCGCGCTCCATCTGCTCCATACTGATGCCGCGGCCGATGCGGGCGATCTCGATCGCGTCGAGATTGCGCTGCTTGCCCAGCGAATAGCAATGGAAGGCCTTATCGGTGAGTTTGACGATGTCGGAGAGGCAATCGAGATGGCGCACCGAAGCATGGATATCGATAGGCTCGACGGGATAGCCGCCAGTCATATGGATGATGTCGAAGGACTGCGCGAGCTTGATAAGCTTGCGGAAATCCTCCTGATTGCCAGCTCTCCTGCCGCCGTCGCGGTCGGCGACGAAGGGGGCGGAGGCAACCTGCGCGAAGACAAGATTGCGGCCGCCGATCTCAACGTTTCTAAGGTGATTGCGAGCGTGCAGCGTGAAGTTCGACGGGATCGAAGCGATCAGTTCCATGATCATGTTGCGATCGAAGCGGACGCGTTCCTTGCCCGGCGTGACGTCCGCGCCGGCAGCCTTCATGCGCTCGCGCGCTTCCGGCAGGATGATATCCATGCCGATCTCTTCGAGGATGGTCAGCGATGCCACGTGAATATCGTCAAGCGCTTCAGGCGACAGGAGTTCCGTGTGCGCGAGATTGTTGACGAGGTTGAGATATTTCGTGCCGCTCGGCTTGCGGCTGCGTTCGGCGCCACGCCCTCCGGCCCGCCGCCGCCGTTCGCCCGTCGCCGTTGCGATCTGCGCTTCGTTCAAGGTCAGGCTTTCTTCATCGCTCATGGCGCTCGCTCCCAGGGATCCGTTGACGGATTCTTGGCAGAGTTTCCCCCGATGTGCCGCCGTCGTTTGCGACCAAGACATGACCGTTATAGGATAGCGCATAGTCTGAACGCGACGCCGGCGCGATGGTTAAACATGGTTAAGGCTTTGTTAAAGCCAATCATGTTAGAGCGTCGTTTCATGAACTATCATGCGCGGTGAAAAGAGAGGCTCCGTTTGACCTTGGACGGTGAACTGCTCGACATAGCGTGCCGCCGGATCACCAGTCTGGACAGGCCCGCCTACATCAAGAACAGCGAGCTTCGTTACGTCGCCGTCAATGATGCCTATGCGCGGTTTTTCGGGCGCGATATTTCCGATTTCATCGGCAATCGCAGTCAAGACCTTCTCGATGCCGGGGAGAGCGCGGACAGGGAAGACAGAGAGCGTCGTGCGCTGGTCTTCGGTTCGGAAGAGGTGGCGCTCTGTTTCGACGTATCGGGCCGTAAGCGATCGCGCATTCAGATCGAGAGTTTTTCCCCTTCGGAAGACCGCGTCTATATTTTCGGTGTATTTCTCGAAGCGTCTCCCAAGACGCTGCATCAGGATCTCGACAATATTCTTCGCTCAATGCCGATCGGTGTCTTGATCCACGACAGTGACTACATCGTCGAATACGTGAATGACGCCTTCTACGACATTTTCGAATTCTCGAAGGATGAGCGCTTCGAAGGCCGTCCCTATCGGGATCTCATCGCCAAACACTATGAACTAGCGCGCTTCGGCTCCGACGGGCGCAGCATCGACGACATCTATCAGGCGCGCCTGGCGGCATTGCGCAAGGCGGGCGAGCATCTGCAGACGGAAGTGAATTTTGCCGACGGCAAATCCGTCATCATCGATGCGCGCCGTATTTCCAACGGGCGGACGCTGATGTCCTATACGGACATCTCGGCCGTCAAGCAGCAATTCCGCGAGATCACCGAGGCCCGGCTGGCGCTGGAACGCCTCGGCGAGCTGATGGCCAATGCCATGCAGGCCATGTCCCAAGGCCTGCTGATCGTCCAGGACGGTACGATCATGCTGGCCAACGACCGGCTGAAGGACATGCTGAAGCTGCCGGCGGAGCTTCTGGAAGTCGGTAAAGACTGGTCTGCGGCCTTCGATTATTGTGCGCAACGCGGAGACTTTGGCGAGGATGCCGAGGCCGTGCGGGCATCGTGGGGAGAAAGCATTGCTGCCGGCAAGCCGATCTCCTGCATATTTCAGATTGAAGGCGATCACTGGATGCAGCTCGATGCCGCCCTCGGAGAGCATCGCCGCTGGACGGTGGTGCTGACCGACGTTACCGAGATGAAGGAACGTGAGGCGGATTTGCAGTTACTCCTGGCGCGCAGCAATGCTGCGGACCGGGCGAAATCCGAATTCCTGACCCATATGAGCCATGAAATCCGCACGCCGATGAACGGCGTTCTCGGCATGGCGGAACTGCTTGGCAAGACCGATCTCGATGCGAGGCAGAAGACCTTCGTCGATATCATCGTCAAGTCGGGCAATGCGTTGCTGACCATCATCAATGACATTCTCGATTTTTCCCGCATCGATACCGGCGAAATGCATCTGCGCAAGATGGCATTCGATCCCACCGAGGCCGTCGAGGATATTGCGACCCTGTTGGCTGCGGCCGCATCGGAAAAGAATATCGAGCTGATGGTGCGCATCGCTCCCGGCGTACCGGCGGCGATACTCGGCGATGCCGGTCGTTTTCGGCAGATCGTGACCAATCTCGTCGGCAATGCGATCAAGTTTACCGAGCGCGGTCATGTGCTGGTGGAGTTGGACAGCCAGCCGGCACCGGGCGACACCATATTGCTTGTTCTGCGTATCGAAGATACGGGCATCGGCATTCCCGACGAAAAACTCGACACGATCTTCGACAAGTTCTCGTTGGCGGATTCGTCCTTTGCGCGGCGGCTTGAGGGCTCGGGCCTTGGTCTGGCCATTACTGCCGGTCTCGTCGATCTTTTCGGCGGTTCGCTCTCGGTGGAGAGCGAATGGGGTAAGGGATCGGTCTTCACGGTCAATCTGCCCATGCCGCTGGTTGCCGCGCGCGGCAAAGTCGCGGAGCTGCCGGCCAATGTCAAGGATGCCCGCATCCTGATTGTGGAAGACGACGCGATCCATCGGCGCATTTTGACCGAACAGTTGGCGCAATGGGGTTTTGACGGACATGTCGCCGAGGATGGTAGGACCGCACTCGCTATTCTGAATGCTGCCTTCGATATGGGAGTATCGGTCGATGTGATCATCGTCGATTACAGCATGCCCGGCATGAATGGCTATCAGGTCGCGACCGCCGTGCGCGCCGATCCGCGTTTCGACACGCTGCCTATCGTGTTCCTGACGTCGATGGGTGTCGCCGGTTGCGATAGGGAATTCGCCGCCGTCAACGGCCAGGCGCATTTGATGAAGCCTGTGCGCGCCAATGTGCTGCGTGGCACGATCATCGATGTCGTGCGTGCCTCGCGGCGCAAAAAGCTGGGTGAGCGATTGGCCTCTGTTGAACGTCGGCTGCCGATAGAGACGGAAGCCGCAGTCGCGATCGAAGCCACCGATCGGATGATGTCGGCCAAGTCAGGCAACGCGATCGACGTCCTCGTTGCCGAGGACAATGAGGTGAACCAGATCGTCTTCACGCAGATCCTGCAGGCGACCGGCCTGAGGTTCCTTGTTGTGGAGAACGGCCAGGCGGCCGTCGACGCATGGCGCCAGCTGCGGCCGTCGCTAATCCTCATGGATGTGTCCATGCCGGTCATGAACGGTCATCAGGCGACTCGCATGATCCGGCAGTTCGAGACACAGGCCGGGCAGGGATGGCATGTGCCCATCGTCGGGGTGACGGCGCAGGCACTGGATGTCGATCGCATCACGTGCATGCAGTCGGGCATGGACGATTGTATGTCCAAGCCGATCAGCCCCGAACTTCTCGAGACGAAGATCCAGCGCTATCTGGGCGATACCGCTCTCCGGGCCGATCGGTCTAAGACCTAGAGTTCAGATCCATAGACTTGAGCGCATGGCTGCATGCCATCTTTTGGCCATCGCAACCGTCGCGGCCATCAGCCATCGGTAGAAACGGTAACGGCTTTCCAGGCTTCGATCTCCTGGCTGAGGCGCTCGATCCTGTCAGTGACGAGTCTAAGAGCATCGCTGCCAAGCAGGAGCTGTGGCGGAGGGGCGTCGGATTCGATCAGGCCCAGGACGGCTGTGGCGAGCTTGTCGGGATCGCCGAGCTGCTTGCCACTTTTGGATTGTCGCGCCTGGCGGATCGGATCGAACAATGCGTCATAATCCGCGATTGATCGTTCGGTTCGGACCATCGAGCGCCCGGCCCAGTCTGTCCGAAAGGAGCCGGGGCAAAGGGCGGTCACCCGAACGCCGAACGGGGCCATTTCCGCACGCATGACTTCGGAGATGCCTTGAAGGGCGAATTTGCTTCCACAGTAATAAGCGATGCCGGGCATGGTGATCATGCCGCCCATGGAGGTGATGTTGACGATGAAGCCCCTGCGCCTTTCGCGGAAGCGCGGCAGGAAGGCCTTGGCGACCGCAACGGCGCCGAAGACATTCACGTCGAACTGGCGCCGCATCTCCTCGAGGGCCGACTCCTCAAGAATTCCCTCGTGACCGTAGCCGGCATTGTTGATCAGCACGTCGACCGGTCCATGGTCTTCTTCCGTCTGTCGAACGACGTCGGTTATCCGGTCGAACTCCGTCACATCGCATAGGATGGGCCGCACTGCCGGCAAGCGTTCCGTCATAGCTGCCCGCGACTGTTCCGAGCGGATGGTGCCGATAACCTTGTGGCCATTCCGGATCGCGGCGGCTGCGATTGCGAAACCGAAGCCCGAATTTGCTCCGGTGATGAAGAAGGTTTTCTGTGACATGATAGATGTTCTCATCTTGATTGGTCGATGCGCATGACTGATAATCTTCCAAACTGTTGTCAGCGATCGCAAAAACTATGAATATCTTGCCAAATCCTATGAATACGAAGAACGAATGGTCGAGGCGTCGGGAATTGGTGGAGCTGGCGGGCCTTCTTGCTCCCAGCCAGGGATACAACCCAACGGCACTTGCCGGTGTTCGGATTCTTAGGACCGAAGCGGTCCTTCATGATGTTCCTGTGCTCTACAAACCGGGCGCGGTCTTCGTCCTGCAGGGTCGAAAGCAGGGCGTGCTGGAAGGCGAGGTCTATCTCTACGATGAGGAGCATTATCTGGCCGTGTCGGTGCCCGTTCCGTTCCGGATGGAATCGTCAGCCAGCGCAGAGCGCCCTTTGCTTGCCGTTTATCTCGAGTTCGACATGCTTCTGGCCGCCGAGATCGCCTCTGAGGTGGGGGCAAGACAGTCCGGATCAGCGGCCGGCAAAGTGAGAAGCCTTATATCGAGCAGGATGGAGCCGGTGATCGAGGATGTCGTGCTGCGCCTGCTGCGGGCGCTTAGCGATCCCGTCGAGCTTACGGTTCTGGGAGCAGGCATACTGCGCGAGCTGCACTACCGAGTTCTCGTTGGCCCGCAGGGCGGAGCGATGATCTCAGCGCTTCAGCAGCAGGGCATTTCCGGGAAGATCGTGCGAAGCCTGGCCCGATTGCGTGAAACCTACAATTCCGAGATTTCGGTTGCCGCGCTGGCGCGTGAGGTGGGGATGAGCGTTCCCTCCTATCACGTCCATTTCAAGGCTCTGACGGGCAGCAGTCCGATGCAATATGTGAAGGCGATGCGGCTCCACGAGGCGCGGTTGATGATCGCGCGCCAAAGTGGGACGATTGCGGAGGTGGCGGCATCGGTCGGCTATGTCAGTGCTGCCCAGTTCAGCCGGGATTTCAAACGGCACTTCCGGCGGACGGCCTCGGAAGAGGCCAAGTGGGTTCGTCAGCATCTTGGCGAGCTCATCTGAATCCCCAAGATGCTTGCCGCCTGGCGCGGCACATCAGCTCCGGCCTCAGGCGGGCTTGATGCCGCAGAGCATTTCGCGCTTGCCGGCGAAGCCTTTGCGCCGCTCCACCATGAAGCCTGCCGCCTGTAGGTTTCGCCGCACGAAGCCAGCCGCTGCGTAGGTGGCGAAGGTGCCGTTCGGAACCGTCTTGTTATGGAGTGTCTGCATCAATTCCGGCGACCACATGTCGGCATTGCGCGATGGTGCGAAACCGTCGAGATACCAGGCATCAAAACCCTGTTCGGCGCGGCTGACGCCTTCGAGAGCCGGACCGCAAACGACGCTGAGGCGCGTATTTGCATCTAGCCTCAGCGACACGACACCCTGCGGGTTGCCCGGCCACGCGGCGGCAAGAGCCTCTCGCTCCCTATCGATTTCGGGCCAGTGCGTCAGCGCGCGATCGATTTCCTCGGCCCGCATCGGATAGAGTTCGAAGGACATGAAGTGCAGGTTCGAACCGGGGATGGCCTGCTGTCGCCACTGGCGCCAGGTCTCGCAGAAGTTCAGGCCGGTGCCGAAGCCGAGTTCGCCGATAAGGAAATCTCGCTGTCCGTGCCAGCGGGCAGGCAGGCCGTTGCCGGCCAAGAAGACATGGCCGCATTCCAGCCTGCCGTCGGTCTGGCAATAAAAATGGTCGCCAAATGCGGCCGAATAGGGCATATCGCCGTCGCGCCATTCGAGCTCCGGGCTTGCCGCATGGATTTCGGACGCCCTGGTCCGCTCGGAAACTGGATCTGTCATGGAAAGAGCCGATAATCCTCCAAGACCTGCGGGTCAATCGCCAGTCGATCTGCTGATCGTCGGTGGCGGGATCATGGGGCTATGGGCCGCCGTTCATGCCGAGCGTCTTGGTATCCGGACATTGCTTGTCGAAGCCGGCCGTTTCGGGCTGGGGGCAAGCGGCGGTCTGCTCGGCGCGCTGATGCCGCATATGCCGGACAAATGGTCCGACAAGAAGCAGTTTCAGTTCGATGCGCTTGTCGCGCTGGAGGAGGAAATTGCAGCCCTGGAAGCGGAGACCGGGCTTTCGGCTGGCTATCGTCGCGCCGGTCGCTTGATCCCGCTGCCGAAGCCGCATCTGAGGCAGATCGCGTTAGGCCATTCCCAAGATGCGGAAGTGCATTGGCGGCACGGGGAGCGGCAGTTTCACTGGCATTTGCTGGATGTCGCACCAATCGAGGGCTGGATCGAACCGTCAGCCGGAGAAAGCGGATTTGTCCACGATACATTGGCGGCCCGCGTTGCGCCGCGCGCGTTTCTGGAGGTCCTGCGGAGGTTTCTCGCGGCGGCACGACATGTCCGGCTTTGCGAGGGCGTTACCGTCGAGAGTATCGATCCAGAACGGGGTCTTGCGCGTTCAAGTGATGGCGACATTCGCTTCGGTCGCTGCATCCTTGCCGCCGGTTACCGCTCGTTTCCGATCCTCGATGAGTTGACGGAGCGACGCAAAGCCTCGCTGGGTCAACCGGTCAAGGGGCAGGCGGCGATGCTGAAGGCCGATGTTGACGGCGACTTGCCCGTTATCTTCCGCGACGGGCTCTATATCGTTCCGCATGAGAATGGATTGGTCGCGGTCGGCAGCACGAGCGAGAACCGATTTGACGATCCTTTATCGACGGATGGGCAGCTCGACGATCTGCTTGCAGCGGCGCGTGCCATGGCGCCGGTGCTTGCTGGCGCGGAAGTCGTCGAGCGTTGGGCGGGCCTGCGTCCGAAGGCCGTGGATCGTGACCCGATGGTGGGTACGCATCCCGATCACCCCGCGCTGATTGCCCTGACCGGTGGCTTTAAGGTGAGCTTCGGGCTGGCGCATAGGTTGGCAGAGGCAGCGGTACGTGAGGCGGTGGGCGCGCCCGGTCGCTTCAACTTGCCGCAGAGTTTCACTTTAGCGAGTCATATTTCAGTCATATCACATAAAACGTGAATTCACGCCTCTTTCGGGTCGTCAATCTGTCACGCAAATCACCTATCTCCTTGGCCATCGGTGCCGGTTCGGTCTGCCTGACGTTACGCCCTGGAGGATTTTTATGCGGTATGCCATTTGCTTCACACCGTCTGCGAGCGATCCGCTGACGCTTGTGGCGGCGAATTGGCTCGGCCGCAACGTCTATTCCGGCGAGATGGTCGATCCGCCGGCGGTCCGTGGGCTCGGCATTCACGAGATCGCTTTCTACACCGCAGTCCCGCGCCGCTATGGTTTCATGGGTTTGCTCAAGGCTCCGTTCCGGCTGGCAGAGGACATGTCCGAAGCCGGGCTGCTGCGCGATCTGATGCGGTTTTCTGGCACGGTGGCGCCCTTCGAAATCCCGAGGCTCGAGGTTGCGCGGCTCGGCGGCGCACTGGGCCTCGTTCCTTCCGTGCCAAGCCAGCAGATGCATTTCCTCGCGGCATCGCTGGTGCAGACCTTCGATCAATATCGCGCACCCCTGAGCGAAGCCGAGATCGAACGGATCGATCCGGATGGGCTTTCTGCGGCCCAGTTCGCCAATTTGCATCGCTGGGGTCATCCGCATGTCATGGACGAGTTCCGCTTCCAGATGATGCTGACGGGTACGGTAAGCCCTGCCGATATGACGCGCATCGAGCGTGCTTTGCGCGATTTCTTCGAGCCTGCTTTGGCTGCGCCCGTCCCCGTTTCCAACATTGCGCTCATGATGGAAGAAGGCGCCGGTGGTCCCTTCCGGGTGCATTCGCTGCATCCGATGGGAAAGGTCAGCGCCCGCAAGATCGCCTAGATTAGCGGATGGCGTTCACGCCAATACCCCGCTTTGAAGCGAAAGTGATTTTCCCACTTTCCGTCTCGACTTTCGTGGCGTGGATGCTACCGTTCCGCGATCAGAGAAGGTGCATCCAATGTCGGAAATCTATCCCCGTAATCTCATCGGCTACGGCCGCAACACGCCGGATCCGAAATGGCCTGGCGATGCCCGCATCGCGGTGCAGTTCGTGATCAACTATGAAGAGGGCGGGGAAAGCTGCATTCTCGATGGTGATCCGGGGTCGGAAAATCTGCTCTCGGAGATCGTTGGCGCAGCCTCCTGGCCGAACCAGCGCAACCTCAACATGGAATCGATCTACGAATATGGTTCGCGCGCCGGCTTCTGGCGGCTATGGCGCATGTTCACCGAACTCAAGGTTCAGGCGACGGTCTATGGCGTGACGCTTGCCATGGCGCGCAACCCGGAAGCGGTTGCCGCCATGAAGGAGGCGGGCTGGGAAATCGCCAGTCACGGTTATCGCTGGCTGGAATACAAGGATTTCTCCGAAGATCTGGAGCGCAAGCACATTCTCGAAGCCGTGCGGCTGCATACCGAACTCACCGGCGAGCGGCCCTACGGCATGTATCAGGGCAAGCCGTCGGACAATACGCTGCGGCTCGTCATGGAGGAGGGCGGTTTCCTCTATTCCTCCGATTCCTATGCCGACGATCTGCCTTTCTGGGTCGATGGTTTGAACGGCAAGCCGTTCTTGATCATCCCCTATACGCTTGAGACCAACGATATGCGCTTTGCGACTCCCCAGGGCTTCAATTCCGGCGACCAGTTCTTCACCTATCTGAAGGATGCCTTCGACACGCTCTACGAAGAGGGCAAGGATGGCAGTCCGAAGATGATGTCTGTCGGTCTGCATTGCCGCCTCGTCGGCCGCCCCGGTCGCGCCGCCGCGTTGCGGCGGTTCATCGAATATGTGCAGAAGCACGACAAGGTCTGGATCCCGAAACGAATCGAAATCGCCAACCACTGGTATGAAAATCACCTTCCAGGGGGCGTGCGCTGATATGATCTCGCGGGATGATTTTGTCGGCCGCTTCGGCGGCGTCTTCGAACATTCGCCTTTCGTTGCCGAGCGCGCCTACGATCAGGGCACCATTGCCGAGCCGTTGACCTCCAGCGGCGTGCATGCCGCGCTGGTGCGGGTCTTCCGTGCCGCAAGTGAGACGGAGCGACTTGGCGTGCTGAGGGCACACCCCGATCTCGCCGGCCGGCTGGCGATTGCCGGCCAGCTTACCGAGGATAGCCGCAAGGAGCAGGTCGGTGCCGGGCTCGACCGGCTAAGCCCCGAGGAGCACGCCCGGTTTACCGAACTGAATGCCGCCTATGTGACGAAATTCGGTTTTCCTTTTATTATTGCGGTCAAGGGGCTCGGCAAGCAAGATATCCTTGCCGCCTTCGAGGCGCGGATAGACAACAGCAGGGATGCGGAGTTTGCGACTGCGGCGGCGCAGGTCGAAAAGATCGCGCTGTTGCGTCTGCAATCGATGCTGTCTGAAGCCTGACGCATGGCCTCGGGGCCGCCATCCAGCCCATGTCTCCGCATGGGTTTTCCCGTTGAGGTATGCGCTGTTTTTCGGTCCATTCATGGCTTAGTATCCACCTGGCAGAATACTGAGCCATGGGGCCGTGGAAAGCATTGGACAAAGATAGAAGCGGACGGATGATTGGTGACGCCAAGAGGCGCATCATCGCACCGGAATCGGGCGTTGCCGGCGGAGGAAAGCCGGCATGAGCCTGGATCGACTGATTACCTACCTCGAACGCATGCAGCAGGCTGCATCCGAAGCCGGCCATTTCCTCAGGGAAACCGATCAAGCGACATTCTCCACCAATATCGAGAAACAGCGTGCCGTCGGCATGAACCTTCTGCTGATCGGCGAGGCTGCCACACGCATTGCCGAGGAATATCCGGAGTTTGTCGTTGACCATCCGGAGCTGCCTTGGCATGTGATGCAGGACTTCCGGAATCGGATCACACAAGGATACTTCGGCATGGAGCCGGCGACCCTGTGGGATATCGCTCACAAATCTCTTCCGGAGTTGCTCCTGCAACTGGACTCCATTCGCCACTGGCGAGCGGAAGGCGAATAATCAATCAATGATACAGCATCTAGACATCAATCCTTTGACAAAGGCAGCGTTCGAGCCATTCGGCGATGTGATCGAGGCCGATCCTGCGACCATGCGATACATCAACGGTGGCACGACCGAGCGGTTCCATGCGTTGTCGAATGCCGAAGCTCTCGGTGACGGGGCGCGGATTATCCTGAACCTCTTTCGCGGCCAGCCGCGTGCCTTTCCCTTCTCGATCGACATGATGGAGCGCCACCCCTTCGGCAGCCAGTGTTTCGTGCCGCTGAATGGCCGGCCGTTCCTCGTCGTCGTTGCAGAAGATGAGGGCGGCAAGCCGGGTCGGCCGCAAGTCTTCCTTGCGCGCGGCGACCAGGGCGTGAACTATCGGATCAATGTCTGGCATTATCCCCTGATGGCACTCGACGAGCAGAGCGATTTCCTTATCGTGGATCGTGACGGGTCGGAGAACAACCTCGAGGAATATTTCTTCGACACGCCGTTCATCATCGGAGCACCGACGCTATGACCGGACTGACTACCCATGTGCTCGATACCGCTCTCGGCAAGCCTGCCGAAGGCCTGGTGATCGATCTCTTCAGGATCGAGGGTGATGCTCGCACGCATCTGAAGACGGTAACGACAAATGCCGACGGGCGCGTGGATGGCGGTCCCATCCTGATCGGCGACAGCTTCATTGCCGGCACCTATGAATTGCTGTTTCGCGCCGGAGACTATCTGCGTGCCAGTGGAACCAAGCTGCCGGAGCCGGCTTTCCTCGATCTGGTGCCGATCCGGTTTGGTATCGCTGATACAACGGCGCATTACCATGTGCCGTTGCTGATTTCACCCTACGGCTATTCCACCTATCGCGGGAGTTGAGATTGCGTTTTGCAGCCATAGCGGACATTCACGGCAATCATCTGGCGCTCGAAGCCGTGCTTGCGGATATCCGCAGACAGGGTGTTAGCGACATCATCAATCTCGGCGATTGCTTCAGCGGGCCGCTAACGGCGGGAAAGACAGCCGATCTGCTGCTGGAACTGAATGCGCCGACGGTGCGCGGCAATCACGACCGCTATCTGATAGAACTGGCGCCCGAGACGATGCATATTTCAGATCGGGCCGCGCATTCTGAACTGACGGAACGTCATCTCGAATGGCTGCGCACCTTGCCCGTCAGTGCGGTCCATCTGGATGAGGCCTATCTCTGCCACGCGACACCAACCGATGATAATGTCTATTGGCTGGAATCCGTCTCGCCGGACGGTCAGGTCTATTTGAAGCCTCTGGACGAGATCGGGGCCCTGGCTGCCGGCATTGATTTTCCGCTGATCCTGTGCGGGCATAGCCATATTCCGCGTGCCGTTCGCCTTTCCGACGGGCGCCTGATCGTCAATCCCGGGAGCGTCGGCTGCCCCGCCTACGACGATGACCTGCCCTACTATCACAAGGTGGAGGCGGGCCATCCCTTTGCTTCTTACGCCATTCTGGAAAAGATCGGCGATACTTGGCTGCCGGTTTTCCGGCAGGTCGCCTATGATCATATGGCGATGGCCGCGCTCGCGGCGCAGAACGGCCGCGAGGAGTGGGCTAGCGGTCTGGCGACAGGCTGGCTGCGCTAGAGCATGCCGCGCAAATGTGTGCAGCGGTTTCGCGGCAACGACATGCGCTATTAAAGGTCCGCCAGGATCGACCGATCCACCGCCTTGATATCCCGTTTGCCGCAAAGCGCCATCGAGATGTCCAGCTCCTTGCGGATGATTTCGAGCGCCAGTGTGACACCTTCCTTGCCCATGGCGCCGAGACCATAGAGGAAGGGGCGACCGATGAAGGTGCCTTTGGCGCCGAGTGCCACGGCTTTCAGCACGTCCTGGCCGGAGCGGATGCCGCCGTCCATATGCACCTCGATCCTGTCGCCGACGGCATCAACGATCCGTGGCAGCATGCTGATGGAGGAATGAGCGCCGTCGAGCTGCCGACCGCCATGGTTGGAGACGATGATGGCGTCGGCGCCGACATCGACGGCCGCCTTCGCATCCTCGATGTCGAGAATGCCCTTGATGATCAACGGGCCGCCCCATTGCTCCTTGATCCAGCCGACGTCGTTCCAGGACAGCTTGGGGTCGAACTGCGAATGCGTCCAGTGCGACAGTGTCGTCATGTCGGAAATATCCTTGGCATGGCCGACGATGTTGCCGAAGGAGCGGCGCTTGGTCTTCAGCATACCCATGCACCAGCCTGGCCGTGTCGCCATCTGCCAGAAATTTTTCGCCGTCATTTTCGGCGGTGCCGACAATCCGTTGCGGATATCGTTGTGGCGTTGCCCGAGGATCTGCAGGTCGGCCGTCAGCACCAGTGCCGAGCATTCTGCCGCCTTGGCGCGCTGGATCAGATTCAGGACGAAATCGCGGTCCTTCATGACGTAGAGCTGAAACCAGAAGGGCTGCTTCGTCACGGAGGCGATGTCCTCGATCGAGCAGATGCTCATGGTCGAGAGCGTGAAGGGGATACCGAATTCTTCCGCCGCCCGCGCCGCCAGCATCTCGCCATCGGCGTGCTGCATGCCGGTCATCCCCGTCGGCGCCAGCGCCACCGGTATCGAAGCTTTCTGGCCGACCATGGTGGTTGCAAGCGATCGATCGGACATGTCGACGAGGACGCGCTGGCGCAGCTTGATCTTGGCGAAATCCGCCTCGTTCGCCCGATAGGTCGATTCCGTCCAGGAGCCGGAATCGGCGTATTGGAAGAACATTTTCGGCACGCGCCGCTGCGCAAGCGTTTTCAGTTCGGCGATGGTCAGCGGCGCGGTCATGGCTCTTTGCCCTCTGGATGGTTACACGGAGGCGGGTTGGGATTGCCTTATTGCAGGATGGATTTCATCGGCTTTCCAGCAACATAAGTTTCGACGACTGCCCGGTCGTCGCCCATAGTCTGAAGCAGGAACAATTCTTCGGTGAGGCTCTTCGTCACCTCCATCTTCAGCGCCATGGCTGGCGTTGCCGCTGCATTCAGCACGATGAGGTCGGCTTCCGTGCCGGGATCAAGCGTGCCGATCTTGTCGACGAGGGAGAGCGCCTCGGCGTTGCCGCGTGTCATGTAGTAATAGCTTTCCAGCGGGTTCAGGCGTTCTCCGAGCAGCTGCTGGATCTTGTAGGCCTCATCCATCGTGCGCAGCATGGAATAGCTGGAGCCGCCGCCGATATCGGTGGCGACACCGATACGGACGGGCTTCTGGCGGCGGGCCAGCGCCTTCAGCGGGAATAGGCCGGAGCCGAGGAAGAGGTTCGAGGTCGGGCAATGCACCGCGACCGCACCGGCCTCGCTCATGGCATCGGCTTCGCGCTCGGAAAGGTGGATCGCATGACCGAACAGGCTCTTTGGTCCAAGCAGCCCGTAGCGCGCATAGATATCGGTATAGTCGATCGCTTCCGGATAGAGCTCGCAGGTAAAGGCGATCTCCTCGTGGTTTTCGGAAAGGTGCGTCTGAATGTGCAGATCCGGAAACTCGCGGGCAAGCGCTGCAGTCGCCTCCATCTGCTCGGGCGTCGAGGTGATGGCGAAGCGCGGCGTGATGGCGACGTGATTGCGGCCTTTGCCGTGCCAGTCAGATATCACCTGGCGGGTCTCATCATAGCCCATCTCGGGCGTGTCGAGCAGACCCTGTGGCGCGTGGCGATCCATCATCACCTTGCCGCCGACCATGCGCATGTTACGGCGCATGGCTTCGGCAAAATAGGCGTCGGTGGAGGTCTTGTGCACCGAGCAATAGGCGACGGCCGTCGTGGTGCCGTGGCGGATCATCTCATCGTAGAAATGCGTGGCGATGCGCTCGGCATGCGCGCTTTCGACGAAGCGGCATTCCTCGGGAAAGGTATAGGTGTTCAGCCATTCCAACAGGTTGGCGGTATAGGAGGCGATCACCTGCATCTGCGGGAAATGCAGGTGCATGTCGATGAAACCCGGCAGGATCAGGTGCGGGCGGTGGTCGACTTCGGCGACAGCTTCCGGCGCCTGCGCCTTGATATCGGCATAGGGCCCGGTCGCGACGATCGTGCCGTTCTCGATCAGCAGGCCGCCGTCGTTTTCGTAAGCGTAGCTGCCGGTATCATCGACGCTTTGCGGCAGGTGCTTGAAGGAAAGCAGTCGGCCGCGCAGAAGGGTGGTCATTGGCTTTTTTCTCCGATGGAGCTTTCGAACCAGGCGACCAGCAATTTGCGTTCCTCGGGCGTCACTTCGGTGACATTGCCCGGAGGCATGGCATGGCTGCGGCCGGCCTGAATATAGATCTCCCGGGCATGCATAGCGATTTGCTGGTCATTTTCCAGCATTACACCCTTTGGCGGCCGAACAATCCCCTCATAGACGGGTTCGGCCGAATGGCACATGGTGCAGCGCGTCGAAACTATCTCTTTGACGGACGAGAAATGTATATCCGAGGCATATTGCTGGAAGGCGGGAGGAATCGCATTAGCCTCCTTCTCCTCGGTCAGCACCTTCGGAACGGTCGAAAGCCATATGATGATAATGAAGAGAACGACAGTAACGATCCAGGTCCAGGTTGGATGACCCTTTCGGGCATGTGTCGTGTTGAACCAGTGACGGATGGTGACCCCCATGAGGAAAACCAGCGCAGCGATCACCCAATTATAGGCCGTGCCGAAAGCCAGCGGATAGTGGTTGGACAGCATGAAAAAGATGACAGGCAGCGTCAGGTAGTTGTTGTGCAGCGAGCGCTGCTTGGCGATACGGCCGTATTTAGGGTCGGGCGTGCGGCCGGCAATGAGGTCTGCGACAACGATCTTCTGATTGGGAATGATGATCATGAAGACGTTCGCCGACATGATCGTCGCGGTGAAGGCGCCGAGATGCAGGAAGGCGGCGCGGCCGGTGAAGAGATGCGTGTAGCCCCAGGCCATGAAGACCAGCACGGCATAAAGCACGATCATCAGGCCCCAGGTGTTGTTGCCGAGCGGAGACTTGCAAAGCAGGTCGTAGACGATCCAGCCGCCGGCAAGCGAAGCGAGCGAGATCAGGATCGCGACGGGGACGCTGACGTCGAGCACATGCCGGTCGATGAGGAAGAGGTTGGCGCCGCCGTAATAGACGATACACAGCATCAGGAAGCCGGAAATCCAGGTGAAATAGCTTTCGTATTTGAACCAGGTCAGATGCTCCGGCATCTGCGCGGGAGCCACGAGATATTTCTGGATATGATAAAAGCCGCCACCGTGGACTTGCCATTCTTCGCCATAGGCGCCGGGCGGAAGATGCGGGCGCTTCACCAGCCCGAGATCGAGCGCGATGAAGTAGAAAGACGAACCGATCCAGGCAATGGCGGTTATGACGTGGAACCAGCGGGCGGCAAAGGCCAGCCATTCCCACGCTATGGCGTATTCATACATTCAGTTCCCCTTTTCTTCCTCCGACTCCGCACCTTGCAAAATGTTGGCGACGGAGGGAAGGGGAGAGTTTGCCGCGTCAGCAAAAAGCCACGCTCTTGTCTGGCGCCCGGGGCGCATTAGATCAGATTATGGCAGTTTTTTAATAAAATGCCCTTGGCTGCTTGGAGCGGGCCGTGTCCGCGGCAGCCGTCTATTTTTTCGACGGAGAATTGCCCATGCGAGGTATTCTGGCGTTCGTATTTTTTCTTCTCTCCGCAGCCTTCGCCCTGGCGCATGAGGCGCCCTCCGGCTGGTCCTACGACCCCTATTGCTGCAATGGTGACAGCAAGACGGGCGATTGCGAGATGATCCCCTCGCGCACCGTCACCATTGTACCTGGCGGTTATCGGGTGACGCTCAATCCGGGCGATCATCGCTACATAACCCACGCGCATATCTTCAATCTGCCGCAGCAAAAAACGATGCGTTCGCCCGACGGAGCCTATCATCTCTGTCTGTTTCCGGACGAGAATACGCCGCGCTGTTTTTATGCGCCCGACATGGATTATTGAGCGCTATTCGAGCGGCATGCCGAATTCGCGGAGGAGCCAATCCCTGAAGGCGCGGATTCGCGGCGTATGACGCCTGTTTTCGGGATAGGCGATCCAGTAGTCCGTATTGTCGGACGAAAGAATATCGAAGGGCTGGATCAGCCGCCCGGAAGCCAGATCATCCGCATAGAACTCCGGGGTCAGGATGGCGACGCCCTGGCCGGCCAATGCTGCGCTCGCCTCGAAGGACTGGGCACCAAGCCTGCTGCGTGGCCGGCCCTGAAGGCCGGGATCGGGAACGCCGGCTTCCTTGAACCATTGCGCCCACCACGGGTCGCCCGCGTCGATGATGCGGAGCTTCAGGAGATCGGCCGGTTCATGTATGCCGCCGATAGTCTCCGCAAGCGCCGGGCTCAGCATCGGCGTGAAATAGACCTTCATCAAAAGATGGGCGCGCAGTCCCGGCCATTGGCCGCGCCCGGCACGGATGGCGATATCGGAGGGCTCCCGGGCGAAGTCGATGATCGAGCCGGAGGTATCCAGCCGGACCGCGATATTGGGATGCTTGAGCTGAAACGACCCGACATGACGAGCCAGCCATTGCGAGGCGAAGGTGGGCGTCGAATGAATGCGCAGCGTCGTTTCGGCATCGCCACTGATCGAGGCCATGGCCTCCTGCAACAGGGCAAAGGCTTCAGCCACTTTCGGCGCGAGCTGCTCTCCGGCTTCAGTCAACAGGATCTGCCGCGGACGACGCAGGAATAGCGGCTCTCCAATCGTCTCCTCCAGTAGCTTGATCTGATAGCTGACCGCCGTCTGCGTCATGCCAAGCTCTTCGCCGGCGCGGGTGAAACTGCCGAGCCGGGCCGCGGCCTCGAAAACGCGAAGCGCATTCAGCGGGAAGCGCTTGGGCTGCTTCATGGATAAGTTCTCTTTATGTATGCAGACGATAGTTCGATTGGAATTTCAGCATTTTTAGCGCCAGACTGCAATTCATATCGTTGATTTGATTGAGGTGTTGTCATGGATTGCTATGTGATCGAGCCGGTGGAAACCCCAAGGCCCAGGATTCTAGCTCGTCTTCTGGAATCGGTGGCGCAGGCCTTCGTCAAGCACGCGGAGCCCTCGTCGCATTTGGATCTCGACGAGATGCCAGACCGGCTGAAGCGCGACCTTGGATTTCTGGATGGGCGGGAGCCGCGTTATGATGACTGCCGACTGTTGTAGGTGGCAAGGAGCGAATACCCGGAGAGGGTAATCACATCCCCTTCAGCCGTTCGACTGCCATGAGCACCCGTTCCGGTGTTGCCGGCGCATCGAGGCGCGGGCAGACGCGGTAATCCGCGACGCTGGCGACCGCCATCGATAGAGCCTCCAGCACGGATATGCTGAGCATGAAGGGCGGCTCCCCGACGGCCTTGGAGCGGCCGATGGTCGCCTCCGTATTTTCCGACCATTCCGCCAGGCGGACGTTGAAGATCTTCGGCCGGTCTGAAGCGAGCGGAATTTTGTAAGTCGATGGCGCGTGCGTGCGCAGCCGGCCCTTCGCATCCCACCAGAGCTCTTCGGTCGTCAACCAGCCCATGCCCTGCACGAAAGCGCCTTCGACCTGGCCGATATCGATCGCGGGGTTGAGGGAACGACCGACGTCATGAAGGATGTCGGTGCGGTCGATCAGATATTCGCCGGTCAGCGTATCGATCGACACTTCCGAGCAGGCGGCACCATAGGAGAAATAATAGAAGGGCGTGCCGCGGCCGGCCTTGCGATCCCAGTGGATCTTCGGCGTCTTGTAGAAACCGGCGGCGGAAAGCTGCACGCGGGCGAAATAGGCCTGCTTGATGAAATCCGGGAAGGGAATTTCCACCTCACCGACGCGTACGCGGTTGGGAAGAAACTGCACTTCTTCTGCTCCCACTCCCCATTTCTCGGCTGCGAAGGCGACGAGCCTTTCCTTGATTTGGCGAGCGGCATCGAAGGCGGCCATGCCGTTCAGGTCCGAGCCGGAGGAGGCAGCGGTTGCCGAGGTATTCGGCACCTTGCCTGTTGTCGTAGCCGTGATCTTCACGCGATCGATATCGACCTGGAAACTGTCGGCCAGAACCTGCGCAACCTTTGTATAGAGGCCCTGGCCCATCTCGGTGCCGCCGTGGTTCAGATGGATGGAGCCATCCTGATAGATATGCACCAGAGCGCCGGCCTGATTGAAGGCGGTCATGGTGAAGGAAATGCCGAATTTTACCGGCGTCAGCGCGATGCCCTTGCGGATGAAGCGGCTGCAGCGGTTGAACTCGATGATCGCCTTGCGCCGCGCCTGATAGTCGGAACTCTGTTCGAGTTCGTCGACGACGCGGTTGATGATGTTATCAGTGACTTCCTGATGATAGGGGGTCAATGTCCTGCCGGAGCCCGGCTGGCCGTAGAAATTGGCACGACGGATTTCGAGCGGGTCCTTGCCGAGCGCGTAGGCGATCTCCTCGATCATGCGCTCGCCGCCGACCATGCCCTGCGGGCCTCCAAAGCCGCGGAAGGCGGTGTTGGAGACGGTATGCGTCTTCAGCGGCTTCGAGACTAGATGGACATGTGGGTAGAAATAGCTGGAATCCGCATGGAACAGTGCGCGGTCGGTGACCGGGCCGGAAAGATCGGAAGAGAAGCCGCAACGCGCGGCATAGGTGGCGTCGACGGCATGGATGCGGCCTTCGTCGTCGAACCCGACTTCATAGTCTACCAAGAAGTCGTGTCGCTTGCCTGTCGCGCTCATGTCCTCGTCACGATCGGGACGGAATTTGACGGCGCGGCCGAGTTTCTTGGCGGCGACGGCAGCGAGCGCCGCGAACTGATTACCTTGCGTTTCCTTGCCACCGAAACCGCCGCCCATGCGGCGTACGTTGACGGTCACGGCGTTGGACGGGATCCCGAGAACATGGCCGACGATATGCTGGATTTCACTCGGATGCTGCGTCGAGGACCAGACGGCGACTTCGTCGTCCTCACCGGGGATTGCCATGGCGATGTGGCTTTCGAGATAGAAGTGCTCCTGACCACCGATGCGCATCTGCGCCTTGATGCGGTGCTTGGCGTTGGCCATCTCGGTTGCGGGTTCGCCGCGCTTCAGCGTCATCGGCTCGTAGACGAGCGGTGCGCCATTGGCGAGCGCACCGTCGATATCGCTCCAATGCGGCAAGTCGCGATAGTCGATCTTGGCGAGGCGGGCTGCGCGGCGGCCAGCATCGCGGGTCTCGGCGATGACGGCGAAGATCGGTTGGCCGTGGAATTCGACCTTGGTCTCCGCAAGCAGCGGTTCGTCATGCATGCCGTTGGAGCTGGTGTCATTGACGCCGGGAATATCGGCGCCCGTGAAGACCCAGAGGACACCTGGATAGGCTTTTACGGCCGAGAGATCGATGCCGGCAATCTCAGCATGAGCACGGTCGGAAAGGCCAAGCGCGCCATGCAGCAGACCGGCCGGTTCGGGAATGTCGTCGATGTAATCGGCGGCCCCGGTGACGTGCTTATGTGCGGAGTCATGACGCAGCGAGCCGTGCATCGAGCCGTTGATGACCTTACGCTCCTCGAAGGTGGATTTATCCATGGCTCACGCCTCCGCGGTTTCCCTTCTCCGCGAGGGGAGAAGAGGGAAGGAAGCGGCTGCCGTCTTCCGGTGAAAGGTGCTGTGCCGTATCCAAGAAATACGGTCGAATAAATTCGCAATTCGTCATCATGCCAGCACCTCGAAACGCTTCAATTCCTGCGGCGCGCCTGATGTCTCAAGATAGAAGCGGATGAGAAGGTTTTTGGCGGTCAGCTGGCGGTATTCGGCGGAGGCACGCCAATCGGTCAGCGGTGTGTAATCGCTGTCGAAGGCATCGCGTGCGGCCATGACGGTTGCCTCCGTCCACGGCTTGCCGATCAATTCTGCCTCGACAGTGCGGGCGCGCTTCGGCGTACCGGCCATGCCGCCGAAGGCGATACGGATATCTTCGACATTGCCGGTTGAATCCAATGACAGATGGAAGGCGCCGCAGGCAGCCGAAATATCCTCGTCGCGGCGCTTGGAGATCTTGTAGACGGCGAAATGCGTACCCTTGGCCGGATAGGGTACGAAGATACTCTCGACGAACTCACCGGGATGCCGGTCCTGCTTGCCGTAATCGATGAAGAAATCTTCGAGCGGCAGGCTGCGCGCGCCCGCCGTCGAGCGGAGTTTCAGCGTTGCGCCGAGCGCGATCAGCGGCGGCGGCGTGTCGCCGATCGGCGAACCGTTGGCGATATTGCCGCCGATGGTGCCCATGTTGCGCACCTGCTCGCCGCCGATGCGGTTGATGAGGTCGGCAAAGGCCGGGATTTTTTCGCCGATCACAGCAAAAGCGCGGCTGTAGGTGACGCCGGCGCCGATGGTCAGCCCATCGCCTTCGATGACGATTTTCTGCAGATCGGTCAGATGATTGATGAAGACGACCGGATTCAACCGGCGCATCTGCTTGGTGACCCATAGGCCGACATCGGTCGAGCCGGCAACGACGGTCGCGGTCGGCTCGTCGGCAAGCACCTGCGCCAGTGCTGAGACTGAACCGGGCACGATGAGGCGATCCTCGCCCTCGGAAATCTCGATGGTATCGTCGCCCTCCATGGCCCAGAGGCGGGCGATGATATCGGCTCTCGTCTTTTCGAGGGGATCGAAGAGCGCGCTCGGCCGCTTCTGGCTCACTTGTTCGGCGGCCTTGACGATCGGCTCATAGCCTGTGCAACGACAGAGATTTCCCTGGAGCGATTTTTCGATCTGCGCCCGGCTGGGCTTTTCTGTCGAAAGCCAGAGGCCATAGAGCGACATGACGAAACCCGGCGTGCAGAAACCGCATTGCGAGCCGTGACAATCGACCAGCGCCTGCTGCACGGGGTGAAGCGTGCCGTTCTGGGCGGCGAGATGCTCGACGGTAACGACATGGGTCGCATGAAGCGAGCCGACGAAGCGGATGCAGGCGTTGACGGATTCGTAGTACAGCCCGCCATCGATCAGCCGGCCCACCAGCACCGTGCAGGCGCCGCAGTCGCCCTCCGCGCATCCTTCCTTCGTTCCCGTCAGCCGCCGGTTGAGACGCAGGAAGTCGAGCAGCGTCTCGGTAGGGCGTAGGCTGGATAGAATGATATCCTCGCCGTTGAGGATAAAGCGGATGCTGTCGCTCATGTCGTTCCCGTTTCATCTATTGGCCGGGCCGGATGCGCGAACGAATCCGGCCCTAACCGCAAATGGTTATTCCGCGGTCCAGCCACCGTCAATCGAGACGTGCGTGCCGGTCACCTGACGTGCCTCGTCGCTTGCAAGGTAGAGCGAGAGGGCACCGATCTCCTCGGCCTTGACGAACTCATGCGTCGGCTGGGCCTTGAGGATGACTTCGTTCTTGACCTGCTCCTCGGTCATCCCGCGTGCCTTGGCGGTATCCGGGATCTGTTTTTCGACAAGCGGGGTCAGCACGTAGCCGGGGCAAATGGCGTTTACCGTCACGCCGAATTCGGCAAGCTCGAGCGCTGCCGTTTTGGTTAGGCCTAATATACCATGTTTTGCCGCGACATAGGCGGATTTGAAGGGCGAGGCGACCAAGCCATGCGCCGAGGCGATGTTGATGATGCGCCCGTATTTCTTCGCCTTCATCAGCGGGATGGCGGCGCGGATGGTATGGAAGGAGCTGGAGAGATTGATCGCGATGATCTGATCCCATTTCTCGATCGGGAAATCCTCGATTTTCTCCACGTGCTGAATGCCGGCATTGTTGACGAGAACATCGACGCTGCCGAAGGTCGAGTTGGCGGTCGCGATCAGATCGGCGATCTCGGCGGGCTTCGTCATGTCGGCCGAATGATAGATCACCTTGCCGCCGCCGGAGGCTTCGAGCTTCGCCTTGATCGCATCGATCTCCTCAGGCTTTCCAAAGCCGTTGATGACGATGTTATCGCCCTTGGCGGCGAAGGCGGCCGCGATGGCGAGGCCGATACCGCTTGTGGAACCGGTGACGACAACTGTTCTTGCCATGATCTTCTCCTTGGACAGCGCAGCTTCCTGCTGCAGTGCAAAACGATCTCAGCCTAGTCCCAAACCTCCAGATATGGCAATCGCAATGCTGCTGGCCCTTCGGCCACGATGCTGTGAATCGAAAAGCTTACCCTTCAGCGAAAAAATTTCGTTTTGCTTTCTTTTCACATTCGTTTTGCTCGCGTATCTGTTGTTTCGGGACGCAACAGGCGGGAGGAGTGCATGAGCGGTTATGTCTTGGCGATCGATCAGGGAACGACGTCGACGCGAGCCATCGTTTTCGACGGCAAGATGAAGGTTGCCGGTGTCGGGCAGAAGGAATTCACCCAGCATTATCCGAAGCCCGGCTGGGTGGAGCACGATCCGGAGGAAATCTGGTCCTCCGTCCTCGTCACCGTCCGCAAGGCGATCGAGGCTGCCGGCATCACCGCCAAGGATATTGCAGCCCTCGGCATCACAAATCAGCGCGAGACGGTTGTCGTCTGGGATCGCGAGACCGGAGAGCCGATCCACAATGCCATCGTCTGGCAGGATCGCCGCACGGCGAGCTATTGCGAGAAGCTCAAGCGGCAAGACCTGGAAAGGCTTTTCACACGCCGCACCGGCCTGCTGCTCGATCCCTATTTTTCCGGCACCAAGCTTTCCTGGCTGCTCGCCAACGTGAAGGGAGTGCGTACCCTTGCCGCCAAAGGCAAGCTGTGCTTCGGCACCATCGATACCTTCCTGATCTGGCGGCTGACTGGCGGCAAGAGCTTCGTCACCGATGCGACCAATGCCTCGCGGACGCTGATGTACAATATCGGCGGAAACGAATGGGATGAGCAACTGCTGGATATCCTGCGCGTGCCGGCCGCGATGCTGCCCGAGGTGAAGGATTGTGCCGCCGATTTCGGCGTCACGGAGGCCGCGCATTTCGGCGCGGAAATCCCGATCCTCGGCGTTGCCGGCGATCAGCAGGCGGCGACGATTGGCCAGGCCTGCTTCGAACGCGGCATGATGAAATCCACCTATGGCACCGGCTGCTTCGCGCTGCTCAATACCGGCGCGGATATGGTGCGGTCGAAAAACCGCCTGCTGACCACCATCGCCTATCGGCTGAACGGCGAGACAACCTATGCGCTCGAAGGCTCGATCTTCATTGCAGGCGCTGCGGTCCAATGGCTGCGCGATGGTCTGAAGGCCATCCAGCGTGCCTCGGATTCTGGCGAGCTGGCGGCCAAGGCCGATCCGCTGCAGGAGGTCTATCTGGTGCCGGCCTTCACCGGCCTCGGGGCACCGCATTGGGATCCAGATGCCCGCGGCGCGATTTTCGGGCTGACGCGCAATACCGGACCCGAGGAGATCGTCCGGGCTGCGCTGGAGGCCGTCTGCTATCAGTCTCGCGATCTGCTGGATGCCATGCACAGAGATTGGCGCAACGGCAACGGGCAGGAGACGGTACTGCGCGTCGACGGCGGCATGGTCGCTTCCGACTGGACGATGCAGCGGCTTGCCGATCTGCTCGATGCACCGGTCGACCGCCCGACGATCCTCGAGACGACCGCGCTGGGCGCTGCCTGGCTCGCTGGCAGCCGGGCCGGCGTCTGGCCGGATCGCGCAGGCTTCGCCAAGGCCTGGGCACGCGACAAGCGTTTCGAGCCTGGCATGGATGACAAGACCCGAAACGCGAAGCTCAAAGGCTGGAAGAGCGCGGTCTCGCGCACCTTGAGTACACGGCAGGGGTGATCGGCCTTCATCGGCTGCTCACCCCAGGTTATATCGTGTAAGATTTCTTTATTTTGCTTATATAAGGGCACGCAGCGATACTCGTTATCGTTCGTGGCTTGGGGAGGATTCCGGGTCACATTTCGCCGGGCCGCACTCCTTGAGGGCGGGCGCCTTCTCAAGAGACGATAAAGCGAATAATGGCTGCTCAATTTTCTGAACTGAAGAAACATTACTATCGGCAGATCAAATATCATCTGACCCGGCCGAAGCCGCCGATGCTGGCGGAGCGGTTCGATGGGCCTGTTCTCGTGGTCGGCTCGGCGCCGGTTTCGAACAAGCCGGTGGATTTCGATGAAAGCTTCAAGGTCATCACCATCAACGGTTCACAGACGGTGACGAAGGGCTGGGGATCGAGGCGCCCGATGTGACGCTCGTCCAGTTTAATCAGATCGAAGGCACGAACACCAATGCCGTCGAGGTGCGCCGCGTTCTGAACGGCGAGCGGACCAAGATGCTCTACGTCCTGCTCTGGCGCAAAGAGCGTGAGCGGCTGGAAGAAGGGTTGCGGAGGTTCAATTACAGCTACGACAAGCTGGAGATCGTCGATCGCTACAAGCGCATGGCGCTGCTTGACCGGGTCGGCGGGGTAAAGTGCAGCGAGCTCGGCGCGGACGACAAATGCTCCAACGGCATCAACGCCATACTCTTCGCGATCTACAACGGCGCGACCGAAGTCATCATCACCGGCATCAATCCCGATTCCGGCGGACACGTCTATAATCAGGAAAATCTCGCCCGGCTGCACGTCCGCAAGGACCGGGAGGTTCTCGAACGGCTGATCGAACGCGGTTATCCGGTGTTCACAACCGATCCGGCGGTTTCGCAATCCATCGGTTTGCCGATATGGACTGGCAAGGGGAAGGTCGGCCGGATAGGGGAAGGCGATGCCAAGGCCAAGCGACCCGCACCGATAACGGCGGCAGCCGTCATCAACCCTTGAGATAAGGGCTCGCCAACGGTCAATCTGCGCTGACGCTTATCGTGATTCCGTGCCAAGATCGCAGCATAGAATCACTCAATTGCGCAGAGATGAGTCCAATGCTGATGCCGCCGCCACTACGGTCGGGCGACAAAGTGCGCTTTGTATCGCCCGCAAGCTCGCCCGACAGGGATAAGGTTCTGAGAAACGCCGAAATCCTGAACGGCTGGGGGCTTACCGTTGACTTCGGCGAACACACCTTCCGCAAGTGGAATTATCTTGCTGGCACGGACGAAGAGCGGCTGTCGGACCTTAACGCCGCACTTCGCGACACCGATGTGCGGGCGATCTTCACCACGCGCGGCGGCAAAGGATCTTATCGCATCGCCGATCAGCTCGATTTTGCGGCGGCGCGGCGTGATCCGAAATTCGTCATCGGCTTCAGCGATATCACTGCATTGCATTTGATCCTGCTGAGGCATTGCCATCAAGTCGGCATTCACGGCGCTTTTTCTATCGGGCCGGGTGAAGAGAGCGTTAGCCCCTATACACATGACTCGCTGCGACAAGCATTGATGACAACCGGGGACATCATCATTGCCGCGCGCACGGAAGAGCCGACCTCGCGGTTGACAACAGAAGGAACGGCCGAGGGTCGGCTGATTGGGGGCAATCTGGATATGGTGGCGGCATCGGCCGGCTGGGCGCTGCCGGATATGCACGGTGCCATCCTGCTGCTTGAGGCCATCGGTCTGTATCCTGGTCAGGTGGACCGGCAGATGACCATGCTGCGCAAGGCAGGGTATCTGGATGGTTTGGCAGGGGTCGCTGTCGGCCAGTTTACTGACTTCGAGTTCGATCGCCCTTATTCGGTGATGGATATCTTGCGCGAACATTTGGCCGAACTGAACGTGCCGATCCTCGGCGGCTTGCCGCTTGGGCATGGTGATAGCCCGGCAAGCGTTTTTCTCGGCGCTGTGGCGGAGCTTGATGCGAAGGCCCGTATCCTGGCGATCCGGCGTGGGAACATCTGAGGTCCTCTTCGATATTTTTTGACGTAGCCTGTCGGAGCAGGTGATATTCCTTCGTCTTTAAAGGGAGAAGGGAATCTCAATGCTTTACGCGATCCTATGCTACAACGACGAAGATACCGTTTTCGCCTGGTCCAAGGAACAGGAAGACGCGACGATGGCACGGTTGATTGCCGTGCAGGAACCGCTGGCAAAGGCTGGCAAGCTAGGGCCTGTGGCACGGCTGATGCCGACCACGGCGGCAACGACCCTGCGCAAGGGCAAGAACGAGCCGATCGTGATCGACGGTCCCTTTGCCGAAACGAAGGAGCAGTTGCTCGGTTTTTACGTCGTCGATTTTGAAACCTTAGACGAAGCCATTGATTTTTCGAAGGAGCTTGCCGCAGCCAACCCCGGCGTCGGCTCCTATGAAATCCGTCCGCTTTACGTCTTCCGGCCGGGAGCTGTTGCGACATGACCGACATTGCCTGGATCGACATCGCACTTACCAACGCCCGGCCGCAGGTGATGGGCGCGCTTTTGCGCTACTTCCGCAATCTCGACATCGCCGAGGAGGCCTTTCAGGAGGCCTGCCTCAGGGCCTTGAAGACCTGGCCGGACAAGGGGCCGCCGCGCGACCCCGTTGCCTGGCTGATCTTCGTCGGCCGCAACAGCGGCATCGATACGGTGCGCAAGCAGGCGAAATTGCAGAGCCTGCCAGACGAGGAGGCGATCTCCGATACGAGCGATGCTGAAAGCGATCTTGCCGAGCGGCTCGATGGCTCGGGCTATCGCGACGATATTCTCCGGTTGCTGTTCATCTGCTGCCATCCGGATTTGCCGGCGACGCAACAGATCGCGCTGGCGCTGCGGATCGTTTCCGGCCTTTCGGTGCAGCAGATCGCCCGTGCCTTCCTCGTCAGCGAAAGCGCGATGGAGCAGCGCATTACAAGGGCTAAGGCGCGCGTGGCCGCAGCAGGTGTTCCTTTTGAGACGCCGGGCGCGGTGGAGCGGAGCGAAAGGCTGGCACTCGTCAGCGCCATGATCTACCTCATCTACAACGAAGGCTATTCGGCCGGCGGGACGCATCGTGAGGCGGCCGCCTTTGCTGACGAGGCGATCCGGCTTGGCCGACTGCTGTTGCGGATCTTTCCCTCCGAGCCGGAGACCATGGCGCTGCTGGCGCTGATGCTCTTGCAGCAATCGCGCAAGGATGCCCGGTTCGATGCCAATGGGCAGATCATCCTTCTGGAAGATCAGGATCGTTCGCTTTGGGACCGGACGCTGATCGACGAGGCGCTGGCGCTGCTCGACAAGGCGATCCGCCACCGCAAGCCCGGCCCCTATCAGGTGCAGGCGGCAATTGCGGCGCTGCATTCGCGGGCGAAGCGTGCCGAGGATACCGATTGGGAGGAGATCGACCTTCTCTATCAGATGCTGGAGCGGTTGACGCCGTCACCTGTCGTCACGCTCAATCGTTCGGTCGCGCTCTCCAAACTGAAGGGACCGGAGGCGGCTCTAGCGCTGATTGCGCCGCTGGAAGCGCAGCTCGATAGCTATTTCTATTTTCATGGGGTGAGGGGCGGCCTGCTTGCACAGCTGGGCCGCGCGCAAGAGGCGCGCGTCGCCTTCGACAGGGCGATTGCGCTCGCCCGTTCGCCTGCCGAAGCAGCCCATATCCGTTATCAGCTCGATCGTCTGAGCGTGGATGCTCTTGCGGCTGAAAAATAATCAAAAAATTTGGGTCTGTGCTGTCGGGAAACGACGGTCTCGAACGTCATTAGAGTATGAGCCGAGCAGGCCGCGTCAAACAGCAAAGAGGAACAAGACATGACTGAGCAAACCCAGCGCCACGCGCTTTCCCTGACCCGCGTCATCGATGCACCGCGCGAGAAGATTTTTCGTTGCTGGACCGAAGTTGAGCTTCTGAAGCAATGGTTCGCGCCTCTGCCATGGACGGTATCGGCTGCCAGCGTGGACGCTCGATCCGGCGGCTCAAGCTCGATCACCATGCGTAGCCCCGAGGGGGAAGATTATCCGGGCAATGGCGTCTATCTGGAGGTGATCCCCAATGAGCGGATCGTCTTCACCGATGCCTTCACCAGTGCCTGGGTGCCATCGGCCAAGCCCTTCATGGTGGTGACGATCCAGCTCGACGATCTCGGTGGCGGCAAGACCCGTTATACCGCGACCGTCCTGCATTGGTCCGCGGAGGATCGCGAGGCACATGAGAAGATGGGCTTCCATCAGGGATGGGGCCGGTGTGCCGAGCAGCTCGCAGCACTGGCAGCCAAGATCTGAATTTCCGATTCAATTCCGGGGGATATGACAATGTCTTATGCTGCTGATTCATCTTTGCCTTCGGTTACGCGCGTGCAGCGCGTGGCCGGTATGATCCTTAGCGGACTGGTCGTTGCCTTCCTGCTGTTCGATGGCGCGATCAAGCTCGTTCCGCTTCCGGTTGTTACCGAGACGATGGCGGGGCTCGGCTATTCGGCCGACCCGGCACTTGCGCGGCTGCTCGGCATCATCACGCTCGGCTGCGCCATTCTCTATGTGATTCCGAGAACGTCCATCCTTGGCGCCATCCTGCTGACGGGTCTTCTCGGCGGCGCGATTGCGACGCATCTGAGGGTCGGCAGCCCGATCTTCTCGCATCTGCTGTTCGGCGTTTATCTCGGGGTGATCGCCTGGGGCGGACTTTATCTTCGCTATGAAGCGGTTCGGAAAATGATTCCATTCTTTCAGCGAAGCTTTTGATTTCGGATTCGATTTGCTAAGGCTCGTCTCCCAATAAGGATGGAGCGCGCCATGCCGCAAGTGATCATCGCACCGGTCAAGCAATCCGATGCGGACGAGCTGATCGCTGCCAATATCGCCAGCCGTGCCCATCATGTGCCTTGGGCCTATCCCTTCCTCGATCGCGACGGTTTCGACGCCTGGTTCGGTCAGACGGTGACGGGGCCGAATATCGGGCTGGTGGCACGCGATCCCGGTTCGGGCGGCATCGTCGGCGTCGTCAATATCAGCCAGATGGTTTGGGGAGGCTTTCGCAGCGCCTTTCTCGGCTATCACGGTATGGTTGGTTTCGCCGGCCAGGGGTTCATGACGGAGGCGGTTCGTCTGGCCGTCGCGCATGCCTTCGATGCGGTGGGCCTGCATCGCGTGGAGGCCAATATCCAGCCGGGCAACCATCCGTCCATTGCGCTGGTCAAACGGCTCGGCTTCCGCAAGGAAGGGTTCTCGCCCAAATATCTGAAAATCGCCGGCGTCTGGTGCGATCATGAACGCTGGGCACTGCTCGCGGACGATCCTCGTTCCTGACCCCTTTCGGATTTCGAAAGCCGCGCTATCTGCCGGAAAACCTCACAAAGACATTGACTGTGCGGAGGGAAGGGGCGAAAGCGACCTTGAGGCTCTCGCTGAACGTTGCCGAGAGTACAAGGTGCCGGAAGCCGCAGATGATCGTTTCGACCGAAGAAGAACTGACCAAACTGAAAGATATCGGCCGCATCTGCGCCAATGCGCTGCAGGCCATGGCCGCGGCACTGGAACCGGGCATCACCACGCTGGAACTCGATGCTATCGGCCGCAAGGTGCTGGAGGATGCCGGCGCGCAATCGGCGCCGGAACTGGTCTACAAGTTCCCCGGCGCGACCTGCATCAGCGTCAATGAGGAAGTGGCGCATGGGATTCCGGGTCCACGTGTGATTCAGGCGGGAGATCTGGTCAACCTCGATGTATCGGCCGAGAAGGATGGCTTCTTCTCCGATACCGGCGCATCCTTTACCGTGCCGCCGGTCAAGCCGAAGATCGAGCGCCTCTGCCGTGACGGCAAACGGGCGCTCTGGGTCGGCCTCAACCAGGTGAAGAGCGGTGCGCCACTTGCGAAGATCGGGCAGGCCGTCGGCGCCTTCGCGCAGAAGAACCGCTACACGCTGATCGCCAATCTCGCCAGCCACGGCATCGGCCGCTCCCTGCACGAAGAGCCCGCCGAGGTTTCCACCTGGGCAGACCCTTCCGAGAGCCGGATCATGGAGGATGGCCTGGTTTTCACCGTCGAGCCGTTTCTGTCGCTCGGTGCAACCTGGGCAGAGGGCGGCGACGATGCCTGGACGCTCTATGCCGATCCGCAGGCTCCCACGGTCCAGTACGAACATACGATCATCGCCACCCGCAACGGGCCGATCATCCTGACATTGCCGGACGCCTAAGGCGTCGGCTCATTCGTCGGCCTTCGGGCTGCCCTCGGTCTTCGCGTCACCGCGGATGATATCGGCGGCCGCGCGCTCGAGGATATCAGCAATACGGGCGCCTTCGGCCTTGTTCCAGGGGAATTTGGAGCGAAGGGCGGAGCGCAGCAGGTGGCGGGCGCGATGCACGTCGCCGCTGCCATGGCGATCGAACGGATTATCGCGACCGTCTTCATCGTCACCGCCGAAAACCTCGCGGACGCGAGCCATCTTCTCGCCGATGGAGGCGAGCTTGGCAAGCGTTGCCTCGACCAGATCGCGATTATCGTCGACGCGCTTCTGGCCGCTTTCCGTGATACGGTAGAGCTTCTTCGTGCCGCTCACCTCGACTTCGGCCTGGCCCGTCTCTTCGAGATAGGTCAGCGCTGGGTAGATGACGCCCGGGCTCGGCACATAGAAGCCGCCGGAGCGCTCCTCGAAGGTCTTGATCAGCTCATAGCCATGGCGCGGCTGCTCGGAGAGCAAAGCGAGAATGATGAGCTGCAGATCGGCCGCGTCGAACTTACGGCCGGTGCGAAACCCGCCGCCGAACATGCCGCCCTTGAAGCCTCTCATGAAGTCTCTCCTGTGCTCGCCGCGCGATTCACGGCCTCGACCATGTCGTAGGATATATGCCTCGACGATGTCAAAGCCATCTCCGAACATGTGGCGATCTTTACAACCTCTCATATTGTTTCTCCTTGAAGTGTGAGAGTTTATATCGTTAGTCATGTCGTACGACATATATCGTAAGATAGAATTCTGCAAGGGGGTGGTTTGCGGAAGAGATGGATCGAAGAAGAAGGCGTGACCGTATAGGGGAGTGGTTCATCCAATGGGTGAAAATTCGCCGTTGAACAACTGCATCACGATCATGGGATAAGCGATTACATCTACGTAAGAATAGGCCGCTGGCGGTTGCCGCTCCCGGCGAACTGTCCTAGGCTCGCCACAAATTGACGCCATTGCGGCCGTTCGAACCAACAGGAAGCCTAACCGTCGTGTTTCATTCTTTCTTCCCGAATCCGAGATTGTTTTTTTCCTCAGCGGTCGCCTGGGCGCTCGTCTGCGTCTTCCTATGGTATTTTGTCGGCGCGCATGTCGTGGCGTCCATGGGTTATCCGCCGCTACCGGAAGAACAGCAGCCGGTCGGGGCTGCGTTCTTTGTTACTCCTACTAATTTCTTGTTTTATCTTTACTTTATTCTCTGTGCAGCGGTCTTTTGCGGCTTCTGGCATGTGGTTTCGAAGGGCAACCCCTGGATCGTATGGTCCGTGTGGGGTTCCGCTTTCATCGTCTTCATCACCTATTTCGGTGTTCAGATCGACGTTGCAGTAAACGTATGGCGCCGGCCCTTCTTTGATCTCCTGCAAAATGCGCTCGGCGGAAAGCCCGGCGTTACGGATGGGGATTTCTACGGATTGTTATGGGCGTTCACGCAACTCGGTCTCGTGGGCGTCGCCGTCAGCGTTATTTCGTCGTTTTTCCTAAGCCACTATCTCTTCCGCTGGCGTTGGGCGATGAATAATTTCTATATGTCGAAATGGGAAAAGCTCCGACATATCGAAGGCGCATCGCAGCGTGTCCAGGAAGATACGATGCGTTTTGCGACCAACCTCGAAGGGCTCGGCGTCAGCCTGATCGGCTCCGTCATGACGCTCATCGTCTTCCTGCCGATTCTGTTGGAACTGTCGAAATACGTGACCGATCTGCCGATTATCGGCGCAATTCCCTATTCGCTCGTTTGGTTGGCGCTGATTTGGTCGGTATTCGGCACGTTCTTGCTTGCGCTCTTCGGGATCAAGCTTCCGGGGCTGAACTTCCGCAATCAGCGTGTCGAGGCAGCCTACCGAAAAGAGCTTGTCTACGGCGAGGATCGCGAAGACCGCGCACAGCCGCCCACCGTGGCGGAACTCTTCTCAAACGTTCGCCGCAATTATTTCCGCATGTACTTCCACTACGCCTATTTTAACGTCGCTCGCTATTCCTATGGTCAGCTCGACGCGATCTTCCTCTATTTCGTGCTGGTTCCGACTTTCGTCGCGCATAAGATCACGCTCGGCATCTGGCAGCAGATCGCCACGGCCTTCGGTCAGGTCAGCAACTCCTTCCAGTATCTCGTCAGCTCCTGGACGACGATCATCGAGCTTTTGTCGATCCATAAGCGTCTGAAGGCCTTCGAGGCCGCTATCTATGACGAGCCGCTGCCGCCGATCGATCAGCGCTACCTAGAGCGCGAAGCAGGCGTCATTCACGCGGATGGTTGACGAATTAAGGCTCCGGAAACGGAGCCTTTTCCGATGGGAGACGGCGGGTTTTAGGCTTTGGAGGTAACGGAAGGGCTTCCCTTTGCTGCACCGCCAGCCCTTCGCTTTGGCTCGGGCTTTGCCCGACCGCTCATCACCCCTGTTGCGGCTTGCCGCGTGCTGCGATCAGCGGGATCGCTTCGGAATAGCTGACACAGGCGACATCCTGCTTGTGGCAGACATCGCTGACGAAGCGGTCGAGGGCGCGCCAATAGGCCCCGTCGTTCATTTCGACGAAATGGAAACCGAGCTGCAGCGGAATGCGCTCGCCGTCATATTGCTCGTTGAAGGCGGCTTCGAAGGCATTGAAGGTGCGGTCTTCATAGGTCTTGGCATTGGCCTTGTCCTCGGCGCCCTTGGAGTGGCGGACATAGAGATTGTAGTCCATGCCGATGACTGGGCGATGTTCGGGACCTTCGGGGATCAAGGGCAGGCCGAAGCGATAGATGCCGTCGACGACCTGCGGCAGGGCAGGGCCTTTGGTGACGAGGCTTGCATCGTACTGGAAGCCCATCTCCTTTTCCGCCGGCACGAGGCCATCGCTGGTGGAGAGATAGGGTGCGCGGAACCCCTTGATGTCGTGCGTGGCGAAATCTTCCCAGCCCTGGGGTTCCTTGTCTGCAAGGCCGACATTCTTCCAGGCGTCGCGAAGCGCGATCCGCGCATTCATGAATTCCTGTTTCCAGTCGGCAGCGCTCCAGCCCTTGCCGTCGAAATGGCCGCAGGCATGGCTTGAGATGTCGTGGCCCTCCTGATGGGCGCCCCAGATGTTGGCGATGCGGGTACGGACATCGTCTTCGCTCTTGGCGAAGCCGACATTCGATTTGCCCGGCCGCTGCTTCGGTCCCTGATAGGCCTTGGCCTGCGTCTTGTTCATCAGGAAGGTGCAGGACAGAAAGTAAGTGAAATGCGCGCCATTGCGCGAAGCGATCTCGCGGCTCTTGGTCCAGAGCGCATTGTCATGAGCGCCATCGAAGGAAATCATGATGAGCTGCTTGGGCTTGTCATCAGCCTGGGCGGCTGCGGGCAGCCCTAAGGAAATGGCGATGGAGAGACAGGTAGCGAAGCGAAACATGGGCACCGGATACTAATTGGATCGAGCACGGCTTGCCAGGGATCGTCTGGCGATATTGGATGGCGCGCTCAGGGTCGCTTCTTTCCTTTCGCGCAAATGCGGCGAAGCTGCGGTGATGCTGGTATTTTTTTACGGCAGCCGATAAGGATGTGACTACAAGACCATAAAGGATTTCATCCATGGCATTGCTCATTCTCGGCATTGTTCTTTTTCTCGGCCTCCATCTGATCCGCGTCGTGGCGCCCGGCCTGCGGACATCGTTGATCGCAAGCCTCGGCGAAGGCGGCTGGAAGATCGCCTATTCGATCGCAAGCATCATCGCGCTGATCATTCTGATCTACGGCTTTGGTCAGGCGCGCGACATGACCCCGATCTGGACACCGCCGTTCTGGATGAGCCATATCACCATCCTACTGATGCTTTTCGCCCTCATCTGTCTTGTTGCCTCGCTGCTGCCGGCGGGGCATATCGCGGTCAGGACCAAGCACCCAATGGTGCTTTCGGTGAAGATCTGGGCGCTGGCGCATCTTCTCTCCAATGGCGATGGAGCGGCCATCCTGCTCTTTGCCGCCTTTCTCGCGTGGGGCGTGATCCTGCGCATTTCGCTCAAACGACGCGAGCGTGCCGGCGAAATCACGCTGCGTCCCTTCGTCTCGGCGAAATATGATGTTTACGCGATCATCATCGGTGTCATCGTTTGGGCCTTGATCATTTGGAAGCTTCATGCGTGGATTATCGGGGTTTCGCCGCTCGTTATGTGACGATTTCTGCCATTCCCCCTTACATCAGCCGCAAAATGGAGTAGAAGGCCCCACTAAACCTAAGCTTTGAACTATTTGGCCTGGGCCGGAGACAAGAATGGCATTCAATGACGACAGCTTCATCCGCGAGGTGAACGAGGAACTGCGCTCGGACCAGCTGCGGTTCATATGGCGCCGTTTCGGCAAGCTCATCATCGGTGCTGCCGTGCTCGTCGTTCTCGGCACTGCAGCCTATAGCGGCTATCGCTATTGGGCCGGCAATCAGGCCGGCAGCGGCGGCGATCAGTTCATTGCCGCGCTGACGCTTGCCGACCAAAACAAGACGGATGAAGCGCTGGCCGCATTCGCCGCCATCGAAAAGAGTGGCCCTGGCTCCTATCCGGTGCTGGCCCGCCTGCGCGCCGCGACGCTGCAGGCGCAGAAGGGGGACAAGGCCGCTGCCATCGCAACGTTCTCGGCGGTCGGCAAGCAGACGGACCTTCCGGTCGTTATCCGTAATGCTGCCCGCCTGCGTGCTGCCTACCTTCTCGTCGATACCGGCACTTACGATCAGGTCGCCGCCGAAGCCCAGGAACTGGCCGTCCCGGCTGATGCCTTCCGCCATTCGGCGCGCGACGTTCTCGGCCTTGCCGCTTACAAGGCCGGCGATTTCGCCAAGGCCCGGCAATGGTTCCAGGCGATCGTCGACGATCCGCAGAGCCCGCGCAACGTTGCCAACCGTGCCCAGATGCTGCTCGATCTCATCACTGCATCCGGCAAGGCTCCGGTCGCAAAAGGCTGAAGGATCGCTCAATGAGTTTTACGGTCGCGATCGTCGGTCGCCCGAATGTCGGCAAGTCCACGCTGTTCAACCGTCTGGTTGGCAAGAAGCTGGCGCTCGTCGACGATACGCCGGGCGTCACGCGTGACCGCCGCCCCGGTGAAGCCAAGCTGATCGATCTGCGCTTCCGTATCGTCGATACCGCCGGTCTTGAAGAGGCCCAGGATGAATCACTTCAGGGTCGCATGCGCGCCCAGACGGAAGCGGCGATCGATGAGGCTGATCTGACGCTCTTCGTCGTCGATGCGAAGATGGGCTTGACCCATGTCGACAAGACGCTCGCCGAAATGTTGCGCAAGCGCGGCAGACCTGTCGTGCTCGTTGCCAACAAGTCCGAGGCGCGTGGCTCCGATAGCGGCTTTTACGATGCCTATACGCTTGGCCTTGGCGAGCCTTGTCCGATCTCGGCTGAACACGGCCAGGGCATGATGGATCTGCGCGACGCCATCGTCGAGGCAATCGGCCCCGAACGCGCCTTCGGGGAAGAGGAAGATGAGGCGGAGACGAATGTCAGCATTCCGCGCCCTGCCGTCGGCGAAGATGGCGAAGAGATCGACGAAGAGCCCGCCTATGACGAGACGCGCCCGTTGCGCGTGGCGATCGTCGGCCGTCCGAATGCCGGTAAGTCGACGCTCATCAACCGCTTTCTTGGCGAAGATAGGCTGCTAACCGGCCCCGAAGCCGGCATTACCCGCGATTCCATCTCCGTCGACTGGACCTGGCGCGGCCGCACCGTCAAAATGTTCGATACCGCCGGCATGCGCCGCAAGGCAAAGGTGACCGAGAAGCTGGAGAAGCTTTCGGTTGCCGACACGCTGCGCGCCATCCGTTTCGCCGAAACCGTCGTTATCGTCTTCGACGCGACCATTCCCTTCGAGAAGCAGGATCTGCAGATCGTCGATCTCGTGATCCGCGAGGGACGCGCCGCCGTGCTTGCCTTCAACAAGTGGGACATGATCGAGGATCGTCAGGCTGTCCTTGCCGATCTGCGCGAAAAGACCGACCGGCTATTGCCGCAGGCACGCGGCATTCGCGCTATTCCGATCGCCGGCCAGACGGGCGAGGGGCTTGACCGCCTCATGCAGGCGATCGTTGATACCGACAAGGTCTGGAACAAGCGCGTCTCGACCGCGCGCCTCAACCGGTGGCTCGAGACGCAGCAGGTTCAGCATCCGCCGCCGGCCGTTTCCGGCCGCCGCATCAAGCTGAAATACATGACGCAGGTAAAGGCGCGGCCGCCGGCCTTCATGATCTCGTGCACTCGCTCGGATGCTCTGCCGGAGTCCTATGTGCGTTATCTGATCAACGGTCTGCGCGCAGATTTCGCCATGCCCGGCGTACCGATCCGCATCCATTTCCGGACGTCGGAAAATCCTTACGAAAACAAGAAGAAGCGGTAAATCGCGTAAGCGGCAGACCGCGTGATCGCGCGCGTCAATTCAGGCTGCGTTTCTGCTCAGCGCTTCGCGCAGCATCGTGATTTCCGCCTTCAGCCGCGTCAGTTCGTCGGCCGTTTGCTCGGTGGCATCAAGGATGCACGGCGGAACGGTTGCGGCCTTCTTCTTCAGTGCCTTGCCTTCGCTGGTCAGCTGGATCATTACCTGGCGCTCGTCTTCCTTGCTGCGGATGCGCTTGATGAAGCCAGCTGCCTCCAGACGTTTCAACAGCGGCGTCAGCGTGCTTGATTCCAGGAACAGCTTTTCACCGATACCGCCGACGGTCTGGCCGTCTTCTTCCCATAGTGTCACCATGACGAGATATTGCGGATAGGTGAGATTAAGCGCGTCCAGCATGGGTTTATAGAGCCGATTCATCGCATGATTCGCCGAATAGAGCGCGAAGCAGATGAAGTTATCCAGCTTTAACAGGTCGTCAGTCATCTCAAGAACTCCCTGAGAGGTCTCATGTAAGTCGTGCGATAAATAATTGTACACCCAAATTTATGCCTGGGCTATGGGTTTCTTCCTTTTTGAGGATACTGTTCGCCGGCAGATATCTTCCGGCACTTCCATCTCCGCAGGAGATTTGACAGCGGGTATTATGGCAGGATCTCAGGTGCTGACCTTGAAACCAAGGACGAAATGCCCTTGGTTTCTGCCGCGTCAGGTCAACAAGATTCAATGCTGAAAGAAGCAGACTCCGAGTTCAGCGAGGATGAGCTCGGCCGCGGTGATTGGCAATGCGGACGTTGCCGATGAATTGCGCCGTCGCGGCCTCCCACGAATAGTTGAGCGCCAGAGAGCGTGCAGCATCGCGGGAGCAGGAGAGTGCGGCAAGGCAGGCTGTCGCCAGATCCGGGTCTACAACGCCGGCTGTCCTGTCTCCCCCCAGGATGTCCGCAGGCCCGGTAACCGGATAGGCGGCGACCGGAACGCCGCTCGCGAGCGCTTCCAAAATGGCATTGCCAAAGGTATCTGTCTTCGATGGAAAGACGAAGACGTCGGCCTGTGAATAGGCGTGCGCCAGTTCCTCGCCGAATTTCGCTCCGAGAAAATGGACATCAGGATAGAGCTTCTGCAATTCCGCCCGCGCGGGGCCATCGCCCACCACCACTTTCGATCCAGGCAGGTCGAGAGCAAGAAAAGCGGGGAGGTTCTTTTCCAGCGCGACACGGCCGACCGTCATGAAAATCGGACGAGGCAGGCCGAAGGGGTCGTCATCAAGTGGTTGGGGGCGGAAGAGGTGGGAATCGATCCCACGGCTCCAGGGCAGCAGATTGCGAATGCCGCGCAGTTTGAGCTCGCTCGCAAGGCTTGGTGTCGCCACCATGCAGCCGTAGCCCGCATTATGAAACCATTTGACGAAGGCATAGAGCCAGCTTTCCGGTATCGGCAGACGCGCGGCCACATATTCGGGAAATCGCGTGTGGTAACTGGTCGAAAACGGCATGCCGTTTCTCAGGCACCAGCGCCTTGCCGTGAGCCCGAGGGGACCCTCCGTGGCAATGTGGACATAAGTCGGCCGGAGTGCTTCTATTTTTGCCGCGATCTTGCGATAACTGGCGATCGATAGCCGGATTTCCGGATAGGTCGGGCAGGGGATGTTGCGAAAGCCGTCCGGCGTGATCATCGAAACCTCGACGCCCATGCGCGTCAATTCCCGATTTGTGTTCTCGATAGAGCGAACGACACCGTTGACCTGTGGATGCCAGGCATCGCTGACGATGAGCAGCCGTTCGGGTACCGCGACAGGTGTCGCCGCCTGCGTCCAGGTGGTTTGATCGATGTCTGACAAGCGTTGCAACATGCCCAAAACAGTCCATCCGCACCGCATCCTCATGATGACGGTGCCAGCGATTGCGGTGCTTCAAACATGATTCCCGCGCCCACTCTATTGTGGGGGGTGTCCATGATGGAAATATTACAGCGTTTAGAGCGTGATGCCGAAAAGTGTAGGCGGTTTTCGGACGACATCACGCTCTACTTCTTTGATGCTAGAGCGGATTCAGATTTTAGGTCGAACAGACCTAAAATCATCCGGCTCTAGCGGATGGATTTCAGCTTGTCGGGCGAGACGAGCGCACCGTATTCCTGAATGACCTTTGCCGCGATCTTGGCTGCGAAGCGAGCGGCAGCGACCGCATCCTGATGCGGCAGATAGTGAGCCAGAAATGCGCCGTTGAAGCTGTCGCCGGCGCTTGTGGTGTCGACAACCTTGGCGACCTTGACCGCCGGAACGAGGGTTTCATCGGTGCCGTCGCCGATGGTCGCGCCCTCGGCGCCGTTCTTGACGACGATCATCTGGGCTCTGTACTGCCGGTAACGGCGGATGGTGGCGGGAATCGAATCGTCGCCGAAATGGATGGCTTCATCGTCGAAGCTCGGCATGACAAGCGTTGCGGCACGTGCGCCTTCCGAAATCATGGTGTGCATGGCATCGAGGCTGGACCACAGGCGAGGGCGCAGGTTCGGATCGAAGGCGACCAGCTTGCCGGCAGCCTTGGCGCGGCGCAGCTCCGCCAGAAGCGTGAAGGCGTCTTCGCGCGGCAGGATCGCCAGCGTGATGCCGGAAAAATAGAGAACGTCGGACGCCTCTATGGCAGCGCGCAGGGCATCGCCATCGGCGGCGAGCTGGCGAGCGGCAGAGCTGTCGCGCCAGTAACTGAAGGAGCGTTCGCCATCCTTCAGGTTGATCATGTAGAGGCCGGGAGTCTTGCCGCGCAGGCGGCGGATGCTGTCCGTACCGATGCCGGCACTGCCCATGAAGGCGATCATTTCGTCGGACATGGCGTCGTCGCCGAGCACGGTGAAATAGTCGACCGACCAATCTGCCGGCAGGCAGGCGCGGGCATACCAGGCGGTGTTGAAGGTGTCGCCGGCAAAGCCCTTGCGCAGGTGCCCGTCGTCGGCCTGTGACAGTTCCACCATGCATTCGCCGATCGATAGAAAACGCCCGCCCAAGACTGCCTCCTGCATTTTGTCTTGGTGCTGCATACGCGCAAGCGGCGGCTGGGGCAAGGTGGACGGCGGCAGCCGCCGTCCACTTTTCCTGGACCTGATTTACGGCCGATCCATATGATAGCAGGCCGCGGTCTGGCCGGGGCGCACCTGCTCGGTCGGCGGCATCTTCGTGCGGCAGATATCCGTCGCCTTCCAGCAGCGGGGCGAGAAGACGCAGCCCGGCGGCGGATTGAGCGGCGAGGGCGGATCGCCCTGCAGGCGGATGCGCTCGCGGCCGCGTGCGAGCTTCGGGTCGGGGATCGGCGCGGCGGAGAATAGCGCCTGTGTATAGGGGTGGGCCGGATGGTCGAAGACCGTCGCGGCTTCACCGGCTTCCACCACCTTGCCGAGATAGAGCACCAGCACGTCGTCCGAGATCAGACGCACGACGGAGAGATCGTGGCTGATGAAGATCAGGGTGAGGCCGAACTCCTTGCGCAGGCGGCGCAGGAGCGTGATGACCTGTCCCTGGATCGAGACGTCGAGGGCCGAAACCGGCTCATCGCAGATGATGAGCTTCGGCCGGGTGATGACGGCACGAGCAATGCCGATGCGCTGCGCCTGGCCGCCCGAGAACTCGTGCGGATAGCGGTTGATCATCTCCGGAACGAGGCCGACGGCAGCCATGATCTCGCGAACGCGATCCTGCCGTTGCGCGCGGCTCAGCTTCGGTTCGAAGACGGTCAGCGGCTCGGCGATGATGTCGCCGACGGTCATGCGCGGATCGAGCGAGGCGATCGGATCCTGGAAGATGATCTGCATGTCGCGGCGGGCGGCGCGCATTTCCTCTTCGGTGAGATCGAGCAGATTGCCGCCTTGCCAGAGGATGCGGCCCTTCTGGGCCTTGATCAGCCGCAGGATGGAGCGGCCGAGCGTGGACTTGCCGCAGCCGGACTCGCCGACGATGCCGAGCGTGCGTCCGGTCTTCAACTCGAAGCTGACATCGTTGACTGCCGTCAGGATCAGCGGCGGCTTGAAGAGGGACTTCGACGGCAGCTCGAATTCGGTCGTCAGATGCTCGACCTTCAGAAGCGTTTGCTCAGCCATGGACGAGGCTCCGTTCCTGATTAGCCGAAAGGGGGTGGAAGCAGGCCGCGCAGCGACGCGGCGCCAGCGGATCGAGCGGCGGCGCCGCATCCAGACAGTCGTCCTGCACATGGGCGCAGCGCGGCGAGAAGGCACAGCCGCGCGGCAGGTGCATCAGGTTCGGCGGCCGTCCAGGGATGACGGTGAGGTCGTCGACATCCTGGTCCGGCCTCGGGATCGCCGAGTGAAGCGCCGCCGTATAGGGGTGGGCCGGATTTTCGAACAGCTCCTCGACCGGTGCTTCCTCGACGATGCGGCCGGCATACATGACGGCGACGCGATCGGCGAGGCCGGCGACGACACCGAGGTCATGGGTGATCATGACGAGCGCCGTGTGCATTTCCGCCGTCAGCTCATTGAAGAGATCGAGGATTTGCGCCTGGATCGTTACGTCGAGCGCCGTGGTCGGTTCGTCGGCGATCAGGAGCTTCGGCTTGGTCAGCAGCGCCATGGCGATGACGATGCGCTGGCGCATGCCGCCCGAAAGCTCGTGCGGGTATAGGTTGAAGCGGCGGGTCGGGTCGGGGATGCCGACACGCTTCAGCATGTCGAGCGCCGCTGCGGATGCCGCACGCGCCGTCAGTCCGCCATGAACTTCGAGCTGCTCCGTCAGCTGCCGCGAGATGCGCAGCGACGGGTTGAGGGCGGTCATCGGGTCCTGGAAGACCATGGCCATGTCCTTGCCGCGCACATGGTCGAGCTCGCGCGACTTCAGCGTCAGCAGATCCTTGCCGTCGAGCAGCGCCTGGCCGCTGGTGCGGCCGTTTTTGGCGAGCAGGCCCATCAGGCCGAGGAAAGTCTGGCTCTTGCCGGAGCCAGACTCGCCGACGATGGCGATGCGCTCACCGCGGCCAATCTTGAGGTTCATCTTCGAGACCGCGGCCACTTCGCCTTCCGGCGTGCGGAAGGTGATCGAATAGTCTTTGAGTTCGAGAAGTGTTTCTGTCATGTCAGCGATCCTTCGGATCGAATGCGTCGCGCAGACCATCGCCGATGAAGAGCAGGCTCATCAGCAGCGCGACCAGGAAACCGGCCGGGAAGAACAACAGCCACGGCGTCGTCTCCATGCCGGCCGACCCTTCGGCAATCAGCGTACCGAGAGAGGTCAGCGGCTCCTGAACGCCGAAGCCCAGATAGGAAAGGAAGCTTTCCGTCGCGATGATTTCCGGGATGGTGAGCGTTGCGTAGATGACGACAGGACCGACGAGGTTCGGCACGATGTGTTTCAGGATGATCTTGAACGACCGCTGACCGGAAGCGCGGGCAGCCTCGATGAATTCCCGCTGTTTGATCGACAGCGTCTGGCCGCGCACGATACGGGCCATGGTGAGCCACTCCAGCGCACCGATCGCCGCAAACAGCAGGTAGACGTTACGGCCGAAGATCACCATCAGCAGGATGACGAAGAGGACGTAGGGCAGGGCGTACATGATATCGACGAAGCGCATCATGATCGCATCGACGCGACCGCCGAAATAACCTGCAACGGCGCCATAGAGCACGCCGATGACGACCGAGACGAGGGTCGCAACAAGTGCGACCGTCAGCGAGACCCGGGTGCCGTAGAGCGTGCGCGCCAGCAGGTCGCGGCCGTTGCCGTCGGTGCCGAAATAATGGCCCGCGGCAAAGTCCGGAGCGCCTCGGAACGAGGTCCAGTCCGGATCCTCATAGTTGAAGGGCAGGAAATACGGGCCGAATATGGCGACCAGAACCAGCACGGCCAGTATGACCAGCGAAAGTGCCGCCGCCTTGTTGCGCAGGAGACGACGCATCGCGTCGCCCGTGAGGGAACGCCCCTTGGGTGCGAGCCCTTCTGCCGAAAGCAATTCCGCTTCCAGCAATTCTCTCTTGGCGGAATTGAGGATCATCGCATTCTCACTTTCGGATCGAGCCAGGCATAGGCGATGTCGACCAGCAGATTGAGGACCACGATCAGGACCATGTAGAAAATGACCGTGCCGAGGACCATGCCGTAGTCACGGTTCAGCGCCGCGCCGACGAAGTAGCGGCCGACGCCGGGGAGGCCGAAGATGCTTTCGACCACCAGCGAACCGGTAAGCAGATAGCTTGCCGCGGGTCCCAGATAGGAGACGACGGGCATCATGGCCGGCTTCAGCGCGTGGCGCATGATCGTCAGTCGCGGGCCGATACCCTTGGCCTTGGCGGTTCGGATGAAGTTCTGGCCCATCACCTCGATCATCGAGCCGCGCATCAGGCGCGAGATGCGTGCCGCATGCGGCAGCGTCAGGACGATGATGGGCAGGATCAGGAACTTGATCGAGCCGTCCCCCCAGCCACCGACCGGCAGCCAGCCGAGCGTGTTGCCGAAGATGAGCTGCAGGATTGGCGCGATCAGGAAGCTCGGCATGACCAAGCCGATGAGAAGACCTCCGCCCAGCCAGTAATCGGCCGCGCGGTTTTGATAAAGCGCCCCGAGACAGCCTATGAAGATGCCGAAGATGGTCGCGAGCACGAAAGCGGCGCCGCCGATGGTCAGCGTGTAGGGGAAGCCCGACATGATCTGCTGGGTGACGGTGAAGTCCTGATTGGCGAAGGAGGGGCCAAGATCGCCCTTCATGACGTCGCCGACATAGATCAGGTATTGCTCAACCAGGGGCTTATCGAGGTTGTAGTGAGCCGCGAGGTTGGCTTTGACTTCCGGCGGCAATGGCCTTTCGCCATCGAAGGGGCCGCCGGGAGCGAGGCGCAGAATGAAAAAACACACTGTCACGGCAATCCACAAAACGGGGATTGTCGACAGCAAACGACGGAGAGCATAGCCAAACATGGTCTTAGACGGCTCCCTCCCGGTTGTGTCCGGGAGGGAGCCTGTTCCCAATTATTCTTTGATCGACAGCCAGCGGGTGCGGTGGATGTCCTGGATGTTGTCAACGAAGCCCTGGACCTTCGGGGCGACGATGTTCTGGGAAACGTAGTAGTAGATCGGGATCGCGGCGCTGTCGTCGAGGGCCAGTTGCTCGGCCTTCTTGTAGATTTCGGCGCGCTTCTTGAGATCGGTTTCTTCATTGCCCTGCTTGATCAGAGCATCATAGTCCTTGTTGCTCCAGCGGCCGTAGTTCATTTCGACGCCGGTGGAGAGCAGGTTCAGGAAGTTGATCGGGTCGTTATAGTCGGCGAGCCACCCGGCACGGCCGATCTGCACCTCGCCACGCTGCATTTCATCGTAATGCACCTTGGTTTCGGTGTTGTAGAGCTCGATATCGACGCCGAGCGGCTTCCACATGGCGGCGATCGCAACGGCAATGCGCTTGTGGTTGTCGTTGGTGTTGTAGCGCAGCTGAGCCTTCAGCGGATGGTCAGGGCCGAAGCCAGCTTCCTTCAGAAGCTTCTTCGCTTCTTCGACCTTCTGCTTGTAGGGCTCGTCCTTCCAGCTGACATAGGCCGGCTCGCCGTAATTGGCGGTGCCCGGCGGTACCCAGGAATAGGACGGCAGTTCGCCGGTGCCGAGAATCTTCGGCCCGATGACTTCGCGGTTGACGGCCATGGAGAGGGCTTGGCGAACGCGCTTGTCGTTGAATGGCGGCTTGGTGGAGTTCAGGACGTAGTAGTAGGTGCCGAGGAACGGCACCACATGCGCCTGGCCGGGCAGGTTCTTCTGGATCCAGTCATACTGATCGGCCGGGAAGGAGGTGAGAATGTCGAATTCGCCGGCGCGATAGCGCTTCAAGGCAGCGGCCTGATCTTCCAGCGTGTAATAGTTGACGTTGTCGATCTTGATGTCCTTGGCGTCATAATACTGATCACTCTTGACCATGCTGACATGCGAACCGGGCACCCATTCGGTGGGCTTGTACGGGCCGTTGGTGACGATGTTGCCGATCTTGACCCATTGGTCGCCCTTGGCTTCCACGACGTGCTTCGGCAGCGGATAGGCCGTGTAGTGCATCAGCGCGTTGAGGAAATAGGGGGTGGGATTCTCAAGCGTGATTTCCAGGGTCTTGTCGTCGATCGCCTTGACGCCGAGCTGTGTCAGGTCCTTGATCTCGCCCTTGTTGATCTTTTCCGCGTTCAGGATCGTGTATTGCAGATAGGCGTACTGGGCTGCGGTTTTCGGGTCCATCAGGCGCTGGAAGGCAAAAACGAAGTCCTGAGCCGTCACCGGCTGGCCGTCGGACCACTTGATGCCGTCACGCAGCTTGAAAGTATAGACCTTCTGATCCGGGGAAATGGTCCAGCTTGCGGCCTGGCCGGGAATTGGGTTGTCTTTGGGGTCCTCGGTCACCAGCCCTTCGAAGATATCGCCGTCGATGCGGTTCTCCCAATCGCCGGAAATTTTTTGCGGATCGAGCGAAGTCGGGTCGCCGCCGTTGTGGATATTGAGGGTCGCGGCATGCGCGGAAACGCTCAATATCGTGCTGACGAAAGCCGCAGCGATAAATTTTCTGGTGATGTGCGCCATATGTTTTCCCACCTTTCTGGAGTTCTTGTCCTTGTTTTACAAGGGTGTTTTTGATCCGCAGGTGACCTGTACGTGCAGGTCAATGCGCGAAGTTATCGAAAGCGACGTCGCTTTCAAGTTAAAAAAAGTCGGGCATGCTTAGCGTGTGAACTTTCATATTCACAAAACTCTAAAATTGATACTGCGAATTTATCCGCCGGTGGTTGAGCTTTTCGGATGACCGATTTGCGGCTTGCCGCCTGCGCCCGAGTGTGCAAACTGGCAGGCCTTGTGCGATATCGAGGCGGTTTGATGAAATCGACGAATAAAGCGGCGGGAGCCGACTGGTGGCGCGGGGCTGTGATCTATCAGGTCTATCCGCGGTCGTTTCAGGACACGGATGCCAACGGGCTCGGCGACATCAAGGGGATCACCCGGCGCCTGCCTCACATTGCCGCACTCGGGGTCGACGCGATCTGGCTGGCGCCGTTCTTCACCTCGCCGATGGCCGATATGGGCTATGACGTCGCCGATTACTGCGATGTCGATCCGATCTTCGGCACGCTTGCCGATTTCGACGAGATGATGGCGGCAGCGCACGAACTCGGCCTCAAGGTCATCATCGATCAGGTCATCTCGCACACTTCCGACCGGCATCCCTGGTTCGTCGAAAGCCGTACAAGCCGCGACAATCCCAAGGCGGATTGGTATGTCTGGGCCGATCCGAAGCCGGACGGCACGGCGCCGAACAACTGGCTGTCGATTTTCGGCGGCCCCGGCTGGGAATGGGATGGCGTGCGCCGGCAATATTACCAACACAACTTCCTGACATCGCAGCCGGATCTGAACTTCCACAATCCGGACGTTCAGGATGCGGTATTGGCGGCCGTCAAATTCTGGCTCGATCGCGGCGTCGATGGTTTCCGCCTGGATACGGTCAACTACTATTTCTGCGACAAGAAGCTTCGCGACAATCCGCCGGCGCTCGTCGCGACCGGCGGGCTCGACGCGCCCGAAACCAACCCCTACGGGATGCAGAACCATCTCTACGACAAGACGCAGCCGGAGAATATCGGCTTCCTGAAGCGGTTGCGGGCATTGCTTGATCAATACGAAAACCGCACGACTGTCGGCGAAGTGGGTGACGGCGTGCGCTCGCTGGAGACGGTTGCGGCCTATACCAGCGGCGGCGACAAGCTGCACATGTGCTACACGTTCGATCTTTTGGGTCCCGATTTCACGCCGGCGCATTTCCGGCGCTGCGTCAGCGATTTCCAGGATAATGTCGTTGATGGCTGGGTCTGCTGGGCCTTTTCCAACCATGACGTTCAGCGTCATGTCAGCCGCTTTGCCGAGACGGAGGAGGAACAGCCGCGCGTGGCGAAGCTCGCGATTTCGCTGTTATCAACCCTGCGTGGCTCGATCTGCCTCTACCAGGGCGAAGAACTCGGTCTGCCGGAGGCAGAGCTTGCCTTCGAGGATCTGCGCGATCCCTACGGCATTCGCTTCTGGCCGGCCTTCAAGGGCCGCGACGGCTGCCGCACGCCGATGCCCTGGGAAGCGAGCCGCGCCCATGCCGGCTTTACCACGGCCGACAAGTCCTGGCTGCCGGTTCCCTACCAGCATGCGGCGCTCGCCGTCGACAAGCAAGAGGCGGATGCGGATTCCGTGCTGCATCACTACCAGCGGACGCTGGCTTTCCGTGCGGAACATGCCGCTTTGCGCGATGGCGACATGACCTTCCTCGATACAAAAGAGGACGTTCTCGCCTTCACCCGCTCCAAGGGTGACGAGACGCTGCTCTTTGTCTTCAATCTCTCCCGCAAGCCTGTGAAGGTTGCCTTGCCGGAGGACATCAAGCTTGGCAAGACGATCGCCATGCCGGGGTTTGACACGGCAGATGCCGGAGCAGCGCTAACGCTTGCTGCTCTGGATGTTTATTGCGGCAAGCTCGCCTGATCAGCCGATCAGCATGAACTTGTCCACATCGACCAGACCTCTGTCCGATATCTTCAGATGCGGGATCACGGGCAGGGGCAGGAAGGCGAGCTGCAGGAAGGGCTCTTCCAGCGTCGCGCCAAGGGCATAGGCCGCCTGGCGCAGATGGTGCAGCGTATCGCGCACGCTTTCATAAGGCTCGAGGCTCATCAGGCCGGCGACGGGCAGGGCAATCTCGCCGGTCACGACGCCGTCCTCGACGACGACAAAGCCGCCGTTGATGTCGCTCAAGCGATTGGCGGCGAGCGCCATGTCATCCTCGTTGACGCCGACGACGCAGATATTGTGGCTGTCATGGCCGACGGTCGAGGCGATCGCGCCTTTCTTCAAGCCAAAACCTTGGACGAAGCCGTTGGCGTGGTTGCCGTTCTTGCCGTGCCGCTCGATGACGGCGACCTTGATGATATCGTTGCCGAGGTCGATATCGGTCTGGTTGCCCTTGGTCGGCAGGCGATAGCGGCGATGTTGGGTGATGATCTTGCCGGGCGTCACGCCAATGACGGAGCTTTCGCCCTCCGTCACCGGCACGCCAAAATCGGTTGCGTTGATCGGGCGGGCCTTGACACTGTCGAGGCCGACTGGCTCTACCGAACCGCGGGTCGCGAAGAGTTCAGCGGTGACACGGCGGCCTGCGGAGAAGACGATCTCGGCCTTGCAGCTTTCCAGGCTGTCGACGACGACGAGATCGGCGCGCCAGCCCGGTGCTACGAGACCGCGATCACGCAGACCGAAGGCGCGGGCTGCCGAGATCGAGGCGGCGCGGTAGATCGCCAGGGGCTCGACGCCATGGGCGATCGCCGTGCGGATCATATAATCGAGATGACCCTGTTCGGCGATATCGAGCGGGTTGCGGTCGTCGGTGCAAAGCGCCAGATGAGGCGACAGGCGCTCGGTGATAACAGGCATCAGGGCGTGCAGATCCTTGGAAACGGAACCTTCACGCACCAGCACATGCATGCCTTTGCGGATCTTCTCCATTGCCTCTTCGGCGGTTGTCGATTCATGCTCCGTGCGAATGCCGGCTGCGAGATAGCCGTTGAGGTCATTACCGCGCAAAAGCGGCGCGTGGCCATCGATATGGCCGCCCTGGAAGGCTTCGAGTTTCGCCATGCAGACGGGATCCTTATGGATCACCCCGGGGAAATTCATGAATTCGGCAAGGCCGATCACCTGCGGATGATTGCGGAACGGCAGGAGCGTCTCGATCGGCAGATCGGCACCCGAGGTCTCCAGATGCGTTGCCGGCACGCAGGAGGAAAGCTGGACGCGGATATCCATGATGGTTTCCAGCGAACAGTCGAGGAAGTAGCGTATGCCTTCGGTGCCGAGCACGTTGGCGATTTCATGCGGATCGCAGATGGCGGTGGTCACGCCATAGGGCAGGACGCAGCGGTCAAATTCGAGCGGGGTCACCAGCGAGGATTCGATGTGAAGATGGGTGTCGATGAAGCCTGGTACGACCATGCGGCCGGCGATATCGATTTCCTCACGACCGTGATAATCGCCGCAGGTCCCGACGATACGGTCACCGCAGATGGCGATGTCCGAGGCCACCAGCTCTCCCGTCACCAGATCGAAGAAGCGGCCGTTCTTGAGAACAATGTCCGCAGGCTCCCGGCCAGCGCCCTGGTCGATATAGCGTTCGAGTTTGGTGGTCATGTTTGTCCCTCGCATATGGATCGCCCCTCATGCCAGCTCTTCTGCTAATGCAAAAGGAGGCGTGAGGGGCGGAGATGTGTTCGAGCTTATGCCTTAGATATTATTCTGCAAGATCTCGCGGAGCTTGCCGAACAGCTCGTCGATGTGATGCTTTTCGATGATGAGCGGCGGCGAGAGCGCGATGATGTCGCCGGTGGTGCGGATCAGGAGGCCCTTTTCATAGGCCTTGAGGAAAGCGGTGAAGGCGCGCTTGGTGTGCTCGCCGGCGATAGGGTCGAGCTCGATGGCGCCGATCAGGCCGGTGTTTCTGATGTCGATAACGTTCGGGCAATCCTTCAGGGAATGCAGGGCATCGGCCCAGTAGTCGGAAAGTTCGGCTGCGCGCGTCAGCAGGCCTTCTTCCTTGTAGGTGTCGAGCGTCGCAAGCGCTGCAGCCGAGGCGATCGGATTGCCGGAGTAAGTGTAGCCGTGGAAGAACTCGATCATATGCTCGGGTCCCTGCATGAATGCGTCGTGGATCTCCGAGGTGACGAAGACCGCACCCATTGGAATGACGCCGTTGGTCAGGCCCTTGGCGGTCGTGATGATATCCGGCTTCACATCGTAATATTGGGCGGCAAAGGGGGCGCCGAGGCGGCCGAAGCCGGTAATGACTTCGTCGAAGATCAGCAGGATGCCGTGCTTGGTGCAGATGTCACGCAGCTTCTGCAGATAGCCCTTCGGCGGGATCAGCACGCCGGTAGAGCCGGCAATCGGCTCGACGATGACGGCCGCGATTGTTGAGGCGTCGTGCAGCGTGACGATGCGCTCAAGCTCGGTGGCGATATCGCCGCCATGTTCTGGCTCGCCGCGCGTGAAGGCGTTCTTACCGGGAACATGCGTGTGCGGCATATGGTCGACGCCGGTCAGCAGCGTGCCGAACATCTTGCGGTTGGTGACGATGCCGCCCACGGAAATGCCGCCGAAATTGACGCCGTGATAGCCACGCTCGCGGCCGATGAGGCGGAAGCGCGAGCCATTACCCTTCACGCGATGATAGGCAAGCGCGACCTTGAGCGCGGTTTCGACCGATTCCGAACCGGAATTGGTATAAAGAACGTGGTCCATGCCCTCGGGTGCAATATCGACCAGCCGGTTCGCAAGCTCGAAGGCCTTGGGATGGCCGAGCTGGAAGGCCGGAGCATAATCGAGTTCGCCGGCCTGCTGGCGGATCGCCTCGGTGATCTTCGGACGGCAGTGTCCCGCGTTCACACACCACAGACCCGCAGTTCCGTCCAGTACCTGCCGACCGTCATGGGTGGTGTAGTACATATCCTTGGCGCTGACGAAGAGGCGCGGTTCCTTCTTGAACTGGCGGTTGGCCGTAAACGGCATCCAGAAGGCGCGCAAATCGTTAGGGGTGGCATTCAAACGGTCCGACATGCTGTTCTCCAATGGCCATTCGGGGGCCTGTTACCCGACCGCGGCGCGGCGCCGCGCGATTATATTTACTGCTTGGTCAAATTATCAGCCGGCCTTTTTGCGTCAAGGCAAAGATGGGTTGGGGAAGAAGGCTGGGGCGCGGCAGAATTGGATCGCAGCATGCCGGCGGCGTTGGGCGAGGATCATCCGCAGACGGATGTGAGCTCGTTCAGACATGAAAAAACTGGCAAATCCGAAGATTTGCCAGTTAAAGCAGTAAAACACCTGGTGATGAAAGCAAGTCGATCTTTCAGGGCCTAAAGTGTTCCCCAGAGATCGTTTGTCGACAGGCCCTAAGCTATTGAAAGCTCTTAAGCAGCCGATCTACTTTTTTCCGGCTCGCAATAAATGTCTTCCAGCGTTTCAAGAACACGGATCACGGATTCTGATGTGCTGGAGTAGTAAATCGTTTGAGCATCACGACGCGTCTTGACCAGCTTCTGAGCGCGAAGCTTCGAAAGATGCTGAGAAAGTGCTGATTGGCTCAGTCCGACCTGATTGGCAAGAACGCCAACAGGAACTTCACCCTTAACGAGACTGCAAAGGATCAAAAGACGCTTCGGGTTCGCCATTGCTGATAATAATGCTGCCGCAACATTAGAGTGTTCGGCCAAATCTCTTGTCTTCATCTGTTAATCTTCCCAATGCGGAGCGTACATCAGAAACTGTGCTATTTCCAAGCCGGTCCAAACCGATATCTAACAATACCAAGAGGGGTCGAAGATTGTATATACCTAAATTTAAGGTATCGAGTATGCTGTTTTAGGTATGTACGTATGATGCCTCAGCGATAATGCTGAGGTCTCCAGCGTTCCATCCAGGGGCTAAATTAGACCAAAATAGGTCGATTCTTATCGTTTCGGAGCCGCAAACATGCCAATTTTGGTCACCACGGATTTGCAACCTGGGAATATTGGCTGTTTCTACGTTAGGCTGTCCACCTACTAATTCTCGCACTATTGTATGATTTTATTGCCGCCGGATTTTGTTTTCGGTTTAAAGCATCATCAGGTCTTTTGAGGACAAGATGTAAGCCCTTCCAAAGCCGCCGTTCAGGCTGGCATCGAGCGGAACGAGGCGGAAGAAGCAGAAATCCGGAAAATCAATATAGAGGTTGGATTTCGGGTGGCGATCGAGAAAAAGCGCTCGGATGCGATCGTGCGCTTGGCTTTGCCGATCGATGCGCTCTGCGCTGCAGCGTAAGGTCAGGCGGGGATGGGCGAGAGGGTCGCCCTTGCCGGGCTCGCCAAAAAGCGCCGAAGCGCGGCTGTCCTTCATCAAAGCTTTGGAATGGGAGGAGAGGCCGGAGACCAGGATGACCGGAGCGCCATCGGCATCCATGGCGATCAGGACGCGGCTGACGGAGGGAAAGCCGGTTTCAGGGTCGATGACGGCCAAGGCTGCATGTGCGGCTTTGTGCATGAGGTCGCGCGCCTGAATGCGCGCATCCTCATCCGTTTCCCGGATCACCGATGGTTTATCGTTCATTGACGGCTCCATGAATTGAGGAGCAGTCGCGAACGACTACTCCTTTCGTCGGTGGCTGGTGAGGCCCGACACCACGTCTTGCGCCGAGATCGTTCCAATAATCGTGCCATTGTCAACAACGCCGATATTGCCCGGCTGGCGCGTCAGGGCATCAAGAATATCGATGAGCGGCGTCGCGGCGGTTGCCGTCGCGGTGACGGAACCGGCATTGGCAGAATGTCCGACGCCCTGCTGCATGATGTCCCGTGCCGTCAGCATGCTGATCGGGTTCATGTGCTGCACGAAGTCGGCCACATACTGATCAGCCGGATTCTTGACGATCTCCTGAGGCGTTCCGCACTGGATGATGTGGCCGCTTTCCATGATGGCGATGCGGTTGCCGATGCGGAATGCCTCGTCCAGATCGTGGCTGACGAAGAGGATGGTGCGCTTCAGGCGGCGCTGGAACTCCAGAAGCTCGTCCTGCAGGCGGGTGCGGATCAGCGGATCGAGGGCCGAGAACGGCTCGTCCATCAGCAGGATTGGCGCGCCGGTCGCAAAGGCACGGGCGAGGCCGACGCGCTGCTGCATGCCGCCGGACAGCTCGTTGACCTTGCGATTGGCCCATTGCGTGAGGTTGACGAGCTGGAGCTGTTCGTCGACGCGCTTCTTGCGTTCGGCGTCCGGAACGCCGGCAAGCTCAAGTCCGAAGCCGACATTGTCGGCCACCGTTCGCCAGGGCAGAAGCGCGAACTGCTGGAAGACCATGGAGACGGTATGCATGCGCAGGTCGCGCAGGGCTTTTGGGCTGCAGGAGTAGGGGCTGACGGCGCCGTTCTTCGTGTTGACGGAGACCTCGCCGCGCACGACCGGCGCCAGGCCGTTGACGGCGCGCAGCAGCGTCGATTTGCCGGAGCCGGACAGGCCCATGAGCACCAGGATTTCGCCTTCCTCGATTTGCAGCGAGGCATTGGCAACACCGAGCACCATGCCGGTGGATTTACCGATATCGTCGCGCGACTTGCCTTCGTCGACGAGTTTCAGGGCGGCATCGGGACGATCGCCGAAGATGATGCTGACATTTTTGAAATCAACGGCGACGGTCATGAGCGGTCTCCTTCGCCGGGCGCGCGGAACATACGGTCGAGAATGATCGCAAGAATGACGATGCAGGCGCCGGAATCGAAGCTCTTGGCGACATTGACGCTATTCAGCGCGCGCAGAACCGGCACGCCGAGACCCGGGGCGCCGACGAGGGCGGCGATCGAGACCATCGAGAGCGACAGCATGATGGTCTGCGTCAGGCCGGCCATGATCTGCGGCGTGGCAAAGGGAAGCTCGACCTTGCGCAGAACCTGGCGGGGTGTCGCGCCGAAGGATTCGGCCGCTTCCACCAGCGAAGGGGGAGTGGAAATGATGCCGAGGCGTGTCATGCGGATCGGTGCGGGAAGAGCAAAGACGACGGTGGCGACCAGGCCCGGGACCATGCCAAGGCCGAGCAGGATCATTGCCGGCACCAGATACACGAAGGTCGGGATGGTCTGCATCAGATCGAGGATCGGCCGCATGATGGCGTAGAGCCAGGGACGTCGGGCCGCCGCGATACCGAGGGGGACGCCGACCAGCATACAGACGAAGGTGGAAGCCAGCACCAGCGCCAGCGTCTCGGTCGTCTCTTTCCAGTAACCCTGGTTGATGGTGATCAGCAGGCCGATCAGGGTGAGAACCGTAATCGTGACGCTCCGGCGCATCCAGTGGGCGATTGCCGTGAAGACAACGACGACGATCAGCGGATGCGGTGCCTGCAAGAGGAACAGCAATCCGTTGATTCCATGCGCGACAACGAAGGAAAGGCCGTCGAAGAACCATGTGACATTGCTCGTCAGCCAGTCGACGACGGCTTTGGCCCATGGCCCGATGGGGATGCGGTAATCGGTTAACCAGTTCACGTCTTTGCCCATGATTGGGGGCGGCGTTTTCCGATTGTTACTTATGGTTCCGGAAGTGCCACCGAAGAATAACGGTCTGTCACGCCAAGCGGACCATTGTCCGGGGATGGCGGGACGCGAAAGCAAGCAGTCCGTTCAAGGAAGAGAAAGGGGCGGTTTGGCCGCCCCTCCATCCGTCCTCGTATTACAGGCCAAGCTTGGCCTTGACCGCCGCCAGGCCGTCACCGCCATCCTTGGTGGTGACGCCTGCGAGCCACGGCGTGATTGCTGTGGGGTTGGCCTTCAGCCATTCCGTCGCTGCGACTTCCGGATCCTTACCGTCATTCAGGATCTTACCCATAATTTCGTTTTCCATCGGCAGCGAGAAGACGAGATTTTTAACGAAGGTGCCGACATTCGGGCATTCCTGCAAGTAGCCGGCCCGGACGTTGGTATAGACGGTCGCACCACCGAAGTTAGGTCCGAACACGTCGTCACCGCCAGTGAGATAGGTCATCTTGTAGGTGGTGTTCATCGGATGCGGGGCCCAGCCGAGGAAGATGATCGGCTTGCCTTCCTTATCGGCGCGGGAGACCTGAGCGAGCATGCCCTGTTCGGAGGATTCGACCACTTCGAAGCCTTTGAGGCCGAAGGTGTTCTTGTCGACCATGTCGATCACCAGCCGGTTGCCGTCATTGCCCGGCTCGATGCCGTAGATCTTGCCGTCAAGCTCATCCTTGTGGGCGGCGATGTCCTTGAAGTCCTTGATGCCGAGATCCGCGCCCTTTTGATTGGTCGCCAGCGTGTATTTGGCACCTTCCAAATTGGCGCGTACGGTTTCCACCGACTTGTCCGCGGCGAACGGCTTGATGTTCTCGGCCATGGAGGGCATCCAGTTGCCGAGGAAGACATCGATGTCCTTGTTCTTCAGCGACTGGTAGGTCACCGGCACGGCGAGAACCTTGACGTCGGTGTCGTAGCCGAGCGCCTTCAGGAGGATGGAGGCGGTGGCCGTGGTGGAAGTGATGTCGGTCCAGCCCACATCGGCGAAATGTACGGTGCTACAGCTTGCCGGCTCGGCTGCGGAGGCCGCGGTGGCGCCCAATGTCAGTGCGGAGAGAGTTGAGGCGAAAGCGAATGCAGTAAGGGTCATTTTTATCATTGCGTGACTCCCAGTCTAACGTTCCCAAGCAACCATCAATAACTGACATTTTCAAGCGACCACAGTGTATTTGCGGCGGTTTGAGGGGGCTGAATGCGACGCCCGTCTTTTTATGTCCGCTGGTGGCCAAGGCTTTTGCGCCCTGGGTGAAGCACGCCGGAATCCTGTGGTTTTCGCCGCGACCATCTTTCCTTATCGTCCTGCAGCACCCATGAAGCATTCAAGGAGAATGTCATGGCCAAGCTCTACTTCCATTATTCGACGATGAATGCCGGCAAATCGACGATGCTGCTGCAGGCTGCCTATAATTATCAGGAGCGCGGCATGCGCACCGCAGCCTTCATTGCAGCCCTCGACGATCGCGCCGGGCGTGGCACGATCGCCTCGCGCATCGGCCTGACCATGGATGCCTTGCCCTTCGAAACCAGCGATGATCTCTATGCGATGGTCGATGAAATGCATGCAAGCGAGCCGCTTGCTTGCGTCTTCGTCGACGAGGCGCAATTTCTGACGCGCGAGCAGGTTTGGCAGCTTGCCCATATCGTCGACCGCCTCGGCCTTCCGGTCATGACTTACGGGCTGCGCACGGATTTCCATGGACATCTGTTTCCGGGATCGCAGGAGCTGCTGACCATCGCCGACGAATTGCGGGAGGTGCGCACCATCTGCCATTGCGGACGCAAGGCGACGATGGTGGTGCGGCTCGATGCCGCCGGCAATGTCGTCCGTGAAGGCGCACAGATCGAGATCGGCGGTAGCGACAAATATGTCTCGCTTTGCCGTCGCCATTGGGAGGAGGCGATTACCTGCGAGTGAAACAGCCACTCATGCAGGCTTTCGATAGCGGTGCGGACTATCTTTGGCATGTGATTGCCTATTGAGGCTGATCGGGAGAGACGATGAAACTGCAATGTCTGGTGTCGGCGGTCATCGTGCTTGCCTCGACTTCTTCCGTGCTCGCAGATGGCGATGTCGTCGCGGGTGCCGTCGTTTTCAAGAAATGCGGAGCCTGTCACACGGCGACTAGGCCCGACAATCGGGTTGGCCCCTCGTTGATGGGGGTCGTCGGGCGAGCCGTCGCAAGTAAGCCGGATTATGCCTATTCACCGGCGATGAGGGCATTCGGTGCGGACGGCAAGGTCTGGGATGAAGCGCTGCTGCGGAAATATCTGCCGGCGCCGCAATTCCTCGTCAAAGGCACCCGGATGGCGTTCCCGGGTCTGAAAAACGACAAGGACCTCGACAACCTTATTGCCTATCTGAAGAATCCAGCCGCTGCCCAATAGTTTTCGAGCATTTCCTTCGCCTCAGGAAGCGGCTAGTCTCGCGCCAAAGGTAGGGGAGGGAAGCTTCATGGTCAGGCCTCATTCCTTCGATGGCATGCTCGATAAGGCGCGAACGACGCTCGATGACGCCCTGAACGACGCGAATTCGGCCGTGGCGACGCTCGCCGACCACGCCAGGGAGGGCGAGCGCGTCGAAGTCGTCAATTTTCCTGTCGAAGAAGCGTCTGTCCGCGAAGCGGTCGAATTGCTCGATCGGTGGAAGTCAGCCGCCCTGTCGCTGGTCAAAGAGCTGGATCATGCGACCGAGGAGGCGGACTTGCAGCATCGCCGATTGTTCAACGAGAAGCTCGGTCTTGAAAATGCAAGTCTGCTCAGCCGGACGCTGGCGCGTGGACCGATGAAGCCGGAGGCTATCAGCGCCGATCTCGATACGATCCTTAGCGTATCGGCCGAACTCGATCTTCTTTTCAAGCAGGCGAGACCCATATTCTCCCGATGCTTTCATGACTGCGAACTACAGCTGGAAGGCGTGATCGAACGCCGGCGGAAACTCGATTTCGATATAGAGGAGATGCAGCGCCGGGCCGATGCCCTCGCGGAAAAGCTCATATATCAGCGGCGCAACCGCCCATCCTCGCGCCATGCCGATCTGCAGTCCGAACTCGAAGGGGACTATTGTGCTCTCTTGCTGGAGCAGGATGATATTCGGCGGCAAGAACAGGAGCTTCAATCCCGCCGGACCGTGCGACAGCGTCTTATAGACATTTATGAAGGGCTGGCGGTCGCCCTGAACAATCAGATCGCCGCCATCGGCGCTATGGCCGCTAAGCTGACCATCGATATCGAGCAACGGATTGCCTTGCTCAAGGCATTGGCGGCGGAAGCGGTGCCGGCATCGACCACGGTTTCGCGAACGGGAGCGGTCGAGAGCCTGATCCAGGCGTTCGAGGCGAATGTGCTGGCGGGGCATGACCTTGCCGTGCGCAAAGCTCATGTCGATGCCGTCTTCAAAAGACGGCTGGAGCCGCATCCGCTACCCGCATCCACTGACCCGAGCGGAGCGGCGGAAGAGGCGCAACCTGAGGATTGATTGTAGCTTGGCACCGAAAATTCCATGCGGACGGTTGTTGTTTTTCCCAAGAACACATATTTGCTGGAACGTGAATGGCGATAAGGACTTAACGATCCGAGGGCCGCGGCGATTGTCGCGATGTCCATCGCGCAGGTTTGGTGTGGTGCGTCCTTTGCGTGTCGGCGGGATGCGCGGTACGGTTTAGGAGGCGTGTCCATGCTTGACTCGATCACGGCGTTCTTCAAGCGGATCTGGGGCGCTATCGTACGGTGGCTGGGATTGGTTTTCGTCGGGTTAAGCTGGCCGTTTCTTGCCGTTCATGGCTGGTATCGGCAGCGCAACTGGCTGATCAAGTTGCCTGTCGCCGCCTTCGTGACGCTGATGGCGCTGCTCTATATCTACTTCGTTTGGCAGACGCAGGTCTGGACAGGGTTCAATCCGGCCTATCCGGATGTCTACAAATTTTCCGAGCGCAAATATTCCGCCGGGCAGGAGCTGCCTGCGACGGAGGGACAGCAGGCCGCGGCAACGGCGCCCAAGACCTGCCAAACCTCGGCTGTCGTCGACGTTGCCACCGATCTGATCGATTTCAACGTCAACCAGAATGCCTGGATTTCCTCGATGCTGCTCTACAAGCTCGGCTTCTTCGGCATTTCGTGGGATGACACGCCCTTCCTCGACAACAAGGCTTCCTTCCAGCGGGGCATCAATTCCGTCGTTCGTCGTACCTCGGCGGAGCTGGTCGATACGCTCGGCCGCGTGCGCGGAACCTCCGGCATCAACAGCGATCTGCAGAAGGCGCGCGGCAACCTGCAATTTGACGAGTCCAGCTGGTATTTCGGCCTGCATCCCTTCGGGCCGAAGACGCCGAGCCCAAGCTATTATCGCGCCGCGATGAGCAATCTGCGCAGCTTCAATAGCGACCTCGGCAACTGCAAGGCAATTTTCGATGGGCGCGCCGACAATCTTCTCCAGTTCGTCGACCACATTGCCAACGATCTCGGCAGCACTGCAGACATATTGGCGAAGCGTGCCGGGGATCACAGCTACGGCTGGCTGGATACGCGGGCTGACGATCGCTTCTGGTTCGCCTATGGTCAGCTTTACGCGAGCTACGGCATTCTGATGGCGGCCCGCTCGGATTTCCAGCAGGTGATAGCCGAGCGCAATGTTGGCACGCTTTGGGCTGACGTCACCACGCAATTGCAGACTGCCTTGCGCATTCAGCCCTTCATCATTTCCAATGGGCCGGAAGACAGCTCCTTCATGCCGAGCCATCTTGCGACCATGGGCTTCCATATTCTGCGGGTACGTTCGAGCCTCGTCGAAATCCGTACGGTTCTGGGTGGTCGCTAAAGAAGAAGTGGACTGCAGTCCATTCCGGCGCGGCGGGCGCGTATAGACGCTGGGCCTGGTCGTCGGGCTCAGTCCGGAGGCGCTTGAGCGAGGGCTCGCCTAGCTGATCAGCTTCAGGCGGATGGCTTTTGCGACGAGCTGTGTGCGGTTGACGCAATCGAGCTTCTTGATCGCATTCATCATATAGGCGTTGACCGTATGGTCGGAGAGGGTGAGGATCTGGCCAATCTCCACCGAGGTCTTCCCCTGAGCGGTCCAGCGAACCACTTCCAGCTCACGTGCCGAAAGCGAGTGTGGCGCGGCACTGTCGTTGCGCTTGAGGCAATTATAAGCATCGAGCGCCTGCAGCATGATCAGGGTGAGTTCGTTGATCTCGCTCTGGCCGAGACTGTTGCGATTGCCCATGAACCAGAAGACAAGGCGTTGACCATCCGGGGCGTTGACCGGAATGACGACGCTCATCGGGCAATTGTAGTTGATCAGGAGCGTGCGAAGTTCGCGCGGCAAATCCGCGTCGGGTTCGGCGTCCTTTTCCAGCAGATGCCAGGAGCGTGGCATGACCGAATCGCGGGTGCGCAACAGCATTGGACAACGGCGAACGAGCTGATGACGATCAAATTCACGGATGAACTGAGCCGGCACCGTGCCTTCGATGAGCAACGGCGTCATCATCGTGTCGTCGGGAACCGGGGCGTTCATGAGAGCCATATGGCTGAAGCCAAAAGCTGACCCGGTCCGTTCCAGGGCCAGTGCAAAGGCCGCTTGTGTCCGAGCAGCAGCCAGCTCGGCAGAAAGCAGCAATTGTCTCTCGGCAGTAATGATATAGGACATATGAGTGAAGCGCCCAAAGCGTGTTATCGTTATCAAATACCGGATTTATGAGTGAATGCTAGACGCAAAAATACCACAGAACCAGAAATAATTTCATTTTCATATATTTTAATATTCAGACATGCAAAACTACGAAAATTTTCGCCCAAAATGGTCATTAAGCGTAAAAATAGCGTTTCCGTTAGTCTAATTTCGACGGAGCCGTACATTTTGCGTCGACCTCGGCAGCTAGGGAGCAACCCGGCGAAGCGCATTTGCCAGGTCAAAATGAGGTCTAAATGCGCGTTTTGAACAGGGCAGTCTGGAGCCGGCAGATATCTGCGGCTTGATCCAAAACTGTCCCACGCTTCATGTTAGGATTAACCGTTTGTCACAGCGCCAGTTCGGTTCCATCTCTCGTTCCTGCGGCCCCGGCAGTGCTCATTTTCTCGTCGCCAGCTCTTGCATCGGTGCAAGCGGCCGGGAGTTTCATCAAATGATGCGTTGCCGCGTCGGCGCGCCTTGCGAAGGCCCAAAGCGGTTGCTATCGGTCATGCCAAAGTAATCGCTTGCAGGCGTATGGCTCATGAATTTTCGCTTCTTCCCGCAGCTCGCGGCGCGCTGCTGTCAAACGCTGTTGTGGTTCGTCACCGGCGTTTCGCTACTGCTTGTTTCGCCTGCGCTTGCCGAAGCGGCTGGCGTTGCCGGCGGCACGCCGATGCGGTTTTTGCTCGTTCACGGCGAGATGGGCCAGTGCCGGGCCGATAACACTTGCCCGGACTGGATCTCCGCCGAAGGGCAGATCATGGCGGACACGCCGCGGAAGCTACAGAAAATCCTGAAACAGGTCGGCGATCGCAAGTTGGCCATCGTCGTCAGCTCGCCGGGTGGCGATGTCAAGGCGGCGATGGAGATGGCTCGCATCATTCGCAAGCAGAAGCTTTCGATCGCAGTCGGCCGCACCCGCTCGCGGGTATGCCCCTATGCCGAGCCGATCTGCTCAGCAGCCTTTGCAAAGGACGGCTCGATCACGGGGCAGCCATTCTCGGATGGCGCAATCTGCTTTTCGGCCTGCCCGCTGTTTTTTGCAGGCGGTGCCCAGCGCGTTTCCAGCCCCTTCGCACTGCTGGGCGTTCATCAGATTACAACGACCTACAGCGAGGTACGCGTCCAGTACCGCACCGAATATGAGATGGTGGATGGCAAGCGCAAGGTCATCTCCAAGAAGGAAATCGGCCGCAAATTCGTCGGCAAATACGATACGACCAAGCTCGACAAGGCGCAAAGGACCAGGCTGGTCAACTTCCTTGACAAGATGGGCGTGGACCGGGGACTTGTCGATCTGATGCTTGGAACCGACCCGAACGGGATTCATCTGATTTCGCAGATGGACGCGTTGAGGCTGAGGCTGACGACGGAGCTTGCCGATGCCGACGCACTGGTCTCGGCGCGCAATTGCAAGGAAAATCAATCGATTTCCGATTGTGTTGCGCCGACACCCTCGACGACCACTGCGCCGATGACCAGCGCATCGGCAATGGCCGGCAAGTAGCCGCGGGTCCAGCCTTAGCTATCCTTTGGCTTTGGCCTTCGCCATGATCTTCTCCAAGAAGCCCAGCAACAGTGCCGAGACGACAAAGGCGAGGTGGATGATGGTGAACCACATCAGCTTGGCGTTGTCATATTGCGTGGCGTTCAGGAAGATTTGCAGCAGGTGGATCGAGGAAATGGCGACGATCGAGGATGCGACCTTGATCTTGAGGCTGCCTGAATCGAGCTTGCCGAGGAAGGAAACCTCACCTTCGGCTTCGTCGAAGCGGCTGACGAAATTCTCATAGCCGGAAATCATCACCATGACGATCAGGCTTGCCACCAGGGCGGCATCGATGAGGCCGAGAATGGCGAGGATCATGTCCGCTTCGTCATAGGCGAAGACGTTGATCGCCACCTTGTAGAACTTGTAGGCGAACGAGACCGCGTAGACGGCGAGCGAAGCGGCAAGGCCGAGATAGAAGATCACCAGGAGCCAGCGACTGGAGAGGATAATGCGCTCGACCAGCAATTCCAGGGACTTCATATCTTTTCCTTCTTTCTCGGTTTGGATTGGACGCCGAAAATAGGCATGCCAACGTCGTGAGACAAGGCGGTGCGTTTCGACGAGCAGAGTGCTACGCCACTATTCACACCCGATACATATTGGTTTATCCCGACAGGGAAATGACCGTATGTTCGGGGGCGAGACTTATGGCGACGACAGTGGCATCCGATATCGAGATCGCGCGCGCGGCGAAGAAGTTGCCAATTATGGAGATCGGCGCAAAGCTCGGTATTCCGGCGGAAGATCTCGCACCTTACGGCTATGACAAGGCAAAGATCGGTGCCGCGTTCATTGCGGCGCAGGCCGGCAAGAAGGATGGCAAGCTGATCCTTGTCACGGCGATCAATCCGACGCCTGCGGGCGAGGGCAAGACCACGACGACGGTCGGCCTTGGCGATGGCCTGAACCGCATCGGCAAGAAGGCGGTGGTGTGCGTGCGCGAGGCGTCGCTTGGCCCATGCTTCGGCGTGAAGGGCGGGGCGGCCGGCGGCGGTTACGCGCAGGTCATCCCGATGGAAGATATCAACCTTCACTTCACCGGCGATTTTCATGCGATCACGTCGGCCCATAATCTGCTCGCCGCGCTGATCGACAATCACATCTACTGGGGGAACGAGCAGAATATCGATATCAGGCGCATCACCTGGCGCCGCGCAATGGACATGAACGACCGCGCGCTGCGCGATATCGTATCGTCGCTCGGCGGCGTCGCGAACGGTTTTCCGCGTGAGGGCGGCTTCGATATCACCGTCGCCTCCGAGGTGATGGCAATCCTCTGTCTGGCATCCGATCTCAAGGATCTGGAAAAGCGGCTCGGCAACATCATCATCGGCTATCGTCGCGACCGCACGCCTGTTTATGCCCGTGATCTGAAGGCTGACGGCGCCATGGCCGTGCTCCTGAAGGACGCCATGCAGCCGAACCTCGTGCAGACGCTGGAGAACAATCCGGCGCTGGTGCATGGCGGCCCCTTCGCCAATATCGCACATGGCTGCAATTCGGTAATCGCGACGCGCACGGCGTTGAAGCTTGCCGATTACGTGGTGACGGAAGCCGGCTTCGGCGCCGATCTCGGTGCAGAGAAATTCTTCGATATCAAATGCCGAAAGTCCGGGCTGTCGCCGGATGCAGCCGTCATCGTCGCAACCGTACGGGCCTTGAAGATGAACGGTGGCGTCAAGAAGGACGATCTCGGCAAGGAGAATGTGGAAGCTCTGGTGAAGGGCTGTGCCAATCTCGGCCGGCATGTCGCCAATGTCCGCAAATTCGGCGTGCCCGTCGTCGTCGCCATCAATCATTTCGTCTCCGATACCGATGCCGAAATCGAGGCACTGAAGAATTATGTCGCGCGGCTCGGTGCCGAGGCGATCCTTTGCCGCCACTGGGCTGAAGGTTCAGCCGGCATAACCGAGCTCGCGCACAAGGTGGTCGAGCTTGCCGAATCTGGGCAGGCGAAATTTCAGCCGCTTTATCCGGATAATCTGCCGCTCCTGGAGAAGATCGAGATCGTCGCCTCGAAGATCTACCATGCCGGCGAGGTGACCGCCGACAAGGCCGTGCGCGATCAGCTCAGGTCCTGGGAAGACCAGGGTTATGGGCATCTGCCGGTCTGCATGGCGAAGACGCAATATTCCTTCTCGACCGATCCGAATGTCCGGGGAGCACCTGAAGGCCATATCGTACCCGTTCGCGAGGTACGGCTTTCCGCCGGGGCCGGCTTTGTCGTCGTCATCACCGGCGAGATCATGACCATGCCCGGCCTGCCGAAATCGCCGGCGGCCGAGAGGATTTTCCTCAATGATCAGGGCTACATCGAAGGACTGTTTTAAGTTCAGAATCCGATTCAACTTATCGGTCTGGAAGTGCCGGCTTGGCAGCTTCGCCCGCACCTATTGCCATCCAATTTTGGTAGGATATCTAACGTATTGACCTTGACGAAATCCGAAACAAATCGGCACGCTCCAAGCATCGTTAAGACGGAGACAGATCGTGACTGCTGACGGCCGCGCAAGTTTGGATGAGATACGGGATTTCCATGCGAAGATGATGGCAGCTGCCAGCAATTCTTCCGATGAAAGGCAGGAGCGGGCCTTCCGCCTCGTCAGGCGTGAGGCATTCATGGGGCCGGGGCCTTGGCAGATCAGGGCCGGTCGCCACTACCTGGAAACCCCGAACGCCGATCCCACGTTCCTCTACCAGAATGTTCTGGTCGCCTTGGACAAGTCTAAGGGCATCAACAATGGCGAGCCGTTTCTCCACGCTGCTTTCCTGGGTGCCGTCGCCCCGAAGCCCGGCGAAACCGTCGTTCAGATCGGCACGGGGACGGGATACTACACCGCCATTCTCTCAACGCTGGTGACACCGGGCGGACATGTCCATGCCATCGAGATCGATGAGGCACTGGCCGGCCGCACGCGAGACAATCTCACCTCCTATAAAGACGTTTCCGTCATCTGTACCGATGCGACTTCGTTCAAGCTTCCGGATACCGATCTGATCTATGTGAGTGCCGGCGTGGTGGCGCCGCCGAAGTCATGGCTGCAGGCGTTGCGACCCGGAGGCCGGCTCATCGTGCCCTGGCAGGCCAACGAGAAGGTCGGGCTTGCCGTCATAATTACCCGCGAGGATACCGGGTTCAGCGCTCGTGCCTTGATGCCCGCCTATTTCATCCCCTGCATCGGGGCATCCGATCCCATGCAATCCGCGAAAATTCCGAATGGCGGCGAGGCTCGCTCCATTCAGTCGGTTTGGCTCACTCAAGAGCGAGCGCCGGATGAAACGGCGGTGGCGATCTATAGAGACCTATGGTTCTCGAATGCAAGCCTCGGGGTATGACGAGGTTCAAAGGTCACCGCGGGACCAGGCCTACGATGCGTTTCTAGTGGCAGTATCGAAAGCCGCCGTTCCTTTCGATGACGTCGAGATGAAAGTGGGTCTCGTGGGCAGCGTCGCTTTCCGGGTCCAATACGGTCGTGAAATAGAGGCAGGCAGACGCACTGGCTGCACGCTGGAATGCGCCTGTCAGCGTCGGATCTTCGCGGCGCGGTTCGATTGCGACGGTCTTGCCGTTTTCGAAGGTAAAACTCGCGACATCTATGGCGTTGCCGCGGGCATGCTCGGAAATCTTGCCGGTGGAAGCATTGTTGCGCAGCCGGCAGACATAGGTCGACGCCTGATTGATCGTGATGATCTTGCCATTGTCCAATGCCGCGGCTGAGGGGATGACACTTTCCCTCATCCATTGAGCCAAAGCGAGGGCGGCTTCGCAGCGCATTTTCCCTTCGGGCTTGAATTCTATGCCCGGCAGCGGAGAGCTAAGCGCGATTGGCTTGTCGATGCCGCAGCCATTGCCATCGTCGATGCGGGCGATCTCCTTGAAGGTTGCTCCGATGGCGGTCAGCGCCTTCAAGCAGGCCTGGTGCTCATCGTCCGGTTCGGAAGCGATGGTCAGAGGCGGGCGGGGAGGACCCTGCATCTGTTCGCCACCTGTCTGCTCCTCCGGCTGTGACGCCGGCTTTTCTTCCGGTTGAGCCGTCGGCTTTTCCGCCGGAACGACAGGGCTATTGGATGATGCTTCGGGTTTTTCTGCCGGAATCGGCGCTTTGCCATCCGGCTGAACTTGTTCCTGATCCGGTTTTTGCTCGGGTATCGGGCCGGTTTGCGGGAGAGAGGCGGCCATGAGAAGGATGGCGGCGGAGACTAATGAAACAATTCTAAACAGCATCAAGTAATTCAGCCAATTCTAATGATGATGCCGATAGAACGCGCGAGGCTGTCATTTCGTTGCAATTCAGCAACGTTCGCTTCTTGTATTAAAAGATGACAATTTTATTCATGATTAAGTGCGTCAAATATATTGACAATAATACTCATGTTTTTTATGCGGCAGAAAGAAGGCGGAATATTTCCGCCCGTTAACAAGATAACCTAGCCAGCCCCTTGCCTGCTTTCGATGCAGCAACCAGCCAGCCCGGTGAAGCAGTTCGAAAGGAATGGTTATGGTTGTCCGGCGATCCCGCTCGGTTCTCTTGGCGTGCACCGCGTTTCTGGCCCTTGGGCTGACGACGACATCTTTTGCGCAAACAGCCGCTCAAAATGAAGAGGCGACGGGCGAGGCCGCCAAGGGCGATCGCGTTACCAACCTGAAACCGATCGTGGTGACGGGGAAGGGTAAGGCGAACAAGGATGTGCTCGCCGACTCTCCGACCACAAGCGAGACGACGGCCAAGGATATCGACGACAAGCAGATCACACGTATCGAAGATCTCGGCCGCAGCACGGAAGTCGGCCTCGGCTTCAACCGCGCTACCGGCGGCGTCAATATTCGTGGTCTAGGTGACGACCGCGTTTTGACCACGGTCGACGGTATCCAAATTCCTTTCCTTCTTGATGCTTCGCGCGGCAACGCTAGCGGCGCCAATAATGGTGGCAATGGTGGCGTCAACAGCTTCGATTTCAATGCGCTTTCCAGCGTCGATATCGTGCGCGGCGCCGATTCAAGCCGTGCCGGCTCAGGCGCTCTCGGTGGTGCCTTCGTGCTTCGCACTCTGGAGCCGGAAGATCTGATCACGCCCGGCTCCACCTGGGGCGGCGTCTTCAAGTTCGGCTATAATGGCGACGACCGGAGCATCGGCGGTGCTGCCGCCGTTGCCAAGCGCATCGACAACACTGCCGTGCTCTTCCAGGGCGGCTACACGCATGGTCATGAGCTTGAGAACAACGGCGATGTCGGCGGCTACTCGACCAAGCGTACCGAGGCAAATCCGGCCGACTACAATCAGAGAAGCGGCCTGTTCAAGATCCGTCAATATACCGACGTCGGTACTTTCGGCATCACGGCCGAGCACTATAACAAGGATAAAACCACCGATCTGATGACCCTGCAGAGCCCGATCGGAAACTTCCGCCCCGGCAATTATAACGGGACAGACAATGTCGAGCGCAATCGCGTTTCTCTCGATTACAAATACGAAGCCGAGAGCGCCGATTCGCTGCTTGATACCGCCAATGCCGTTTTCTACTGGCAGAATCTTCTGCGTGAAGGTGGCGTGGAAGGCTACCGTTATACATCCGTCATTGGCGACTATTGGCGCCGTAATGAAATGGAAGACCGCAGCATCGGCTTCGCCGGCAACGCATCGAAGTCTTTCGACACGGGCAGCCTGCATCACCAAATTACTTTTGGACTCGATGTCGCCTTCGACAAGGTTCACCAGTATTCTGCCGGCAAAGATAGCTGCGACAATCCGCGTTGGCGTGCTTCCTGCGCCTTCCTGCACACCAACCAATCCGATATGCCCGATGTCGATGGCAAGCGCGTCGGCCTCTTCATCGATGACAAGATCGAGTTGGGCTCCAGCAACTTCTATCTGACGCCGGGCTTGCGCTTCGACTGGTATGATTACTCGCCGAAGAACACCGCTGCCTATCGCGACAGCGCCAACTACGATGGCTTGCCCCCTGGGCAATCCGACAGCCGCTTCTCGCCGAAGCTGCGCGCATCCTATCAGCCGCAGGACAATGTCGAACTTTATGCGCAGTGGGCGATGGCCTTCCGTGCGCCCAGTGTCAGCGAACTCTACGTTAACTACGGCGTGCCCGGCGGTTATGTCACCTACGGCAATCCCGACCTGAAGCCCGAGACCAGCAATGGCATCGAAATCGGGACGAATCTCGGCGATGACGATTTCGGTGGCCATATCGGCGCCTTCTATAACAAGTACAAGAACTTCATCGACACGCTGAATTATCGTGATCCCACAGGTACATATCCGCTCGGGATTACCGAATACTTCAATCGCGCCAACGTCCGCATGTTCGGTGTCGAGGTCAATGCGCACAAGACGTTCGACAACGGCATCCATATCAAGGGCGCGCTTGCCTATGTGAACGGCAAGGATTCCGACACCGGAGAATGGATCAATTCCGTCGCTCCGGCCAAGGCAGCCTTTACCGTTGGCTATGCGGCTGACATCTGGGGAACGGACCTGACCTTCATCACCGCGGCTCGCGAGGCGAAGAAGACGGGCGACACCCTGCAGACCCCTGCCTACGGCATCTTCGACCTCACGGCATGGTGGGAACCGGAGCAGGTGAAGGGTCTCAGCATTCGCGGCGGCGTCTACAACATCTTCAACAAGACCTATTACGACGCGCTCAACGCGCCGTCCTACAGCGGCACGCTAACCCAGCCAGCATCCTACTATTCCGAGCCTGGCCGGACCTTCAAGCTCACGCTGACGCAACGGTTCTAAGCCGTTACATCGATGCAGCAAACTTGGGCGATGCTTCGGCATCGCCTCTTTTTTGCTCTCTCGCGTGGCATCGGGCGATCTGCGCAATTGTAAATGGCAGCGTTCGATGCTATTCGAACAATGCAGTCTTTAACCGTCGAGAAAAGAGAGGAGGACCGTATGACCAAGATAGTCTGGCATATTCGCCAGTTCGGTCCGACTCGTGCCCTGCAGATGCGTTTGCAGGGCTGATCAGAGGCTGTTTCTCACTCAATCCTTCTGGTCTGCCCTTTGGGCGACGCGAGTTCACGCATCCGCGCGGCCGCGTCATAACATGTTTTCGAGCATTGGCCTGCTTGGGCCATCGGCATCGGCGTAGCGCGGCAAAAGGAGCCGCCGGTGATGTCTTGAGATGCTCGATCGAGACCGGAAAAGACCATGACTCTGATCAATCTCCGCAATCTGGGCGTCACTATGAGTGCGCCGCTGTTTTCCAATCTCAATTTCACTGTGGATGCCGGCGATCGCGTTGGTATCGTTGCCGCGAATGGGCGTGGCAAGACCACGTTGCTCAACTGCATTGCGGGCAGGCTGGAGCCGACGACGGGCGAGATCACCCACGCCCGGGGCCTGCGCGTCGGCTATGTCGAGCAGAATGTGCCGGCGAACCTGCTGGATGTCTCCTTTTATGAGGCAGTCTTGCGCGCTTTGCCCAAAGAGCAGGTCGCGAGCGAGAGCTGGCGTGTCGATGTCACCCTCGATTCGCTCGACGTGCCTGATACGATGCGGGAGAGGACGTTGGCGCAGCTCAGCGGCGGCTGGCAGCGGCTTGCCATGCTTGCCCGCGTATGGGTGACGGAGCCTGACGTGCTGTTTCTGGACGAGCCGACCAACCATCTCGATCTCGCCAAGATCGCGCTGCTGGAGGATTGGCTGAATGCCTTGCCGCGCGACGTGCCCGTCATCATCGCCAGCCACGACCGCGCCTTCCTTGATGCCGTCTGCAATCGAACCCTGTTCCTGCGCCAGGACCAGTCGCAAACCTATGCACTGCCGTATAGCAAGGCACGGGCGGCGCTGAACGAGGTCGATGCCTCGGATGAGCGGCGTTACCAGAAGGAGATGAAGACGGCGCAGCAGCTGCGCAAGCAGGCGGCCAAGCTCTACAATCTCGGCGTCAATTCCGGCAGTGACCTGCTGACGGTCAAGACAAAGCAGCTGAAGGCGCGGGCCGAGAAGCTGGAGGACGGCGCGAGGCCGGGTTACCGCGAGCGCTCTTCCGGCTCGATCAAGCTCGCCAATCGTGGCATCCACGCCAAGGTGCTTCTGACGCTTGAGGATGCCATAGTCACGACTCCTGATGGCACCTTGCTATTCAAGACGGGACAGCAGTGGATTTGTCAGGGCGATCGCATCGTGCTGCTCGGGCAGAATGGCGCGGGCAAGACGCGGCTGGTGGAGATGATCCGCAGGGCCATAGCTGATCAGGCTGCCGGCGGCTCGATCAAGCCGACGCCATCGCTCGTGCTCGGCTACAGCGATCAGGCGCTCTCCAATCTCAGCCAAGAGGACATGCCGCTCGGCATGATCACGCGCCTGTTCGAACTCGGCGAACAGCGCGCCCGCACGCTGCTGGTGGGTGTCGGCATCGGTATCGACATGCAGGACAAGGAGATCGGCCGTCTGTCCGGCGGGCAGAAGGCGCGGCTTGCCATGCTGGCGCTGCGGCTGACCAATCCCAACTTTTATCTGCTGGACGAGCCGACAAACCATCTGGATATCGATGGCCAGGAGGCGCTGGAGGGCGAGCTGACGGCGAACGAGGTAAGTTGCCTTCTCGTCTCGCACGATCGCAGCTTCGTGCGCTCGGTCGGCAATCGCTTCTGGGTGATCGACCGGAAGCGGCTGGTCGAGGTGGATGGGCCGGAAGAGTTCTTCGAGGCGGCGAGAGTGCAGGAATGAGAGAAGGATGGGCGGAGACGAAAAATCGTTTCTGCCTATTCCCCAAGATTGCGGCTTGCGCATCGCCGCATCTCACGCTAACAATTCCCGCCATGAACATGTCCTTGAACAACATTGCAGTTTGGTGGTGGGCACGCTGAGGCGGCCTCGACCAATCGTGTTCAAAGACGACGAGTGAGCCGCCCGAGATTTCGAGGCGGCTTTTTTGTTATATTGGCCGCCTGTCATCCGGGCCCGACAACGGAGTGAGGAACAATGGTAACGATCCTTCGGGATGATGGTGCGGAAATCTACGAGACGAAGGGCGGCATCACCGTCACCCGGCAGCGCCGGCCGACGCCCTATGCGGACGCCGTATCGTCCTATATCGACAAGCTCGACGAGCGCCGCGGCGCGGTCTTCTCCTCCAATTACGAATATCCCGGCCGCTATACGCGTTGGGATACCGCCATCGTCGACCCGCCGCTTGGTCTTTCCTGCAACGGGCGCGATGTCTGGATCGAAGCCTATAACGAGCGCGGCGAAGTCATTCTCGGTTTTATCGCGGAGAAGCTGAAGACTGTTTCGGAGGTCGTGCTTGGCGCTTCAACGCCGCGCCGGCTCGATCTGACGGTCAAGACGCCCGACCGGGTCTTCACCGAGGAAGAGCGCTCGAAGATGCCGACGGTCTTCACCGTGCTGCGCGCCGTCACCGATCTCTTCTATTCGCAGGCCGATGCCAGCATCGGCTTTTACGGCGCCTTCGGCTACGATCTGGCGTTCCAGTTCGACGCGATCGATCTGAAGCTCAAGCGTCCGGATGACCAGCGCGACATGGTGCTTTACCTGCCGGACGAAATTCTGGTGGTGGATAACTATTCCGCCAAGGCCTGGATCGATCGCTACGATTTCGCCAAGGGCGGCTTATCGACGGAAGGCAAGTCCGGCGAGATCGCGCCCGAGCCGTTCCGCCACACCGATGCCATTCCGCCGAAGAGCGATCATCGCCCCGGCGAATATGCCGAACTGGTGGTCAAGGCGAAGGAGAGCTTCCGCAAGGGCGATCTCTTCGAAGTGGTACCCGGTCAGAAATTCATGGAGCGCTGCGAGAGCAAGCCATCGGATATTTCCAAGCGCCTGAAGGCGATCAATCCGTCGCCCTATTCCTTCTTCATCAATCTCGGCAATCAGGAATATCTCGTCGGCGCTTCGCCTGAAATGTTCGTGCGCGTATCGGGCCGCCGCATTGAGACCTGCCCGATTTCGGGCACGATCAAGCGCGGGGACGATCCGATCGCCGACAGCGAGCAGATCCTGAAGCTCTTGAATTCCAAGAAGGACGAGTCGGAACTCACCATGTGCTCCGACGTCGACCGAAACGACAAGAGCCGCGTCTGCGAGCCGGGTTCGGTCAAGGTCATCGGCCGCCGGCAGATCGAGATGTATTCGCGCCTCATCCACACGGTCGACCATATCGAGGGCCGCCTGCGCGACGATATGGACGCCTTCGACGGCTTCCTGAGCCACGCCTGGGCCGTCACCGTCACCGGCGCGCCGAAGCTCTGGGCCATGCGCTTCATCGAGAGCCATGAAAAGAGCCCGCGGGCCTGGTATGGCGGCGCGATCGGCATGGTCGGCTTCAATGGCGACATGAACACCGGCCTGACGCTGCGCACCGTTCGCATCAAGGATGGCATTGCCGAGGTGCGGGCAGGCGCGACGCTGCTCAACGACTCGATCCCCGAGGAAGAAGAAGCCGAAACCGAACTGAAGGCCTCCGCCATGCTTTCCGCCATCCGTGACGCCAAAACCGGCAATTCCGGCAAACAGCAACGCGACGTTGCTTCCGTCGGCAAGGGCGTGAAGATCCTGCTCGTCGACCATGAGGACAGCTTCGTCCATACGCTTGCCAACTACTTCCGCCAGACGGGTGCAACGGTGTCTACCGTGCGTACGCCGGTGCCGGAAGAGGTCTTCGACCGGCTCGACCCGGATCTCGTCGTACTGTCGCCGGGTCCTGGCAATCCAAAGGATTTCGATTGCAAGGCGACGATCAAGAAGGCGAGGGCGCGCAACCTGCCGATCTTCGGCGTCTGCCTGGGCCTGCAGGCGCTGGCCGAAGCCTATGGCGGCGAGCTGCGCCATCTGGCGATCCCGATGCATGGCAAGCCCTCGCGCATCCGCGTGCTGGAGCCCGGTCTGGTCTTTTCCGGTCTTGGCCGTGAAGTGACCGTTGGCCGCTACCACTCGATCTTCGCCGATCCGTCGAGCCTGCCGCGCGACTTCATGATCACGGCCGAGAGCGAAGACGGCACGATCATGGGCATCGAGCATGTGAAGGAGCCGATCGCGGCCGTGCAGTTCCATCCGGAATCGATCATGACGCTCGGCGGCGATGCCGGCATGCGGATGATCGAGAATGTCGTGGCGCATCTGGCGCGGCGGGCGAAGACGAAGGCCGCCTGAGACGAGCGTTTAGAATTCGGAGGTTTGATAGCCCCATGCACTCGGAAAAAGTGCATGGGGCTATTTTTATGCCTTGAAAGAGCCAACAAACCGCTGAAAGAATTGAATGATGGCAGGGGCGTTCAGTCGGTGATCTCAAGAATATTCAAGGGCGTTTTCTTCGCCGTTCTTGCCGTCATGCTCCTCGTCGGCCTTGGCATCGTCGTACCGCGGCCGCTCTGGCATGACGAACCGACTGCACGCACCGCGCACTCGCGGCAAATCCTCATGCTCAGCAATCCCATCCATACGGACATTGCCATCCCCATCGATGATGACCTCCTGAACCGTTTCGCCTTCCTGCGAACGGCCGGGCTCGATCTCGACAATCCCAATTTGCGGTATCTTATCTTCGGCTGGGGCGGCCGAAGCTTTTATACGGAAACGCGAACTTGGGCCGATTTGAAGGCCGGTCCACTCCTTAAAAGCTTCACGCTGGATCGCTCCGTTATTCATACGGGGTTGACGGGCGATATTCCACTGGACGCTCCCGCCATCACTGCGATCAGAATTGATGCCGAAGGCCTGGAACGGCTCAAGCAATTCATTTTCGACAGCTTCGAACAGACGAACGACCAACCGAGCCCGTTGATCGGCAGCAATTACGGGCCGAACGATGCGTTCTTCGAGGCACGGGAACATTTCAATGCGCTGATGGGATGCAATACCTGGACTGCTGCAGGGCTGAGGCAGGCGGGATTGACCTCCGGCCTTTGGACGTCGCTGCCGTGGATGCTGCGAATGTCCTTGCGGCTGCATAATGACGATGAACGCTTCGCGGCAAGCCATAGCCTGCCTTGACGCGGTTTGACTTGCTTCAGGTTGTATCCTAATCTTTGCGTCGTTCCTGTGGGGCACATCGGCATCGGGCCGAAAGGGCTAGGCCTGCCCGCTGATATCATTCAGCAGGAGTCTGCCCATGCCAACCCTCGATACCTACCGCAAGCAAGCCAAGCTACTGATGCGCTGGCACAAAGAGCGTGACTATTCCATCGGCGGAAGAGTCCGAATGCTCGATCGTTTCAAGGAGCTGACGGATCGCGAGATCCTGGCGATGAAGTTCCCCCTAACGCTAGCGCAGGAGATCGTTGCGGTCGAAGCGGGTCACAGGAGCTGGGCGGAATTGAAGTCCGTCGCAGCGGACGCGCCGAAGATGCCGGCCGTTACAGCGGAGCCGCCGGTTTTCAGGAGCATCGTTCCCATCCTTTTCGTGCGGGATGTGGCTGCGAGTGCGGCCTTCTTCAGGGAGAAGCTCGGTTTCTCCGAGGATTTCCTGCATGGATCGCCGCCGTTCTATGGCGCGGTGTCGCGCGACGGCATCTGGATTCACCTACGGCTCGTCTGTGAGCCTTACTTTGCCGCGGCGGCTGCAAAGGAGAAGTCCTTGATCCTCGCTTCGATCGAGGTTTCGAATGTCCAGGGACTGTTCGAGGAGTTCAAGGGGAGGGACGTGGAGTTCGCGCAGCCGCTCACCAAACAGGCCTGGGGCGGCACCGATTTTCACGTGCGCGATCCGGATGGCAACGTGATCTCGTTTGTGATGTTCAGGTCGTAACAGTTTGATCCATGGAAGATTGCCGCAGAGCGGCCATCCTCACATATCCTCGCAATCCTGCCAGCCTTCCTCGAAGACGAGCTTGTCGAGCGGCAGGCGCTCGCGCCATCCCTTCACGGCGAGTTCCGGCATGTCGTAGAGCTCGTCGACATAGCCGACACAGAGCCATGCGACGATCTTCACATGCTCGGGTATGCCGAGGATCGCCTTGATGGCATCTTCATGGAAGATGCTGACCCAGCCGACACCGACGCCCTCGGCTCGTGCGGCAAGCCAGAGATTCTGTACGGCGCAGACGGTCGAGTAGACATCGGTATCCGGATTGTGCGTCCGGCCGAGCACGACGGGACCGCCGCGCTTGGTGTCGCAGGTGATGCAGATGCTGAGCGGCGCCTTGCGAATGCCTTCCAGCTTCAGCCGCTGGTACTGCGCGCGACGATCACCTTCGAACATCGCGGAGGCTTCCTCATTGGCCTGATGGAAGGCCTGCCATACGCGTTCACGCGTTTCTGGCTGACGGATCAGGATGAAATTCCATGGCTGCATGAATCCGACCGACGGTGCCGAATGGGCAGCCTCGAGCAAGCGCCGGACGACATCGTCAGGAAGGGGATGGGGCCGGAATTGGTCGCGCACGTCGCGCCGGGTCTCGATGGCGCGATAGACGGCGCTGCGTTCCACCTCCGAAAATGCTCCGGCTGCGACCAGATGATCCGATACACCAGCGGGAGCGTCGGCAGCGTAAGGTGTAGCATCGGCAGTCTTTTCAGGAGCGGGCATGTTCAACCGTGATTTTCATTAGGAGGCGGCGGCGTATTGGCCGGTGTCGCCGACCCTTGCACATCAGGCTGAAGCACAGCTTAGCGCTGGATGGCAAGTCAAACTACCAGCGCGCTTTTCCACAGGCGAGCGACAATCGCGCCACCGGATGGCGAATACATGGCGATAATTTGGTGCTAAGAATGATGATTGACTTATAAACAGTCGACATGCCCAACTGCAGTGTAAGCGGCAAGATTGCATGTCACCAGTCCAAGCGTCAAAATCACCCCATGACACGCTGCCCAAAAGAGCGAATGGGCGCGCATGGTCGGCTGCGAAGCCGCTGCTGCCAGGACGGCAATGCTTGAGATGAAGATTGCGAAAAGCAAGATGCTTAGCGGCGGAAAGTAAAGCGGAATGATCTGCCAGCAACTTGCAAAACGGTAGGTGCCAGCCGTGTTGTATGCCAGCGCGGCAAGCGCTACCCAAACGAGAGCATGGAATAATATCTTGCGGGTTTCCACGCTCATTCTCAGTTGATCCGTCTATATTCTTTTATTACGAACTTACTGCATTAGATGGATATCAACTTCAAGTTTTAAAAAATGGTGTTTCTATCATGGTGTGCTTCAGTGGCCGGACGACGCTGACCGAAACTGAGTGGGCGATCCAGTCACGTTTTGCTTGTTCTGTTCAGCAACGGCCATTTTTGATGTGAGAGCGAAACTCGCCTTTGACAAACTTGGCATCGTGATCCATATGAGCCGTTAATGAACCGCCTGCGCGAAAATTCGCGCGGGCGGTTTTGCATTTCAACGGCGCCTTTTTTGCAATTCATTCGCATAAGCAGGCGTGAAGACATTTGGAGACGGGCATGAACAGTCAAGGAAACGATACGATCAGGCGGCTCGCCCTTTGGGGCATTCCGCTGTCGCTCGGCGTCATGGGGCTGAAGATGCTGGCCTGGTGGCTGACGGGTTCCGTGGCGCTTCTGTCCGATGGACTTGAATCGCTCGTCAATGTCGTTGCTGCCTTCATCGCCTTCTTCGTCATCCGTTACGCGCAGAAGCCGGCCGATCACGATCATCCCTTCGGTCATCACAAGGCGGAATATCTTTCCGCCGTCACCGAAGGCGTGATGATCGTCGTTGCAGCGCTGATGATCGTGCAGGAGGCGGTCGGCCATCTCGCAAATCCGCAGCCGATGCAGGCGCCGGTGCTCGGTCTCGCGATCAACTTTGTCGCCGGCGTCATCAACGGTATCTGGGCTCTGACGCTGATCCGGGCCGGCCGGACATATCGCTCGCCGGCATTGACGGCGGATGGCCAGCACATCATGTCGGATGTCTATACTTCGATCGGCGTGCTCATCGGCCTGTTGCTGGCGCTCGGCACCGGCCATCCGATCTTCGACCCCGTGCTTGCCATTCTCGTTGCCATCAACATTCTCTACCAGGGCTGGAAGGTCATCTCCGCTTCGATCGACGGGCTTATGGATAAGGCCGTTCTGCCGGAAGAGGAGAATGTCATCAAGGATGCGATTGCCAGAAACGCCGAGGGTTCGCTCGGCGTTCATGATCTGAAGACACGCAGGGCAGGGGCCGTGACCTTCGTCGATTTCCATATGGTCGTACCCGCCGCCATGCCGGTGCGAGAGGCACATCGAATCTGCGACCGCCTTGAAGATGCCATACGGGCGATCCATGCGGGCGCCGAAATAACCATTCATGTGGAGCCGGAGGGCGAAAAAGCCCATGGTATCCGCGTCAAAGTGATCAAGGAGACCTGAGATGCCTAAGACCGATGTGTCCGGCCTGTCGATGCTCGGCAACCAGACTGAGACCGCCAGCAATCCGGAAGAAGCCGTTCTGGAGAAGGTGCCATCCGGCCACGCCGGCACTGATTATGTCGTGCGCTTCACCGCGCCCGAATTCACCTCGCTTTGCCCGATGACGGGACAGCCGGATTTCGCCCATATCGTCATCGACTACATTCCCAATGAATGGCTGGTGGAATCGAAGTCGCTGAAGCTCTTCCTGCATTCCTTCCGCAATCATGGCGCATTCCACGAGGATTGCTCGATCTATATCGCCAAGCGCCTAGTGGATCTGCTGCAGCCGAAGTGGCTGCGCATCGGCGCTTATTGGTATCCGCGCGGCGGCATTCCGATCGATGTCTTCTGGCAGACCGGCAAGCCGCCGGAGGGTGTATGGCTGCCGGACCAGGGCGTGCAGCCCTATCGCGGCCGAGGCTGAATGAAAAAAGCCGCCATCCGGGGATGGCGGCTTTTCTGATGGATTCGATGAGATTGCGGCTCAGGCAAACGAGTTGTCGTCGCCATCGTCATAGGACGAGTCGTCATAATCATCGTCCTGAGCGTCTTGGGCAGCGTCCTGGGCATAATCGGCCGCCCTCTGATCATTCTGATCACTATTGTCGTCATTGCCGAAATAGTTGTTGTTGATGATCGTTTCCTGAACCGGCTGTTCGGCTGCGTTGGCTGCAGTACCCCCGAAGAGGCCACTGCCGGCATTTCCACCGAAGAGCCCGCCGCCAGTGCCGCCCAGATGCGGGCTGAAGAGGCTGGAGAGTGATTCCGCCAGCATCACGCCGCCGGCAACCCCGGCCGCCGTGCCAAGCGCACCGCGCAGGAAGCTGCCGCCGGCCGAAGGCGCTGCCGCCTGCTGGCTCCATGGGCCGGATGGCTGTGGCTGGCCAGCCCAGGGGCCGGACTGAGGCGCATTGCGGGCATAGTCGTCATAGAGACGACCCTGCTGCTGCGGGCTGGTCCCCTGCGGCGCTGGCACACGCTGCTGCTGGCCGCCGCCGAAGAGCGAGCCGATTCCGCCGAGGAAACCGCCGCTCTGGCCCTGCGGGTGATTGTCGGCGCCCTGCTGCTCGAGTTCGTGCACACGGGCTTCGAGCTGCTGGATGCGGTCAGCTGCAGCCTTCATGCCCTGTTCCTGCATGATGACGGCCTGCGCCAGGAAATAGGGCGCATAAGGCTGGTCGCGGACTGCCTGGTTGATAAAGGCCTCCGCATCGGCGTCGCGCTGCGTGCTGGCGGCACCGCGCACGCGATCGAAGAGAGAGGCGAGCAATTGACGTTCTTCTGGCGACATGATGGCCTCCTTGGCTATCTGTGCTGCAAATTCGAGGCGCGATTTCTACCCGCGCTGACCTGACGTAGGATCAAATCTCGGCTTTTCAAAGCCATTCAAGTTACATTTCGGTAATCCGCAACCATAACACCATGTTGTCAGTCGCTATTCCCGCCTTGTCTTTTTCCGGCATTGTTTTACGCATTGAGTCGCACTATGTGCGGTGAACGACGCATCATGCTGGAGAGTTGAATGAACGACGAAGACGAACAGGAAGACAAGAAGACCGAGCAGCCCTTGGGCAAGGACGCGGAGGCGAATCTTTTCAAGTCGCGTTCGATCTTCATCTATGGCGGCATCACGCAGGAATTGGCGCAGAAGGTCTGCTCGCAGCTCGTGGCGCTTTCCGCCGCCAGCGACGACGATATCCGCATTTATGTGAATTCGCCCGGCGGTCACGTCGAATCAGGCGATTCCATCCACGACATGATTAAGTTCATCAAGCCGAAAGTCTGGATGATCGGCACGGGCTGGGTCGCTTCCGCCGGCGCGCTGATCTACGTTTCCGCTCCCAAGGAGCGCCGTATTTGCCTGCCGAACACGCGCTTCCTGTTGCACCAACCGTCTGGCGGCACGCGCGGCATGGCCTCCGATATCGAGATTCAAGCACGCGAAATCATCAAGATGAACGAGCGCCTAAACAAGATCTTCTCGGAAGCCACCGGCCAGCCGGTCGAGCGCATCGCCAAGGACACCGACCGCGACTATTGGCTCTCCGCCGAGGAAGCCAAGGCTTACGGCCTGGTCTCGCGCATCGTGACCTCGCAGGCGGAAATCTGATCTAGCGGGTTTTCCCAATTGAATTGAGCGCCCTCGCTTGCCGGAAAGCAGGTGGGGGCGTTTTTTGCGCCGGATCGCTTTGATCGAAGGCTAAAAGCTGGCGGCAGAAATCTCCACCGCCAGCCTTCGCCACTCGGGAGGTTGCAACGTTTCCGGGAGCGGCGAACTCGAAGGTGCAAGTTACCGGCCGAGCTCGCCCCTATATGGTAATCTCCACCGGCGTTCCGTCAGGCATGGTGATGACAGCCTCATAGAAGCCGTCGCCGGTGGTGCGTGGTGCGGATTTCAGGCAATCATCCGCCTTGCATCGTTCAGCCAGCGCATCGACGGCAGCTTTGCTACCGAGCGATATGGCAATATGGTCCCAGCCGATGCGTTCACCGTGCGGGTCGGGAAAAAGCCAGTCGCCGGTCATCAGTTCGATCTGGTCGTCACTTTCCGGCAAGGAAATGAAGCGGGAGACGAAGCCAGGCCGGCGCCGGCTTTGATAGGGTTCGCCGACGGTCGCGCCGAAATAGGTCTTCCAGAAATCGACGGCGGCATCGAGATCACGCGTCCATAGAGCGGTATGAGCGATCCGCATTGGTCTTTTCCTGTTCCTGTTCGTGATTGCGGGTAACGATGCCGGCGCAGAGAGGTGCGACGCAGAGCAATAGAGCGAGCATCCAGAAGGCGCCGGGCAGGCCTACATGATCGGCGACGAAGCCGACGCCTGCGGGGCCGACAAGCACGCCTGCATACCCTGTCATGGTGATGGCTGCGACGGCCAAGCCGGCCGGCATGACCTTCTGCGAACCGCCTTTACGGAAGAGCACCGGGACGATGTTGGAGGCGCCAAGACCGATCAGCAGGAAACCGCTCATGGCGAGGATCGCGATCGGGCTGAGGAGGAGGATGACAAAGCCCACTACCGCGACGATGCCGCCCCATAGCATGATTGCCCTGTCTCCGACCCGTGCGGTAATGGCGTCGCCGCTCAGGCGGCCCGCCGTCATCGCTATGGCAAACAGCATGTAGCCAAGGCCGCCATGACTCGTATCGACCTGGCCCTGCGTGGTGAGAAGCAGAGCACTCCAATCGAGGATCGCGCCTTCGACGAGGAAGGTGATTGCTGCAAGAGCTGCCAGCAGCAGCACGACGCCGCGTGGCATGACGAAAAGCGGCGCGTCCTCCGCGGGGACGGTTCGCAGCAGTCGGGGCCATGCGACGATCATGGCGATCACCATGACTGCCGAGCTGAGAAGCGTGGCGACAAGAGGACCGGCCTTGGCGGAGAGGAGCAGAGTGACGAGCAGGGAGCCGATGAAACCACCTATGCTGAACAGGGCATGGAAGCCGGACATCAAGGGCCGACCCGCGCCTTTCTCTACTTCGACGGCGTGGATGTTCATGGCGACATCGAGCGAGCCGAGACAGGCGCCAAAGGCTGCCAGCGCAAGGCCGAGGGTGAACGGCGTGCTCGCGACCGCCAGCGTCGGCAAAATGAGCGCGAGGCCGAGACCGCCCGCGATGATAATCGGCTTGCTGCCATAGCGCGCGCTCAGAATGCCAGTCGCAAGCATTGCCGCCACCGAGCCCAGGCCGAGGCAAAGCAGTAGCATGCCCAGCACACCATCATCGACGCCGAGGCGATCCTTGGCAAAGGGAACAAGGGGAGCCCAGCAGGCGAGGGCAAAACCTCCAACCAGAAAAGCAAGTCGTGTTGCCAGCCGGGTTTCCGACCGATCCGTGGATTGCATGGTCATTTCTTATCTTTCGAAATCAAGAGGATGATGTGACGTCGCTTGCTTTGACGAGCGAGAAGCCGGCGTCGACGGCCGCCTTTTCGTCAGCAACAGCCAGGTCATCCTCGACAACAAGCCAATCGATATCGCCAGCGCCGCCGATGCGGTGCGGCGCGCGTTCATGAAATTTCTCCGAGGTAATCAAGGCGATGCGTGCTGCGCTTCTCTTCAGCAGCGTTCGTTTGAAGATCGCATCTGCATGTTCGTACACGCTGATGCCGTTTCTTGCCGAAATGGCGCAGACACCCAGGAAACAACGGTCGATGTTCATGGCTTCGATGGCCGCAACGGCGGACGCATCGACGCTGCCGCCGACGACGGGATCTACTGCGCCGCCGATCAGGACGAGCGGGATATCGCCGCGCTTCATGATGGCGCTGGCGATATCAATGGAATTCGTCGCGATGGTCACGTCCAGGTCCTTCGGCAGAAGATCGACCATCGCGAGATTGGTGCTGCCGCTGTCGAAAAACAGGAATTCGCCCGGCTCGACCATCGCAATGGCGGCTTTGGCCAAGGCTTTCTTACGGCCGGATTCCTGTCCGACGCGGGCGGCCATGGGCTGGGAAAGTGTCAACAGGGGAAGCGCGCCGCCATAGACGCGGCGGCATTTGCCCTCAGCGGCAAGGGCCCGCAGGTCGCGGCGCACGGCATCCTCAGACACGTTGAATTCGGCAGCCAGAGATGCGGCAACGATCTGCCGGCCCTCTGCAAGCCGCGCTTCGATGACGTCCCGGCGGGACAAGGGGAATGGATTGCTCATAATCATGCATTATCGTGTATAAACAAGAGAGTCAATGTGCGCATTTGTGCACAATTCCTCTTGAGGAGGATATAATCCGCAAGTGATTATGCAGCGAGACTGTCGTTTCGCGCGAAAACAGCACTTGCACGCCCGATGCTTGTGATGCTCCATGCGGGTTCAATCGATCCTTCTGCGCTCTTCGAGTCTCTATCGCCATGCTCAAAGATTTTTCCGTTCAAAGCCTGTTCATGGGGTGCCTTACGGCTTTCGTCGGCTTTGCCAGTTCCTTCGCCGTGGTCTTCCACGGCCTGCAGGTGGTGGGCGCCACGGATGCGCAGGCTGCCTCCGGTCTGACGGCGCTTTCCGTGGCGATGGGCCTCTGCGCGATCGTGCTCAGCGTGGCGACAAGGCTTCCGATCAGCATTGCCTGGTCGACGCCAGGAGCCGCACTGCTGGCGAGCGCCGGAGCGATCGAGGGCGGCTTCCCGGCGGCTGTTGGTGCATTTTTCATTTGTGGCATATTGATCGTCGTTGCCGGGCTGTTCCGGCCTTTCGGTCGTGCCGTTGCCTCGATCCCGGCGCCGCTTGCCAATGCCATGCTGGCCGGCGTTCTGCTCGGCCTCTGCTTTGCGCCGGTGAAGGCGATCGCCTTCAATCCTGCCTTCGGCCTGCCGATCATCCTTGCCTGGATCGTCGTCGGGTCGTTCAAGCGGCTATGGGCGGTGCCGGCTGCGCTTGCGGCCTTTGCCCTGGTGCTGGCCTTCGGCGTGAAGATACCGGATGGTGCCTTCGCCTCGCTCGAGCATTCGCTGCTGCCGACCGTCGAATTCGTGAAGCCGATCTTCACGCTTGCCGGCATCGTGTCGATCGCGCTGCCGCTGTTCATCGTGACGATGGCGTCGCAGAACATTCCCGGCATCGCGGTGTTGAAGGTGCACGATTATGATCCCAAGCCGGGTCCGCTGTTTGCCGTGACCGGCCTTTTCTCGCTGCTTGCCGCTCCCTTTGGCGGCCATGCTGTCAATCTCGCGGCGATCACTGCAGCGATGTGTGCCGGGCAGGATGCCCATGCCGACCCCGGAAGGCGCTATTGGGCGGCGATCGTCGCCGGCGTCGGCTATATCGTCTTCGGTTTATTGGCGAGTGCCGTCACAGCTTTCGTGGCGTTGGCGCCGCCGATTCTGATCGAGGCCGTTGCCGGTCTGGCGCTGGTCGGTGCGCTTTCCAACTCCGCCTTGAACGCATTCCAGCAGCCGGAATCGCGCGAAGCCGCCGCCATCACGTTTCTGGTGACGGCATCGGGTGTTTCCTTCGGCGGCATCTCCGGAGCCTTTTGGGGGCTGATCGCCGGCGGGCTGATGCTGGCCCTGTCGCGCGGCGTGCAGATGCTGAAGAAGTAGGCGAGGGGTTGCTTCTTTTTGATCCGGCGGCTATAAGCGCGGCCATGAAGCTGAATAGCGCAAAGATTTCCGAACAGATTGCACGTGGGCGCGTTGCCCTGCGTGACAATACGCGCGCCCTTACTTCGCTTCTCCTCCTCGGCCTTACGCGCGGTTGCCGGGTCCTTTGAGGAGCGCCCGGCGGCCGAAAAGCCCGCTGGCCATCGCTCCTCGCGACTTACCCTAAAATCGACAGCTTACCCGCAAAGGGTCCGCATTTGTCATCGCCAAGCCGCATCCGATCGGCTAAGACGCGGGATAAAATGACGGGAAAGGAAGAGACGAGACCATGGACGCGAACAGCCATTCCCCAAAAGGCATGCCCGAAGCGACGGTAAAGTACCGCGCTTATCCGCAGATCAATATTCCCGACCGGACCTGGCCGTCCAAGACCATCACCAAGGCGCCGATCTGGTGCTCGGTCGACTTGCGCGACGGCAATCAGGCCCTCGTCGATCCCATGGGTCATGACCGCAAGGCGCGTATGTTCCAGCTGCTGCTGGATATGGGTTTCAAGGAAATCGAGATCGGCTTCCCCTCGGCTTCGCAGACCGACTTCGACTTCGCCCGCTGGTGTATAGAGCAGGGCAACGTGCCTGCCGATGTGTCGCTGCAGGTTCTCGTCCAGTGCCGCCCGGAATTGATCACCCGCACCTTCGAGGCGCTGGAAGGCGCCAACAAGCCGATCGTGCATTTCTATAATTCCACTAGCGAATTGCAGCGCCGCGTCGTGTTTGCCAAGGATGTGCGAGGCATCAAGCAGATCGCCGTCGATGCGGCCAAGATGATCACAGACATGGCGGCCAAGGCCGGTGGCGGCTATCGCTTCGAATATTCGCCGGAGAGCTTCACCGGCACCGAGCTCGATGTGGCGCTGGAAATCTGCAACGCTGTCATCGACGTCGTGAAGCCGACGGCTGATAACAAGCTGATCATCAACCTGCCGTCGACGGTCGAAATGGCGACGCCGAACATCTATGCCGACCAGATCGAATGGATGTGCCGCAATCTCGATAACAGAGAGAATCTGATCATCTCGCTGCATCCGCACAATGACCGCGGCACGGGCATTGCTGCTGCCGAGCTGGCGCTGATGGCCGGCGCCGACCGCGTCGAGGGCACCTTGTTCGGCAATGGCGAGCGCACCGGCAATGTCGACGTTGTCACCATGGCATTGAACATGTTCACGCAGGGCGTCGATCCGGAGCTGGATTGCTCGAATATCGAGCGCATGAAAGAAGTCTTCGAATATTCCAACCAGATGGCGATCGGCGAGCGTCACCCTTACGTCGGCGAACTGGTCTACACCGCCTTCTCCGGCTCGCATCAGGATGCGATCAACAAGGGCATGAAGGCCGCCAAGGTCGCCAACGATCCGGTCTGGGAAGTGCCTTACCTGCCGATCGATCCGCAGGATGTCGGCCGCACCTATGAGGCGATCATCCGCATCAACTCGCAGTCCGGCAAGGGCGGCATCGCCTATATCATGCAGCAGGACTACGGCTTGAACCTGCCGCGCAATCTGCAGGTCGAATATCGCGAGGAAATCCAGCGGATCACCGACGAGGAAGGCAAGGAATTGCCGTCGAAGCGCATCTACGAGCATTTCATCGAGCGCTATGTGACGCAGCCCGACGCGCGGCTCCGCTTCGTCGACCACCACACCTTCGCCGATCCCGAGCACAAGGGGCAGCGCATCGTCGCGGCCGAAATCACCGACAATGGCGAGGTAAAGCGTATCGAAGGGCGCGGCAACGGCCCGATCGATGGCTTCATCAATGCGCTCTCGATCTATCTCGGCATTCCGATGTCGGTCGAGGATTATTCCGAGCATTCGCTCCAGCACGGCTCCAACGCCGCGGCGATCTCTTATGTCGAGGTTTCCTATCCGGGCGGCAAGCTTTTCGGCGCCGGCGTCAACACCAATATCGTCGCGGCGTCTCTCGAGGCGATCGTATCGGCGGCAAACCGGGTGCTTGCAGTCAAGGCGGCCTAAGGCTTAGGTTTTTGCTACAGTTCTGATTTGAAAGGTCCCCTCGTGTTCGAGGGGACACTTTTATTGCACATCAGTCGGCCGCTGGCTCGTCCTCTTCGATGAAGCCGCCGGATTGGTGCGACCACAGCGTTGCGTAGATGCCGCTTTGGGCGATCAGCTCTGCATGCGTGCCGTCCTCGACGATGCGGCCGTGGTCGAGCACGACAATGCGGTCCATGCGTGCGATGGTCGACAGACGATGGGCAACGGCAATCACCGTCTTGTCTTCCATGACGCTATAGAGCGTTTCCTGGATTTCGGCTTCGACTTCGGAATCGAGGGCGGAGGTTGCTTCATCGAGCACCAGGATCGGGGCATCCTTCAGGATAGCACGGGCAATCGCGACGCGCTGCCGCTGACCGCCGGAGAGCTGGACGCCGCGTTCGCCGGCGTGAGCGTCGAAGCCGGTTCTTCCTTCCTGATCCCGCAGGCCCGCGATGAAATCGCTGGCGGCAGCCTTGTCGGCCGCAGCGAGAATCGCATGCTCCGAAAAGCGGGGATTGCCATGGGCGATGTTATCGCGGATGGAGCGGTGAAGGAGCGATACCTCCTGGCCGACCACGGCAATCTGGCGGCGCAGACTATCCTGCGTCACTTGCCGGATATCCTGGCCGTCGATTTCGATGATGCCGGCTTCCGGATCGAAGAAGCGCAGCAGCAGGTTGACCAGGGTCGATTTCCCGGTGCCGGAACGACCGACAAGACCGACCTTTTGGCCGGGCATAATTCGAAGCGAGATGGCGTCGAGCCCCCCATTTTCCTTGCCGTAGCGGTGCGTGACCTTCCGGAAGACGATCTCACCCTTGGTGACGGCAAGCGGCTTGGCGTCCGGCATATCGGCAATCGCAAGCGGCTGCGAGACGGTCAGCAGTGACTGCCGCATGACGCCGAGATGGGCAAAAAGCGACGACACCGCATCCAGCATCCATTCGGCCATGCCGGTTATACGGAAGCTCAAGGCGAGCGATGCCGCGATCAGTCCTAGCGGTGCGCCGCCGGACTGCCACAGCACGACCGCATAGCCGACGAGCGCGACAATGAGGAAGCTGCCGAGAAACAGCATGCTCGAATTGACCAGCACCTCGAGTCTCTGCACTCGGACGAATGTTTCGCGGGCTTGCGAGAAACGACGGCGGGCTTCCTTGTCTTCCGCTTTTGCATCGGCAAAAAGCTTGATGAGATCGAGATTGGCATAGCTGTCCACCAACATGCCCGTCAGCTCCGCATAGGCGCCCTGGTATTGTGCGGAAGCCTTCTGCAGGCGAGGGATGACATAGGCCATCAGGCCGAGATAGCAGAGAAGCCAGACCAATAAGGGCCAGATGAGGCGCGAGTCGATCGAGGCCATCAGCCAGAGCGAGCCGGCGACATAGATCGTGACAAAGGAAAGCGTGTGCAGGACCTGATAGGCCGCGCCCGTTGCTGCCGTGCCTATGTCGCGCACCTGGCTGGCGATACACCCGGAAAAGTCCTGACGGAACCAGCTGACCGATTGCCGAAGGACACGACGGTGAGCCCGCCAACGGAACAGCGTCTCGGCATTCGGCCGGAACGCGATGTCATCCAGGCTTTCGCGGAGATAGCCGGCAAGAGGCCGTCCGATCAGGACGAGGGCGGCGGCGGCCAGCAGTCCGCCTCCTTCGGATGTCCAGAAATCATCCTGTCGGGCGGCGGCGAGATCGTCCACCAGCCGGCTCGAATAGCCGATGAGCCAGATCTCGATGATGGCGCCGATCACGGTTAGACCAAGGCTCATCGCCACGACCGTGCGAAACGGGCGAAGATTGGTTAGGAGATAGCGCCAGGCCTTGGGTGATGGCTGCGGCTCGTCATGATCCTGAAACGGATCGACAAGCTCTTCAAAGCGACGAAACATGAGTGCCCTCCACGGGCGAAGAAATCAATCTGATGGTCGGGCCGATAAAGCAGCCCTTCACGGCACTGCCTTTCAGCGGTGGTTTCCTGTGCCGTGATTTTTCATCAGAGTGCTCTCCTCATGGGTCGGTACAACCTCTATAGCGTGTATCGGCGCCGATGTCAGCAGCAATTGTATCGTGATCGTTCGACATCGAAGGGCGAGTGCCGTTCTTTCCAAGGCTCGCGTCGAGCTCGTCCAAGCATATGTGCTTCAATGGTGAGTTTTGCTCAGGCCTTGCCCTTGGCAAGCTCATCGCGCTGCTTCGTCAGACGCTCGAGCTCTTCTTCCTGCTCGGCTATCCGCTCAGACGTCCGTTCTTCGTCGGCGGCGCCGGAAAAGGCTGCTGCCTGCTCGATCAGTTCGCGAAGGTTTTCCCTTATCGCCGCGATACGTCTGTCGATTTCAGGAATGGTCAGCAGAACATCGGACATGTCGAAACTCCAGCAAGACTATCGAGCTCATGCGGTTGTCGCTGCCCATTATCCACCGATCGGCTGGCAGCCGCAAGCCGCAAAACGGATGGGATATCAGTCAGATTTCCGAGGATACCCGATTGGCGATCTGATCGAGCATTGCATCCGAGGAAGGGCCGACGATCGCATAGGTGGTGCCGTTGCGGTGCCAGGATACGATGCTGATATCGTCCTTGATGGTTTCGCTGAAATCGTCGTCGGCAACGCCGTCCGTCTTGGTAAAGCAGATGGCGACGACATCACCGTCGAGGTTCTTGTAGATCAGCTGGCCGACTGGCTTGCCGGCTGCGATGGACATGCGCGCGCCCTGGAAGACGAGACCATCGGCAGCAAGGTCCGGAAAATTGAATTTGACGCCGACCGTGCTCACCAGCCACTTGGCGATTTCGTCCAGCTGGCTTGCCTGCAGCTCGACCATACGCTGCGGCTGGCGCGAATAGATGCGGTGATAGGCGGCGATATCATCCAGCCAGTTGCGTGTCATAGCCTGTGTCTGGGTCGGCGGAGGGTTTGCTGGGACGTCAGCGGGCTGCACGCCGAAAAGATAACCGATGCCGCCGCCGACGGCGAACAGGATGAGAGCCGCGGCCAGCGATTGCTTGCCCGTGGGCGCCAGCTTCAACGATTGCCGGGTGAGGCGGGGAGAGGGATCTCGGTTCTTCGGAGGCTGAGTGCTCTTGATGGAGCGAACGAGCGCGAGCGGCACCGGCTCCTTCAAAACCTCGTCAAAAGCCTTGCGACCGACATCGGAGCCATGCTTCAGCTCATCGAAAATACGTCGCGCGTTCGGATCCGAGGCGATAAGCTTTTCCAGCTCTTCTTTTTCTTCGCGGCTCGTCTCGCCATCCATGAAGGCGGACAAGCGGACTTCGAGCGGCGTTTTCTTCATGTCCTGCAATGCTTAAAACCTTCGAGGCGAGCGACTATGACCCTGGGAGGCAAGGTAAAGGCGTGCGCTGGAGAGCCTTGACATCACTGCCGACAAAGGGATGCCGAGGACGTCGGCGGCCTGCTTGTAGCTGTGCCCTTCGACGTCGACCAGCAGGAAGACACTGGCAAGACCTTCTGGCAAAGATGTGACGAGACGATGCGCTTCGCCGGCTTCTACAAGATTTAAATGGGTGCCGGATATCGGCTCGCCCTGTTCTAGTGCACTGCCCTTTGCGGCGGGGCGCAATTTGTGGCGTCGCGCCTCATCGACCCATTGATGCCGGGCCATCGTATAGAGCCAGCTTTCCAGCTTGCCGCCGCTGTTCCAAAGATGGAACTTGGCTATGCCGCGCTGACAGACGTTTTGAACAAGCTCGTCCGCCTCGGCGAGATCGCCGGTCAGCGTCACCGCAAAACGGCGAAGCTTCGGAAGAAGGCCGACCAGATCGCGTCTGATATCAATGGCTGCTACCGGCGTTGGCATGATCGTTCCAGGAAGGCGTTGGAGGTTGTTACATCGACAATCTGCTTCCGCGATGGACAGCCTTCCCCGTAAGAAAGGTGATGCGAGCGGAATAATTGTCCTGTACTGGTATGAACCATTTCCGTGCCGTTTCGCAAGTCTTCAAAAGCACCCGCGCGCTTGACTGTCATTCTCACTGCAGTAATCCCACAATGTGTCAGCCGGTACTGTCCCGGCGCTGGCCCGAGCCTTCCAAGAAGCAGCAACCCTGCCGGATACGGGCTTCGAAAGCCGGCATTGCGGTGCTCCTTGTCGCGACCTCAAAATCCGTCCCGCATTTCGAGATTCCAATGCTTCGATTGTAGCTCCGTATCTTAGAAAACGCTACCGAAACGATGCGCACAACGACGCTAAAAGGCTCCCCATGTCGCCAGAATATCGAGGCCTTCGGGGTCGACGCCGCTGCCACTGTCGCTGAGGCTATAACGCTCCGCCTTCAGTTCCCAGGCACCAGGACGGCCGGCGATGGTGAAGAGATTATAGGCAGCGCGCGGCTTCAATCCGCCGACCCCTTGCGATGCTGAGGCAATCCCGACGACCGGGACCGGGCCCATATGGCCGCGCAGCCAATGCAAGGTGTTGAGATGTGTGTGGCCATGCAGGACAAGTTCGGCGCCGCCAGTCGAGATGACGGCCGCGAAACGGCGAATGCCGATCATCCGCTTGTAGAAACTGGTTGCCCCGCGAATGGGCGGGTGATGGATCATGACCACACGGAAGAGCCCGGCATCCCCGGCTGCACGCAGGATATTCACCGTCTCGCGGGCCTGGCGTGAGGAGTAGAAGCCGCTTGCGGCAAAGGGTGGGGTGGCGACGGCTGTGGAGCATCCCACAATAGCGACCTGACCTCGGACGCGCAGATAGGGGAAAATGCGCTTGTCCTCCTGCCATTCGGCGGGAGCCTCATCGCCGCGGACATAGGGATACCAGGAGCGCATGGCCTTTTCGTAGGCGCCGGGCACGTAGGCATCGTGATTGCCGGGAACGACTGATGTATGGAGAGGATCGCCGACAGTCTTCAGCCATGCGGCCGCTGTCTGGATCTCCATGCTGCTCGCAAGGTTGACGAGATCGCCGGTTACGGCCAGATGATCGGCCTGCCTCGCCTTGATGTCGTCAAGAAGGACATCGAGCGTATCCCCAAAAAGATGCTTGCGCCGGTTTCGGTGCCAGTTCACAAATCCGGTAATGCGTTTGGAGGCGAGTTCTCTGATCGAAAGACGTGGCAGTGGACCAAGGTGAACATCGGAAATATGCGCGAGCTTGAACATGGGATGAGACATAGCCCACTCTATTGTCAAAACAAATACATCCTCGATCCGATTGCAGATCACGATGCCGGGGTTAAGGCATGAGCGAAGACAATCGACGCGATGAGAGGCAGGGTTTGGCTGTGCGTCTGTTCGGCCGCGCGTTGCATGTCTATTTCGTGCTGACCCGCAGCATGACGATCGGCGTGCGCGCCGCCTGCTTCGATGGCGAAGGGCGGATTTTTCTTGTTCGGCATTCCTATATCGCCGGGTGGCATATGCCCGGCGGCGGCGTCGAACGCCATGAGACTGTGGAGCAGGCGCTTGAGAAGGAGCTGCGCGAGGAGGGCAATCTGGTGATCTCGGGCAAGCCGCAGCTCTTCCACGTCTATTTCAACAATCACACCAGCAAACGCGACCATGTCGTCTTCTATCGCGTCGAGGTCACCCAGACCTCGCCGCGCAAGCCGGATCGCGAAATCGTCGAAAGCGGCTTCTTTCCGGTCGATGCGCTGCCGCCAGGCACGACGAAGGCAACCTATCGCCGGTTGAAGGAATTGGAAGGAGCGGAGGCTCCCTCCAGCTATTGGTAGCCTCCGACGCCTTGGGTCAGGCGGCTTTTGCCAGCTGCTCGCGCCCATGCGGGCGATCGAAATCGAGTTCCGGTCCGATCGGCACGATGCCTGTCGGGTTGATCGTCTTGTGGCTGCGATAATAGTGGTTCTTGATGTGCCCGATGTTCACCGTCTCGGCAACGCCGCCGATCTGATAGAGATCCCGGAGGTAGGCCGAGAGGTTGGGATAATCGGCGATGCGGCGGATATTGCATTTGAAATGTCCGACATAGACGGCGTCGAAACGAACCAGTGTCGTGAACAGCCGCCAGTCGGCCTCCGTCAAGCGATCGCCGAATAGATAGCGCTGCCTCGCCAGTCGCTCATCGAGCATGTCGAGGGTTTCGAAGAGGCGGAGTGCGTTTTCCTGATAGGCCTCCTGCGTCGTCGCAAAGCCGGCCTTGTAGACGCCGTTGTTGACGGTATGGTAGACGCGCTCGTTCAATGCATCGATATCGGCCTGTAGATCGGTGGGATAGAAATCGGTCTTGGAGCCGGTCAAGCCATCGAAGGCCGTATTGAACATCCGGATGATTTCGGCCGACTCGTTGTTGACGATCGTGCCGGTCTGCTTGTCCCAGAGAACGGGAACAGTCACGCGGCCAGAATAATGCGGATCGGCCTTCACATAGACTTCCCAGAGCTTCGCCGCGCCGAAGAGATGGTCGACGGTGCCGCCATCCTGTCCTTTAAATTCCCAGCCGTTTTCAACCATCAGCGGATCGACGATCGAGACGGAGATCAGCTCCTCAAGCTTCTTCAGCTTGCGGAAGATCAGAGTTCGATGCGCCCAGGGGCAGGCGAGTGACACGTAGAGATGATAGCGTCCGGCCTCTGCCTTGAAGCCGCCGGTGCCTGTCGGGCCGGCGCTGCCATCCGCGGTCACCCAGTTTCGAAACTGCGATGCAGCGCGCTTAAAATGACCCTTCGTCTCTTTGGTATCATACCAGACGTCATGCCAGACGCCGTTAACCAACATACCCATTGCTTCATCCTTCCGGAAAACTACCGAAACTATATCTCTAGAGATACGGTATGCGCTCCGGATTTCGAGACGGCAAATGATGAACACTGCGTCATAGGTGCCCCTCGCGGGCTTATGGGGTGGTGTCGAGATCGAGATCTTGCATGAATGAACGGCAGGATGCATTTTGCATTGGACGCGCCGGATATTTCCTGCTATCCGGCTTCTCACACTTTAAGGACCCCTTGTCATGAAAGTAACCAGAAGCCTGCGACGACGCCGATGATCTTGAACGCTCGATGAGCGCTTTCGGGAACAATATCGTCCGTCTATCTGGTTTTCTGGGCTAATGTACAAGCACGATCTGGTCTACCTCACTGAGGATGCGTCGCACGACGCTGCTATCGAACTCATCAACGAAGAAGCTTTCGGTCCGGGGCGGTTTACCCGCGCTGCTGCGCGCATTCGCGAGCAGGGGCCGCATGACCGGTTGCTGTCTTTTATCTGCGCCGATGATGGCGAGACGATCGCCTCCGTGCGGATGACGCCGGTGCTGGCCGGATCGGTCAAGGGACATCTGCTCGGCCCGCTTGCCGTGCGTCCGTCGCACAAGAACAAGGGAATCGGCCGCGAGCTCGTGCGGATCGCGGTGGCCGCTGCTCAGCGCAAGGGATCGGAAGCCGTCATCCTGATCGGCGATCCGCCCTATTATTGCCCGCTCGGTTTCCAGAAGGTCGCCTACAACGCGCTGACCTTCCCGGGGCCTGTCGATCCCAACCGGGTGCTCGTCGTGCCGATCGCTGCAGACACGCATGCGCGGCTGCACGGCGCGATTGCCTGGCGCGATGATTCCGTTCCGGCTACCGAAGCCGAAGCCGAAGACGACAACGATCTGGATGATGTCGTACAGTTCACGGCGATCGCTGTCTAAGGCGCTATCAATAGAAAATCGCCCTGCTTGATGTCAGCGGGGCGACAACGTCTTCTTCAGAAAGAATCGGCTGCGACCAGCCGGGAAATCCGGCAGTTCGCCGAAGATGGCATAGCCCTGCCGTTGATAGGCTTTCAGCGCCTGTGGATTGAAGGTATCGATCCATGCGCCGAAACAGCCCCGCGTGCTCGCCTCCGCTTCCGCCGCGTCCAGCAACTTTCCGGCCATGCCCTGGCCGCGCAGGCTTTCCGGCACGAAGAGCCATTGGGTGAACAGCCATCCCCAGGCGGTGTAACCGGATATGCCGCCGATGGTCTTACCGGCATCATCGTGGATCAGAACGGCCAGGGATTGCCGGCCGGACGGGCCGACGTCGATGGTGTTGAAAGCCGTCAATCCCTCGCTGATGGCCGCAAGCTCGCTTTCCGATGGCGTATCGGTCACTTCGATCTTCATCACATTCATCGTCCTTCGCGCCACCATGTGGCGGAAAAAGCAAAGAGAAGGGCTGCAAGGCCGGCAAAGCCCGCAAAGAGCGGCAGGGTATTGATCCCCTTCAGCACGGTTTCGTCGGTCATGCGGATGGTCAGACGCTGACCGTCGGCGACGCGAACGGCGCCGCGCACCGGCAAAACCTGCGGCACCGTCACGCCACCATTTGCGCCGGCAACGCGGGTGACGAGACCCTTCGTTTTCTGTGCTAGGGGCTTCAGCGTCTCGGTGGTCGAGATCATCGCCTTGAATTCCGGAGCATCGATTGCGCCGATATGAACGAGTGTCGACAAATTGCCGTTGGCGATCTGGTAGAGCCCGATTTCGTTCATATGCTTCTCGGCCTGATAGAGACCCGGTTGGGTCTGCCTCAGCGGCAAGGTTTCCGTCTGGCCGGAAGGCAACTTGATCGTGGCCGGGCCGGGATCGTTGCCGATCGTCTGGCGCGTTACCTGCAGCGTGCGCCCGGCGGCATTGGCCGTCAGTGCCTCCTCTTCCAGTGCCGGCTCCTTGAGCAGCCAATGGGCAATGCGTCGGTAGAGCGACACGTGCGGGCCGCCGCCTTCGAAACCGCGCGCCCACAGCCAGCCCTCGTCGGAGAGCAGCATGGCGACGCGACCCTGGCCGACGCGGTTCAGCACCAGCAAGGGACTGTTGTCAGCGCCGACCATTACGGTCTGGCCTTGCGGCCTCTCCACATCGACGCTGCGGAACCAGCGGCCCCAATGCGGGGGCTCGGTTTCGGAGCCGTCCAGCCCGCGCGTGACGGGGTGCTTCTTGCCCTGGTCCGAAAGGCGCGGATAGAAGGCTTTCTCGATCATCTGGCCCGTCGGCTCGGCCGGCAGCACCGAGGCAAGCGGCGTCAGCGCAATCGAACTGCCGCCGGCATGTTCGGGGCCGGCCGCGACCAGCAAGGCGCCGCCGTTTTCGACATATTGCGCCATGTAATCATAATAGATTGTCGGCAGGACGTTTTGACGGTCTTGATAGCGATCGAAAATGATCAGGTCGAAAGAGCTGATCTTGTCGACGAAAAGCTCGCGGGTCGGGAAGGCGATCAGCGACAACTCGTTGATCGGCGTGCCGTCCTGCTTGTCCGGCGGACGCAGGATGGTGAAGTGCACGAGATCGACCGAGGCGTCCGATTTCAACAGGTTGCGCCAGGCGCGCTCGCCGGCATGCGGTTCACCCGAAACAAGGAGAACGCGCATGTTCTGGCGGATGCCTTCGATCAGCTGGACCGTCTGATTGTTGATGCCGGTGACTTCGCCAGGCACTTCGGCGACTGCGAATTCGAGGACATTGTTGCCCGCGCGCGGCACCTTGAAGCTGAAGGGCGTGTCCTGGCCGGGTGTGGCCTGCAGCGTGGCGATCTCGTCGCCATTCATCTTGACCGTGACTGCCGCGGTGCCGCCGGGGCTCTTGCCATCGTCGACGACCCGGAAGACGAGCTGCTGCTCTTCGTTGACAAGACCGAAGCGAGGGGCGCGCACGATCTCGACGCGGCGATCGAATTCGTCCGGTTTGCCCGTGATTAGCCCGTGGACGGGCGCGTCAAAGCCGAGCTGCTGATTGGCGCCGGGGATATCGTGAATCTGGCCGTCTGTCAGGAAGATGGCACCGCCAATGCGGGCCGGGGGCACGTCGGCGATTGCCGAGGAAAGGGCAGAGAAAAGCCGTGTTGAAGGCGATTCCGATTCCGCCGGATCGCGGAATTCCACGATGCGAGGCTCAATGCGGGGGAACTGCGCCAGTCGATCCTTGAGCATCGCCAAAGCTTCATCCGTCATTTTCGTACGTTCCGGCGTCTGCTGGCTGAGGCTGCGATCAACCACGACGGGAACGATCGTCGTCAGCTGATCGCGATCCTCCTGCATCAGCACCGGGTTGGCGAGTGCCGCCAGCAGGGCGATGCCCGCCAGGGCGCGGATCCAACCGCCGCGCAGGCGCCTGTAGATGGCAAGTGCTGCGATGGCCAGCGTCAGCACCGCCAAAGCGGCAAGCACAGGCCAGGGGAGGAAGGGGGCAAAACCGATATTCATACTATTGCCCCAAGCGCTGCAGGATATCGGGAACGTGGACCTGATCGGACTTATAATTTCCGGTCAGCATGTACATCATGATGTTGACGCCCGTGCGATAGGCATATTCTCGCTGGGTCTCGTCTGGAGGCACGGTGGGCAATAGCGGCGAGCCGTTGTCGCCGATGGCCCAGGCGCCGGCAAAATCATTGCCCGTGATCATGATTGGCGTCACCCCGTCGGAGGTCGCGACCGCGTTTGCATCGCGACGCGCATCCTGACGCGCTTCCACCCAGAGCGGACTGTCGGCATAGCGCCCGGGGAAGCTCGATAGCAGGTAGAAGGACTTGGTCAGCACATGGCCGGCAGGCACGGGCTCCAGGGGAGGGATATCGAGATTGGCGAGGATCTGCTGCAGTCGCTGCCCGTTCGGGCTCGGCGACGAAGTGTCGCCCATCGTGTCGATCGCGTCACGTGTGTCGAAGAGCACGGTTCCGCCGTTGCGCATATAGGCGTCGATGCGGTTGATGGCGTCATTGGACGGCATCGGCGCGGTTGCTGAAATTGGCCAGTAGATCAGCGGGTAAAAGGCGAGTTCATCTTTGGCAGGATCCACCCCTACCGGTGGGCCGGGTTCGAGTGTCGTGCGATAGGTGAGATAGTCGGAGAGGCCGGCAAGCCCACGCTCCGAAATGTGATCGATGTCCGTTTCGCCTGTCACGACATAGGCGAGATGCGTCTTGTCCAGCCGCGAGAAGATGGCGTCGTCGCCCGGTTTCGAATCGTCGGCGAGCGCACCTGTCGGATGCAGGAACATGGCGAGCGAGACGGCCAGCAGCAGCATCGCCGCACCGCCCGCAATCGTCTTGGCCGATCTGCCCAGGCGCGGGAAGGCGCCATTCATGAACAGGACGATGATGCTGTCCGCCAGCAGCAGGAGGAAGGCGAGGGTGAAGAGGATCGGCTTGGCCGACCAGGCTTCGCCCCCAATCAGGCCTTCATGTGCCGCTACGCCAGCTGCCGAGGTATCCAGCGGCTTGAGCGCTGCGCCGCTTGGCAGGGTATTGAGCGCGCTGAAGCCCTCTTCGGAACCATAGAGGCCAGGCGGGTTGTCGAAACTTGCGACTGCGGTTGCCTTGTTGCTTGGTTCCAGCGGGCGGGCGCTGCCGATCTCACTGGTCAAGACGCCCTTGGCGGTCAGGAGCCGGTAGGGTGGCATTGCTTCACTTGTCTTGGAAGCAGTCGCTTGCCCCGAGGCGACGCCGCCGGCGCGCGACAGCTGGACGATACGGCGCAGCATCTCGACGAAATTGCCAGATATCGGCAGATCGGACCATTGCGGCTCGGCGCTGACATGGAAGAGGACGATGCGGCCGGCCTGCATCTGCTTTTCCGTCACCAGCGGCGTGCCGTCGGCGAGGCTTGCCCAGGTGCGCTCGGCGAGATCCGGTGTCGGCTCGGCCAGAACCTGCCGCTTGATCAGGACATCATCCGGCTTCGGCATGCCGGCGAAGGGGCCGAAAAAAGGGAAATCTGCAAGCGGCTGCGGCTCGGCCCAGGAAAGAGCACCGCCGAACGTGCGCTCGCCCTGCCGCAATGTAACCGGGACCAACGGATCGTCGGCGGGAGCTGCGGCGAGGCGCGGTCCGGCGAAGCGGACGAGCGTGCCGCCACTCTCGATCCACTTCTGCAGCGGCGCATAGGTTTCCTGCGGCAGGCGGCCGACATCGGCCATGATGATGACGGAGGGATTGCCCGCGAGCAATTGGGGGATTGACTTTGCGAGATCGGCGCTGTTGGGCTGCGTCAGATCGGCATAGGGCTGAAGAGCGCGCTGGATATAGTAGAGTGGCGACAGAATCGGCTGGAACTCGTCGGCGGCCTGTCCGGAGAGGAGCGCCACCCGGCGGCGCCGAAAACCGTCGTCGAGCAGATAGACGCTGCCGGCGCTTGCCTGGCGGTCGATGCTGATGCGGGCGAAATCATTGCGCATTTCGAAGGGCGCGGCAATGGAGCCGGTCGCAACCGTTTGCCCGCCCGAGAAATCGAGCGAACCGGCGGCGATCGGCCGTCCCTGATTGTCCTGCGCCGTCAGTCCGAGGCGCATCGGGCCGCTGCCGTTTAGTCGTGTTGCCGTAACGGTCATGTTGCTGGCGGTATTGGCTGCGCCCGTGAGCGCGACGACATCGCGGCCATCGCCCTCGATGAGCCTTAGCTCACTCGGCTGCAGGGCGGCGAGGCGGCTGACGATATCGTCCTTGTCCTTGCTCTCTATACCGTCGGAGAGGAAGGCGACAGTGCCGGGCTTGCTGCCGTTGAGCGCCGCTTTCACTGCTTCGGCGGCGCGTTGCCGATCCGGCACCAGTGGTCGGGGGTTTATTGCATGCAGCTTGTCGCGGGCCGATGTCGCGGCACCCGGCGTCGCGTCATTGCCCTGTTCGGCGGTGAAGGCGATTGAGACCGGAATGCTCTTGGCGTCGGCATCGTCGATCAGCGCGTCCGCCGTGCGCACACGGCGTTCCCAATCCGAAATGCTCGCCCAGCTATTGTCGATCATCAGCACCAGCGGGCCACTGCTCGAGAGCGTGTTGGTGCGCGGATTGAACATCGGATTGGCGATGGCGAGGATGACGAGGGCGGCCAGCAGCATGCGCAGCAGCGTCAGCCACCACGGGCTGCGGGCCGGGGTTTCCTCGCGCTTGAGGATGCTCGCCAGAATGCGGAGCGGCGGGAACACTTCGGTTCGCGGCTGCGGCGGGGTCAGGCGCAGCAGCCACCAGATCGCAGGAAGCAGAATGAGCGCAGCCAGGATGGCCGGTGATGCGAATGCAAAGGAGAGACCGCTCATGGCTGGCCTCCAGACGCGACCCTTGCGGGCATGCCTGAGAGATACATATGCACGGCGACCAAGGCTTCGGAAGCCAGCCGGTCGGTGCGG